>CAIOJO010000253.1 GCA_903858635.1 uncultured Telmatospirillum sp. | reverse complement strand
CACATTGCTACAGATTTTTTCTGTCACCCTCTTCGAGAAAATCGATATGAAACAAGCGCTTACCATCAACGAATACAAACCCGATACTTCGCAAATAACTAACCAATTGAATCTATTCGCGTTTTAACCGGACAGCAGTGCCACCATTGCCGAACTCAATGCGCCGGCCTTCATCTTCATTGACGAAACCGAGCCGATGCTTCGGCACCCGATGTTTCGTACCTACTACCTGACCATGCTGCAGGAGTATCGCAAGCGGGGTGCGGCGGTCATTTCGGCCTTTCAGCGGCCGGAGGCCATCGCCCAGGCAGGCATGGGGGAGGCCATTCGCGGCCAATGCCAGACCGTCTTCTTCTTTCCCAACATGCAGGCGCGCGAGGAAGACTACGCTGACTGGTCGCTGACCGATACGGAGTGGTCCTATATCAAGGGCTCATTGCCGATATCGCGACGCTTGAAACGTTCGGTCCTGGTCAAGCGCGCCACCGGCGAGTCGGTAGTCTTGGACACCGACCTGACTGCCTTGGGGCCTCTCCTGCGAATATTTGCTTCCGGACGCGAAAGCGTCGTTTTCGCCAGCGAACTGCAGCGAAAGTTCGGGCAAGACTGGGTCCGCCATTATGTCAAGGGCTCCTGACGTCCTCGGCGGCTGGATGGCCGCCTTCTGCGCGCTCTGGCTGAGTTGTCCGCTGCCGGCGATCGCCCAAGGCGTGCCGGTCATCGATGTGGCCGCGATTGCCGAGGCGGCGGACAACGTGAAGGCGGCGGCCCAACAGGTGGAACAGCTCAACGCGATGCTGACCCAGGTCCAGGGAATCGTGAAAACGGTCGGGCAAGAGGGAATACCGACCCTGCTGTTCGACGAAGCCTTGTCACAAAGCGGAATCAGCCAATTCGGTCCGCCGGTCACTGACTTGCTCGCATCGGCGCAATCCACGTCGAGTGCCGTGCAGTCGACTTTGGCGGCCGGACAACAGGCGGCGAACAGCTTTCAGAGCGTGCTGGCTGAAGCCGACAAGCTGAAGGGGCAACTCGGTGGCGCCACTGCCAAGCCAGACTTCTCGAGCTTCGCCTCGGCCCAAGCCTGGGTGAGGAATGAATTGACCGTTGCCCAAAATGCCAATGTGACCACAGTCGGTCTGACTCGCAAGGCACGCAACATGTTGGCAGGCGAGGCGGCGGCCAACGCTTACGCCATGGCGCTCAACGCGCGCCAGCAAGTCTCGCAAATGGCCGACCGAACCGCCCAACTGGCGGCCAAGGCGGTGGCGGCCAATGACCTGCGGGGCGACCTTGCCGCTAATACCGCGGTCATGCTGGCGATGCACGACGAATTGGCGCAGGTGCAGGCGTTGATGGCCGCCGTGCTCGAGGTGCAGTCGGCGGCCCGTCTTGCCGAAATGGATCCGGTGGCCAGTTCGGGCGTCGCTTCGAGCGCGACCGGCGGATCGGCGACTGCCGCTTCCGCAGCCGGCAGGAATTGACCGGCGATGGGTGCCGTGCAGCGGGCGGATCGGCGACGGTTTCGGCGAGCCATGGCGATCGTTGCGGCCCTGCTGATGATGGGTGGCGCGACACCGGCTTCCGCCGCGTTCTGCGCCGCCCATCCCATCCACCCCTTATGCTGCCCTTCTCCTTGTCCGGTCGCCGATGCGGTGAAACTGGACAACTATCTCGACCAAGCGGAACAGGCCTGGCAAGAGGTCGGGCAGTACGCAGCCATCGCCAAAGGCTATTCCGAGCTGTGGAACGGCTTCGGTCCGGGCGGCCCTCTATCCAATGAGTTGCGGCGCCTTCCGGGGACCCTTTCCACTGACTTGAGCAGCATGCAGACGATGCTTCCGGTCGCGCTCAAGCCGGCCGATCTGGTCAATCCGCGGGCGGTCTCCGAGATCCTGAAAGGGGCTCTGTTCGAGCCGGGCAGTCTCGATGCGGTGTCACCGGATGAACGCGTTGGGCGGGCGCAACAACGCGCCGACGTTGCGACCGACGAAAACCTCGATGCCTTGGCGAGTGCCCTGCATACCTATGCGCGCCTGCCAGGCATCGCTGTCGATGGCGGCCAACAGATCGCCTTGGCCTCGCGGGTAACCAATGCCCGCGGCGATATCGCCGCCAACAGCGCCACCAAGCAGGCCCTGTTCGACAGTATCGGCGGGCTGCAACAGATCATGGCATCCTGGGCGGCTGCCGAAGCGACCGCGGCGGCCCTCCACGCGACGGCTACCCTAGGCCGTCTCCCGGTGCCGCCTGCTTCGCCGGGCACCTCTATCTCGGCGGTATCGCTGGCGTCGAAAGCGGGGCTCCTGGATCACTTGCGCCAGGCGCGGGCGACGGTGGGTGACATGGATGTCACCGTCGCCGCTTTGGTCAATCTGCACAACGAACGACATGCGGCCGCAGTGATGCTGGCCCAATACGCCGGCTTGGCCAATACCATCGACAGTGACCGACTGGCCGATCTGTTTCGGCAGAACGATGCAGACGCGGCGCGACAAATTCTCGGGCAGATATTCACCGACGGATCAGCCGCGTTTCACGCCGTCCAAGGTCAGCTACTGGCCATCGACCGGACTGGCTGGAAAGACTATGCGGCCAAGCTCCAGGCAGCGGCGTCGGCGGCGCAATCCGTCGTTACCGCCCTCGAAGCCAATTCAGCTGCGTTCGGCACCGTAGCAAATCAGGCGTGGTACCTCGATGCCCAAGGCAATTACGACGCGAGCGTGCCAAACGCACTGCAAGACAGCTTCGCCGCTTGGCTGGAGGACGACAAACTGGTTCGCTTCTGGCATCCGCTCAGGCAGGCCGCCGAACAGGCGAAGGACAGTCTCGACCAGCGACTCGCCCAAGTCAGCCAGCGGCGCGGGTTCGACATCGCGGGACCCGCCGCGCAGGCCGCGGAGGCCAACTTTCTCGACCAATTCAGTGGGCAGCAGCGGCAACTCGCGGCACTGGACGCCGCCGGTTTCAACGCGGCCCAACAGGCGGCGCTGGCCGGCACAGTGACGACGCTCCGCCAAGGGGTGGCCGATGTGCAGGCGGATCCCGGGGCGTTGCGCTTTGTTTCCGTGGGGTGGCCCCAATGAAGATGCCTCCCACATTGCTGGGCCTGCTTCTGGCCCTGGTCCTGCTCGCCCCGTCACTCGCCCTTGCTCAAGACGCGGCCTGGGATCCGGAAGAAATCGCCCGTCTGTCCGAACGGTCCGCCAAGACGGCGTCAGCCTTGTCGTATGCGATGGAACTGCTTGCTAAAGTTGATGACTTGTCGCGCAGGATTGGCCGTTTCGGCACGTTGTCGAAGCTCGATTTTACACGACTCGGCGTCGTCGATGGGTTGCGCGGAGCGGGACCGGAGATCGCCAATCCGACAATTGCCTCCGCGGCATCGGGAGCGGGCAAGATCGCGTCATTCCAGGACGCGTCGGCGTTCGTCGCCAAGGTCGCGACCCCAGCCGCGGGTATCCCGGCAACCTCGGCTGCGGCGCAGGTCAGACAGCGCCTGGCCGCGCTGCACCGAAGGGCCCTGGAAGATGGCTACGCTCTGGCCATGCACACCAGAGAAAGCCTTTCGATGGCCCCATCGCGGGCGCAATTGCTGGTGACCCAGGCGTCATCGGCCACCGACCTGCGAGCCGACCTGGCTGCGGATACCGCTGCCTCGATGGCTGTACTCGATCAATTGACCAGCCTGAAAGCAATGCTCGCATCGTTGCTCGAGATCGAGGCAACCCGAAAGCTGGGCTATGCCCCTCAGGGCATCGCTCGGTGATGGTAAGGGGAGGGACTCACCATGCGCGATATCGGTCGACGCCTATTCCGCCGCACCGGCGCTACTTGCATGCGAGTGGCGGCGGGGCTGATGCTGCTGACATTGGTTCCAAGCTGTAGCTCGATGTTATCCGAACCGATCGGGATCGGCCCCGATCGCGACGAACTCAAACAAAGTCCCTGCGCCTGCTACGAAATCCGGCAATCGGCGTGGCGCAGGGTATGAGTTCCTTCCACCCGCTGCGGTTTCGTTGTCAGTCGGCCGCACGGCCGGAGGGCGGGACGCGCCCACCGCCGGGTGATCGCCTTGGCGCCTATCCGGCCGAGCGCGATGTGCCGGCATTGGAGGGCCGCCGATACCTGTGGACGGCCCGGGCCTTTGCCATCGGCATGTTTCTCAGCCTCTGCTTGAACATCGTCCTCGGTTCGGCGCTTGCCGGTCTGTCTCCGCTGGTCAGGGTCGAGCCGATGCTGCTCACCTTCAAGGACAAGGGCGAGCAGATCGTCAAGGTCGAACCTTTCTCGAAGGGTACCGCCGGCTTCGAACTGATGACCGAGATGTTGGTGCGCGACTACGTTCTGGCGCGGCAGGAAGTCGTCTTGGATGAAGGAGAAATGCGCCGGCGCTGGGGTGGTGAAGGTCTGGTGGCACATCGCTCGGACGCCGATGAGTATCGCCGGTTCGTCGCCGAGACTGCGCCGAAATTCGAAGAAGTCAGGCAAAAACGCTTGGTCCGCACAGTCGCGATTCATCGGGTAAGCAAGATTGCTGAAGGTTATTGGCAGGTTGAGTTTTCCACTAGTGACTTCGATGCAGCAGATCGGAAGATAGACGAAGGGCTGTGGGTTGCGTCTATGACGATTACTTACGTGAAGAGGGAGATAAGCTGGGAAGATCGTTACATGAATCCATTGGGATTCGTTGTGTTGTCATATTCTGTAACGGCGAGAAGGTAATGTTGTTCTCGCGAGCATCGATAATTAGTGCTGTGGTCATGTTGTGGGCCGTTCCAGCCCTTGCGCAGGGGACGGTTCCCAACGTTCCTGTGACGGCACGTCCGTCGATGCCCCGGACCGCCCCCTCGCCGCTGCCTGGGACACCCCCGACCTACTCGGGGAGCGGTGTTGGCGCGAACTGGTCGCAGCCGAACCTGCCATCCCCAGTGCTCAATAGCACCGAGGCCTCCATCGACCAGCAATCCCGCGGCCAGTTTCCTACAATGGAGCGCAGTCCTTCGTTACCGTTGGGAACGCTGCAGAGAAGCTGGGACAAGCCTTCTCCGGCGACAGGTCAGACGGCTCCTGGGATCGTTCATTATATGTGGCATCCTGATTTTATCATGAGCGTCCGGACAAGGGATTTCATGGTGACGACATTATTATTGCCGAGTTGGGAGCGGATCAATGAGTATTATTTAGGTGATTCCGTCGTCTTCGAGGCTAAAAAGATTCGGTCCAATATCGTCGCGGTGCGCTCGCGCAATGCGGGTGCGGACAGTAATCTCACCGTTCTTGGGGCGAGTGGCAACGTCTACAACTTCTATTTGCGCTCGGAGACATGGAACTCCACGCAGGTCACCGACCTCACCGTCTACGTCGACGCCACCCGCGGCGACGTCGTTGACGGCGCGGCGGCGTGGGGAGGCCAGGGCCCCTTGGCCGAGACTGTGTCGACCGGCGGCACGGAATCCTCGGGCGCCGGGATGCCGCAAGGCATGCCGGACTATCTGCGTCGGCTGGTCTTCCGGCCAGAAGAGCTTCGCTTCGACATGAAGATGTATGCGCGGCGGGAGGTCGATGCGCAGATCGCTCCCGAACATGTCTTTGAAGACGGCGTCTTCACCTATTTCGACTTTGGCGAGCAAAGCGACTCGATCCCGCGTCCGGTGGTTCATCAATTGGTGGATGGGGTGGACACCGTGGTCAATACCCGCACGTCTGGGCCGCGGGGCAATGTCCTCATCGCCGAGGGGGTCGGCGATTTCACCCTGCGAAACGGCAGCCGAATCGTCTGTGTCCGGCAGATCGGGCCGCGAGGCCGGCCGGCCGAGGTCGAAATCGGCTCCAACATACCCGAGCCAGGCAAGGTCTGGGGTGGGCCCATGAAGAACCCAGCCATGGGAAGCAACCCGGCCGCCATTGCCGGTCGTCGGCAATAGCGGGACGCGAGGAGGGCGAGGAACCAATGGGACGATGGTCAGGCATTGGCAAGGTCGCAGGGATCGGCTTCGCGTTGGCCTTCGCCCCGCTGTGCCCGCGGAGTTACCCGGTTCTTGCCATGGCATCGGTCAGCGCGGCGCCAGCCGACACTGCTGGGCCCGCCACTATCGAAGCACCCTTGCTCGGCGAAGCTGACGAGTTACGCCTGCGCTTCGAACCCCGGTCGAATCGTTTGCTGCCCGAAGAGACAGAACGGTTGGACCGCTTGGCCTCCCTGGTCCATTCGCAGCCGGCAAGCCAGTTGCTGATCTTGGTGCCGGCAACGACCGATCCCGCCATGCGACATTTCGTCGCCTCCCGCCTTGCTGTGGTCGAGCGCGAACTGGCTGCCAGAGAGCTGGTCGGCGAGAAGCGATACGCGACGGGTGCCGAGAGCGCCTTGACCCTGTGCCTGGTGGCGGCGTCCTCGCCGGCCGTTGTCACTGCCGTCGACACGCTGCGAACCGCAGCGTCGGCCGGGCAGCCGGTCGAGCAACAAGCGCCGGCAGTCTCGGCGCCGGCGACGTCCGTGTCCCAGGGGGCGCCGGTGCCGCTGCTGCCGAGCCAGAATGTCCTGCCCGAAAAACTCCCGGAATCGGAGCCGGCAAGAATGGCGGAAGGCCCGGCTCCCGTCGTGAGCGCAACCCAGCTCACCGAGGAGCTATGGATCGCTGCATCTGGTCGGCTGCTACGCGACGTGCTGAAAGAGTGGGGCGATCGCGCCGGGTGGACGGTGGTCTGGCAGTCGTCGCACGAGTATCCGCTTGATGCCTCGGCGACCTTCTCCGGAGACTTCACCGCGGCGGCGGTACAGCTTTTCGAGGGATTTGCCGAAGTGGCGCCGGCCCCGTTGGCCCATTTCTACAAAGGTAATCGTGTGCTCGTCGTGCTGTCGGGAGAAGGCCGGTGAGGGCGGGCTCGGTCGTCCTGTCGACTCTTGGCTTGATCTCGATCGGCCTGACCGCTTGTCAGATGCCAGAGGCGAGCAGGGACGCGGTCGAGCGACGCAGTCGCGAAGCGCAAGCGGCGGCGTTCGAGGCAGGTTCTCCGGCGTCGATTCAGAAGGCCGGAACGGTAGCGATACATGACGGCATTTGGGTCGGTGGTCGGAGTATCCCGAGGGCAAATGGGGATGCCTTGCCGCCGGCTGCGGAAGCCTCGGCTGCGGTGGTGCTGAACAGCATGGGCGTGCCGCTTGAGCTTCGCGAGATCGCGGCCGAGATCACGACACAGACGGGACTTCAGGTGGCGCTCGAGGAACGGCTGGACGCGCCGACGACGGTTTCGGCCGGTACCGGTGGCCAGGCGGCGCTCGGTGCTCTGCCGACGATCGGCGCAGCGCATGCACCCACGGGAATGACGCTGGCATGGAACGGCCCGCTCTCCGGACTGCTCGATGGCGTCGCCACCTTCTTCGGGCTGCAATGGGAGTATCGAGGCGGCCAGATCCGTCTCTTCCGGCATGAGGTGCGCACCTTCACCCTGGCCGCCCTGCCGTCAACTTCGATTGTCCGCTCCGGTGTGAATACGACGGGCGGGGGCGCGGCAACCGCTTCGACCGGGTCCGGCAATGTTGCGTCGACCGGGTCGATGCTGCAGGACACGGCAAACGAGACAACCATCAAGCTGTGGGATGACGTCAAGGAGACGATCCAGGCGATGCTTCCGCCGGGCGCCAAAGTCGCCATGTCGCCGGCGACCGGAACCGTCACGGTGATCGCCCCGCCGCTGACCATGCGGCGGGTCGCTGACTATATCCAACAGCAGAACGCCCGGATCACCCGCCAAGTGACAATTTCGGTCAAGGTTCTGCGGGTCGAGGTTAATGACAGCTACGATCTTGGCCTCGATCTGGGCGTTGTCTTCCAACAACTGGCGGGGCAATACGCGTTCAATCTCAGCGGTCCGGCACCGCTGACGGTGACCAGCGGAACGGCTGCTTCCTATCTGGTTCAGGCGCTGCAGAACCCAACTTCCAACAAGGGGCACTGGGCGACCGGAACCAATCCGGCAAATGCCACGCGTGCCGTCATCGATGCGCTGCAGACCATGGGCCGGGTTACCTTGATGACCGAAACCAGCGTGACGACGCTCAATGGACGGGCGGCCCCGGTATCGGTGGCGGAGCAACAAAGCTACGTGGCCTCGACGGCGACCACCCTGGCCAGCGGCGTCAGCGGGACCACACAGACACAAATCACGCCGGCGACATTGATCACCGGGTTCAATATGCAGGTCCTGCCTCGCGTGCTCGACGACGGGGAAGTGCTGCTCCAGTACGGGCTCAGCCTTTCCGATCTGAAGGAACTCAAACTCTTCAGTTCGAACGGCACGCAGGTCCAACTTCCCGATGTAAACCTGCGCTCGTTTCTTCAGGAAGCGTTGATGCGCAGCGGCGATCTGCTGGTGCTGGCCGGATACCAGTCTGCTGCCGACAATTTGGCCAACACTGGACTGCCGGATATCGGGCCGTCCATTTTTGGGGGGAGCATCCAGACAGTAAGGAGCAAGTCGGTGATCGTCATCATGATGACGCCGCAAGTCCTCACCCGCTCGGCCGAGGCCACGCGCTAAATGCCAAGCTCGGCAGGAACCGTGCGGATCGGCAAGGAGCGGCTGGCGGCCGGCCTGTTTTGGCAGCCTGCACCGACGGCGGCAATGGCGGCACGCGAGGCCCGCATCGTTGCGGCGCGGGCTGAACTCGGTGCCGATCTGCTCTGCGTCCGCCGCAGCGGCACGCCACAGTTCGGTCTTGGGCAGAAGCGGGTTGGCCATCGGGTGGGGATGCGGGCAGCCGCGGCTTCGTTGGCCAACGCGGTTGAGGAACGATCCTGGGTCGGCGTTTTCCAAGCAGGCGAGGCATGGCTCTATGTGGTGGTTCGCAAGGACACCGTGATGCCGGATGGAGACCTGCTCTTCGCCTCCGAGGCGGAGGCATCGAAGCGATTGCAGGACGAGCTTGTGGACGGCGGATGGGACGCTGTCTTCGCTCCGGCCGAGTGGCAGATCCCGGGGGCCCGGTGCGATGTCGCGGCGGAACTGATTCGAACGGGGGGCGACGCGCGCCTGCGCCCGGTAGCGCGTCTGCCCTCCATGCCGCTGATGGTCGGGCTGGGGCTCGCATCCGTGAGCTTGGCCGGTTGGAATCTGCTGGCGCCGAGTGCCAATCCGCCACCTGCGGCGGTGCCGGAGGTGCCGGTGGCGCCCCCGCCACCGGCACCTCCTTGGCAAGGCAAACCGCAAACGGCAGGCCTCATGCGCAATTGCCAGCTGTCCATCGAGCAAACCAGGACCATTCCCGGCTACGACCTGGAGACCGCCTCCTGCGGCGCCGATGGCGGTTTGGCAGTCTATCGCCGCCATTGGGGGACGTTGTCCTGGCTTTCCGACACGGGGCGGGCGACGTCGCCGGATCGCCTGAGCGTCTCCCTTCCTCGCTCGCAAGCCGTCCAGCCCCGAGATCTCGATGAACAGCCATGGACGGCCGAGAGGCTGCGGCGGCGGGTCTGGGGCGCCGCTCAGGACTATCTGTTCGATAGCGAGCTCAGCGAGGTGCCGGCGGCGGCCACAGCTCCGGGCCGCCCAGCCGGCGAGCCGGTCGCTCCGATGTTTCGCGAATTGAAGCTCTCCGTTTCGACCAAGCTACCGCCAACCATCTTGGCCGGAGTCCTGGGGCCGATACCGGCGCTGGTGGTCGAGGAAGTTGTTTGGCAGGGCAACAGCTGGAAGGTGAAAGGGAAAGCCTATGTACGGTGACACACGCGCCTGGTTGCTCGGCCTGCTGGCTCATTCGCTCGTCGGCGGGGTTGCTCCCGCGGCTGCGGAAGGCGGTCCGGGGGGAATTGCAGCGGCCGGCCCTGCCATCGGGGCGAATTCAGCGGCAGCAACGCTGCCGCGACATCCGCCGCCGCCGGAGGCAGCCGGCATGCCGTCGCCAAGGGCGGAACCGATCGGCGCCCCGGATGCCGCGCCGCTTCCGGGCGTGTTGCGGCAGATTGGAGAACGCCAGACCGAGCTCGCCATCCTGGAACTCGACATCAAGCGGGCGGAGCTACAGAAGAAGCTGCGCGAGCTGAACGGTGAGCCAGTCCTTCAATCGGCTGTCGGCCTTGCCGTCGTGAACGGCGGCCCCCCTACCAGAGAAATTCCGGAGGCAAAAGGCGTCACCGGCGATCCATTGGTCCGGCGGATTCACAAGGTCGGCCATGACTTGGTTGCTTCGCTTGCCTTTTCCGGTGGTGAAACGAAAGAGGTGCGGGCCGGAGCGATATTACCCAATGATCTCAAGGTTATCGACATCCTCCCCGACACGGTCCGGGTCCGTCGGGGCGCACAATCCCCGTACGAACTCGGTATCTTGCCAACCAGGGGGCAACCATGAAGTTTCGTCCCGATGACGGAGAACTGGTCACCCGCGATGGTGGGCCCGTACGCGCCAGCGACGTCCTGCGCGACAAGGTGGCGATCTTCTCCGACGGACGATGCCTGGTATCGCGCTCACACGCCGATGACGTCGATGTCATCGGGCTGATGGCCCTGGCGCGCCGCCTCGGCTTTCAGACCAAGACACCGGAGCATGTCGACCTCGGGTCGCTGCGAAGCCTTTATTCGGGTGCCAACGGCCAACGCGAATGGTCCATGGGCGGCAAGACGCTCCGTGTCGATACGGCGATGCAGCGCGAGGTGCAGGAGCTTCTCCAGCTTGCCGCGCGATTCCAGGCAAGTGACGTCCATCTGGTGGTGGAAGATGACGTAGCGACCTTGCGGCTCCGGGTGGACGGTGAACTGCAGCCGATGCCGGGCGCCAGCGCTGGAGCAACAAGGAACTGGCGGGCTGAGCACGGCCGCCAATTCTGCATGACCGCTTATGCTTTGGCCGCCGAAGGAGGGACCGCGGACGCCAGCTACGATCCTTTCGGTTATCAGGCGGGCCGGATCATGACCGGCCTCCCGGAGGGCGTTCAGGCGGTTCGCCTGCAATTCAATCCAGTCGGGTACAGCGGGCGGCATCTGGTAATGCGGCTCCTCTACACCGGCCATGCCGCTGGCCACACGATCGAGGAGCTCGGCTTTTCCAAGGACCAGGTCAAGACGCTGATCGATTTCACCGAGAATCAGACTGGAATGGTGATCATTTCCGGCCCCACCGGTTCCGGGAAAACCACCACCCTCGAACGTCTGATGAGGCACATTGTGGAACGGTGCCCGGGTGAGAACATCCTGTCGGTGGAGGATCCCCCCGAATACCGCATACACGGCGTCGTACAGCTTCCCGTTTCGAATATGCGGAGCGACGACGATCGCGACGCCGCCTATACCGAAGCCATCGCTGCCGCGCTACGCAGCGACCCGGACCGCATCATGATCGGCGAGGTGCGAACGCCGGCCACCGCGCACCACGCCTTCGAGGCGGCCATGACCGGGCATCAAGTGTTGACCACCTTGCATGCCAATGATGCGATGGGCATCGTGCCGCGTTTGATGGATATCGGCGTCGAGGGATACAAGCTACGCGATCCATCGCTGATCCGGGGACTGATTGCGCAGCGGCTGGTGCGCCGCCTCTGCCACCACTGCCGTCGGCAAGTGAGCTTGGGCGAGGCCGATCTGCCGGTCGACCTCGCCATGCGCCTGGGCGACTTGCTTGACGATCCGACGGTTTGGTTGCCAGGACAGGGATGCGCTTCCTGTCGCGGTGGCTACAGCGGCCGCACGGTCATCGCCGAAATGATCTGCCCGGATCAAACGCTTCTCGACCTGCTTTGCACAGGCGAGCGCCAAACGGCCATGCACTACTGGGTGACTGCCCTGAAAGGGCGAACCTTCTTCCACCATGTCCTGGATAAGATAGCAGAAGGAATTGTCGATCCACTACAGGCCGAATACAAGATCGGCAAACTGATCGCCCCATGAGTGACCGGTCGGGCACAGCCGGTCTTCGATTCGACCATTTCGACATTGGTGTCTTTCTGGCGCGGGCGTCATTATCTGCGCGCGCAAGGGCCCGTCTTTACAGGAAACTCGCAAGTCTTGCTCGCACCGGCATGCCTTTGCCCCGTGCCCTCGACGCGATCTGGCAATTCGCCTCACGCAACGGCAGCCAACCTCGCCGACCGCTGGCGCTGGTGGTCGAGGCGTGGCGCCGAGCTGTCTATGACGGCCGCTCTTTCGGCGCCGCCTTGGCGAGTTGGGTGCCGAGCCGTGAGTGGATGATCGTCGAGGCGGGGGCCGGCGATCTCGAGCAGGCCCTGGAAGATGCCGCCGGTCTCATCGACTCGTCGCGGCGCATGGTCGGCGCGGTGGTGAGCGCGGCGACCTACCCGGCCTTTCTTGGTCTCTTGCTGTGCATCTTGATGTGGATTTTCAGCGTCGAGGCGATTCCTGCCTTTGCGGCAATCAAGCCGATGGAGCAGTGGAGCGGCATGGGGGCGAGCTTGGCGACCTTGTCCCGGCTGGTGGGGACGGGCATGCTTCCTTCTGCTGCGCTTGCCGTCGGCGCCTTCCTGCTGTCGCTGTGGTCCTTGCCACGGTGGACCGGCGAGTGGCGCGTGCGCTTCGACGCCTTTCCCCCATGGTCCTTTTATCGTTTGGTGCTCGGCACCAGTTTCCTGACGGCGCTGGTGGCCTTTCTTCGGGCCGGGATGCCGTTGCCGGAGGCGTTGCGCCGATTGCGGTCCACGGCAAATCCGTGGTTGCGGGAACGCATCGATGCGACTCTCTACTTCCTCAATTCAGGTTATGACCTGGGCGAGTCTCTCCATCTGTCGGGACACCAATTCCCCGACCGGGAAATCATCGAAGACTTACGCATCTATGCTGCGATGGGGAACGTCGATGACGCGCTACGACGGATCGCTACGGAATGGGTGAAACAGAGCGTCGATACCTTGAACGCAGTCGGCGACATTCTGAAAGTCGGCGGAATGGTGGCTGTGGCGTCGGTCATCGCCTGGATCCAGCTCGGCATCATCGCTGTGCAGCAGCAATTGTCCGGTGGCTTCTGAGGGAGGCAGGTGAATGATCGTCGTCCTCATGCTGGGCGCCTTGTTGGCAGCCATCGGCTATTACGCATTCGTCGTCCCGCCGGCTACGCCGGTGGCCAAGGACGCTCCCAATGCCGAAGTCGTGGCGGCGGCCATGCTGATCTATCAGAAGGCGGCCGTGGACTGGTGCTTGCGCACCACTTGTCTGCCCACCGGCGGTACGGCCGTTCCAGCCGGTGAGCTGTACCTGCCGGCTGGCTACACCGCGCTGGCCATGCCGTGGTTGGCTGCCGTGACGGACGGGAGCTCCGTGTCGACCTTTGTCGCGGGGCTTACGATCAACCCCACCAGTGTCGCCCTCAGCTTGGGTGATTTGGCCGGCGGCGGGCCTTCGGCCGGCTGGACCGACCATAGCCTGAAGATCTCCACCCGGGGCTATTTTGCCGGGCAACCTCAGGTGTCGGCCATTCCTCCGATCGACTCATGGGGCCAACTGGTGCCGGTGGTCTCGCAGCGGGTGCGGTAGCCAATTCGAGCGATGCGTGTTTTCCAATATGGAAAATACTGTCAACATCCGTTATCCTCATGCAGGGGTGAAATGTGCTTGGTGTTGGAGGCGGTCAATGCGGGTGAGCCGGTCCAATAATACTTCCGCGTGGCCGGAGATGCCCCCGGAAGAGAGGGGCTTCCCTTCCCTGTGGCAGCGCCATAGGCGGCAGGCTGGTGCCATCGGTGGCCTGTCGGATACCGCCCTGGCCGTGGTGGTGGGGACCTTGACCCTGGTCGGCGTGGTCGGTTTCTTCCAGACCAGCTCGAGCAGTGCCAAGACCAATTCAGAAATCGCCAATCTGATGTCGCTGGTGGCTAACATCCGGTCTGCCTATTACCAGGCCGGGAGCGACTATACCGGCATCAGTGCCGCCCAATTGGCCGCCGCGAAAATCGCCCCGGCCCCGCTGGTGCGCAGCAGCGCCGGATTGACCTCGATGTTCGGCTCGGCAATCGCCGTCGCTCCGGCCAGCTCCAGCGGCGGGGCTGGGCCGAAGGACGAATTCATCGTCAGCTATGTCCTGCCCGCCGATGCCTGCGTCAAGTTGTTGACCACCACCTCCAGCGCGCTGGCCGACGTGGTCGGGGCCAGCGTCAACGGGTCGAATCTGGCCAGTATCGACATGAATACGGCGGCTACCAATTGTGTGCCGACCTCGGGCAGCAGCTCGACCCTGGCCATCACCTTCCGCTGACCGGATGCGAGGGCACAGGATTCGTGTTAGATTATCGGCGGTGTCGAGGAACCTCCATGGGCGAGATCAGTCTGGACTTTCTGGGCGAGCAGATGAAGGGAATGCAGGTGGATCTTCGCCAGGTCCGCGCCGATCTGTCGCGTCTTGAGGCCGATCTGTCGCGCCTTGAGGCAGAGATCCCGGCCATTCGCGCCGAGATGGCGGCCGGCTTCAAGGCGCAGGATGCTCGCTTCGACGGGATCGATGCTCGCTTCGCCGGGATCGATGCACAGTTCCGGCAAGTGAGCGAGACCGCGGCGACCAATCTGGCAGTGATTCTCGCCGCCATCGATGACCTCAAGCAACGCCTCCCGCAACCGAAGGCGTAGCAATCCATCGCCAGGGTGCCGTCGGTGACCGGCTACCGCTCATGTCGAAGCTGGATGCCGGGGTGGTCGTCCCGCGGGTCGAGACCTTTGCGGTGAACGAGCTTCTGCACCGCGCCGCCGCCGAGTTCAGGCCGACCGCCGGGGAAAAACAGGTGGACCTGATGGTCGTGCCCTGCCGGGCGACGGTCCGCAGCGACCCGGCGCTTCTCGGCCGCATCCTGCAGAATCTGGTGGCCAATGCGGTGCGCTACACCGAGCAGGGGCGCATCCTGGTCGGCTGCCGGCGGCGCGGCCCGCATCTAGCCATCGAGGTGTGGGACACCGGAATCGGCATACCGGAATCCCGCCTGGCCGATATTTTCGAGGAGTTCACCCAGCTCGGCAACGCCGAGCGCGACCGTAGTCAGGGTCTTGGGCTCGGCCTGGCCATCGTTCGCCGCCTGTCGCAACTCCTGGCCCATCCGGTGTCCGTGCGGTCGCAACCCGGCAAGGGGTCGGTGTTCTCGGTCGCGGTGCCGCTGGTGGCGGACCGGCAGCAGCGCGCCGCCTGACGCGCCGGCGCGGCGTTACCGGGCCAGCACCAGGCCGAGCCAATAGGCGCCGAAGATCAGCGTGCAGAGGAACAGCAGGAAGGCGACGAAACTCGCCTTCCACGCCGCGGTCGAGGTGCCCAGGCCGAGATAGCACCACAGGATCTGCTGCGCCTTGAACAGCCCGGCGGTCAGCACCAGGGCCACCGGCAGCAGGCCGAGCGGCCGCACGGCGCCGACCGTCGCCGCATCGGATGCGGTCAGGGACAGACCGGTGAGGCCGATCAGGGTGGCCCAGCAGGTGATCAGGCGCAGGCGAGAGGACAGCATCGGGGCACTCATCGGATCAGCCCTCATCGGATCAGATAGACCAGCGGATAAAGCAGGACCCAGATCAGGTCCACCATGTGCCAGAAGGCGGTTCCGGTTTCGACGTTCTCCAGGCTGCAGCGCCAGGCGACGACGCCCAGGAAGACGATGCCGAGGGCCACATGCAGGAAATGGAATCCGGTCATCAGATAGAACAGGGTGAAGAAGGTGTCGGTCTCGATGCCGATGCCCTGCGACGCCTTGTCGGCATATTCCACCAGCTTGACCGCCATGAAGGCGAAACCGCCCAGCGCCGCTCCGCCCAGCCACAGGCGGCAGCTACGGATCTTGCCGTCGGCGCGGGCTCGCACGGCAAGGGCCGCGGCCAAGCCGCTGGTCAACAGGACCATCGTGTTGACGCCGCCGAGCAGGCGGTCGAGATGGGCCTGACTGGCGTTGAAGGCCGCCGGATGCAGGGCGCGGGCGAAGGCGAAGGAGGCGAAGAAGGCGCCGAACACCACCAGCTCGGACAGGATCAGCACCCACATCATGGGATTGCCCGGCAAGGCCGACAGCGCTCCCCAATCGGCCGGCGCCTCTTCGCTCGCAATCGCTTCGCCCGAAACAGCTTGCTCGGTCACCGGCAGGGGCGAGGTGGGCAAGACGTTCATCGCGTCACCAATTGCCGATAGATCTTCGGCAGGGCGGCCGACAGGCGGCCGACATCGCCGACGATGGCGTAGCTGCCGCGACCGAACAGCATGGGGAAGTAGTCCTGGGCCTTGCGGTCGACGGTCACCCCGAAGACGGCGAGGCCGGCCCGTCGCGCCTCTTGCACCGCCTTGCGCGTATCCTCGATGCCGTAGCGGCCCTCGTAATGATCGACGTCGTTGGGCTTGCCGTCGGTCAGCAGCAGCAGCAGGCGGTGCCGATGCGGCCGCGCCTCGAGCAATTTGGTGACGTGACGGATGGCGGCGCCGATCCGTGTGTAATAGCCCGGCTTCAAGGCGCCGATGCGCCGCTCGACGGCCTCGCCGAACGGCTCCTCGAAGTCCTTCACCGTGGTCACCTTGACCATGGTGCGGCGGCGCGAGGTGAAGGCATAGACCGCATGCTCGTCGCCGCAGGCCTTGAGGCCGTGGCACAGGGTGGTCAGGGCTTCTTTCTCGACGTCGAGGACGCGGCGGTTCTGCACCCAGGCGTCGGTCGACAGCGACACGTCCATCAGCAGCGCCACCGACAGGTCGCGGGCGATCTTGCGCGACTGGGTGAAGACGCGATCCGAGCCGCTGCCGCTGGCCAGCAGATCGCAGCGCGAGCGCACCACCGCCTCGAGGTCCAGGTCGTCGCCGTCGGTCTGCCGGCGCATCAGCATCTGGCGCGGCCGCAGTGCCTCGAATTGCCGGCGGACCCGGCGGATGCGGCGGCGCGCCGCGTCGTCGGGAGCCCAGGATTCCCCTTTCTGCTCGGCCACCGCGGTGATCACCTGGCAATGGGCCGGGTGATAGGCGCGCCGGCGATAATCCCATTCGGGATACAGATGCTGGCCGCTCAAGGCGTCGCCGACCACTTCATCGGGGGCCAGGTCGAGGTCGAAGCGGAGCTTGACCGCCGGCTTCTTCCGGCTCTTGGCGACGACGATCTCGTCGAGGTCGGCGGCCGCCTTCTTGGCGTTCTCTTCGTCGTCGTCATCGACGTCGCGGTTGACATTGACCATTTCGGCCAGCGACAGGATCTTCTCGAAGCGGTTCAGCAGCAGCGAATCCTTGCGCTCGGCCTGATCCTGCTGGCGCCGCGCGCCGCGCCGCTTGGCCGATTCGGCCTCGTCGCCGGCGCCGGGTTCCGAGTCCTCGGCGGCCTCGTCGTCATGCTCGGCAGTCCCCGGCGTCCGGCCGGTCGCCTCGCCCCACAGCGGCACCGGCAGGAACGGTTTGTAATGGAGGGTCGCCTCGAAGGCGGCGACATCACCGCCGTCCTGCACGAAGGCCCAATGCGGCCCGGCCGCCGGTTCGCCCAGCAGCCCTTGCACCGCCGTTTCCACCGCCCGCTCCTGGGCCGGCAGGTCGCGCTGCGGCCGGATCGCCAGGACCGCTTGGCACAGCGCCCGATGACCGGCCACCAGGCCGGGACAGGCGGTCAGCACCGCTTCGGTGGCCAGGTGGGCTTGTCGCAGGAAGGCGAGATCGCGGCGGATCGGGCTGTCGGCGTCGATCGCCGGCAGCCGGTCGAGGGTGGTGAAGAAGGCGGCCAGCCAGAAATACAGCCGCCGGTTCAATTCCGCTTCGGCGAACAGGCCGATTCGTTCGGGCAGGAACAGGGTGGTGTGATCGAGGCTCGGCTGGTCGAGGCGCTCTTCGTCCAGGCCCAGCTTCTGGCGCCAGGACAGCCGGTGCTGCGAACCGCGCGCCGCGGCGCCGGCGATCTGCACGCCGAAATCGCCGCCCACCGCCCGGAAGAACACAGCCAGGCTGGGCTGCACCGACTCCAGGGTGACCGCCGCTTGCGGGTGATGGGGATAGCTCTCGGTCCCCCGCGTCACCCAGCGGTGCCAGCGGCGGCCGACCTGTTCCTCAAGCTCCAGCCAGTCGAGGACGCCCATGTCAGCCTCCGATCATCCCAGTATGGCGGTGATGGCTTCGATCAGACCGTGCTTGACGTCGTCCTCGTCGGTCAGCGGTTCGATGATGGCGGCCCGCACGGCGACGTCCCAGGCGATGCCGGCACGCAGCAGGGTGGCGCAATAGACCAGCAGGCGGGTCGATACCCCTTCCTCCAGGTCGTGGCCTTTCATCTGGCGCAACCGCTGGGCCAGCAGCACCAGCGGCTTGACGCGGTCTTCCGACAGCCCGGATTCGGCGGCGACGACACGGGTCTCGGCGTCGATCGGCGGGAAATCGAAGGCCATGGCGATGAAGCGCTGGCGGGTCGACGGCTTGAGGGATTTGAGGATGTTCTGGTAGCCGGGGTTGTAGCTGACCACCAGCATGAATTCGGGCGGCGCCTCGAGGGTCTCGCCGGTGCGCTCGAGCGGCAGGATGCGCCGGTCGTCGGTCAGCGGATGCAGCACCACGGTGACGTCCTTGCGCGCCTCGACCACTTCGTCGAGATAGCAGATGCCGCCGTCGCGCACCGCGCGGGTCAGCGGCCCGTCGGTCCACACGGTCTCGCCGCCCTGCAGCAGGTAGCGGCCGGTCAGGTCGGCGGCGGTCAGGTCGTCGTGGCAGGACACGGTGTAGAGGGGGCGGCCCAGCCGCGCCGCCATATGGGCGACGAAGCGGGTCTTGCCGCAGCCGGTCGGCCCCTTCAGCAGCAGTGGCAGGTGTTGTCGGTAGGCCTGCTCGAACAGGGCGCATTCGTCCCCGGTCGGCAGATAGAAGGGAATCTCGCGCAAGGCAGCTCGTTCGGCCAACATGGGACAGTTCCTTCTGTTTCATCGTCACCCCCGCGGCAGCGGGGGCCCATGTCGACGCCGCGATCTGCGGCCGGATGGAGTCCCGCCTTCGCGGGAATGACGAACCAAGAAAAGAGAGGCGGCAGCCAGGGGCGCCGCCGCCTCTCGCGTCTCCTTACTCGGCCGGCTGGACGCGGCCGGCCGGGGTGATGGCCGGAGCGCCCATGGGCACGAGGATGGAGACGATGTAGAGAACGACTCCGCAGGCGGTGGCGACGCCGGCACCCAGCCGCATCCAGTAGAACAGGCCGAGCTGGTCCTGCACTTCCATGTAGGACATGCCCAGAACGCCCTGCAGATGGGTCTGCACGATGCCGGCGAAGGTCAGGGTGAAGGTCATGAACAGCACGCCGCTGGTGGTGAGCCAGAAGCTCCACATGTTGAGCAGCTGGTTGTAGGGCGCGCGGCGCATCAGCTGCGGCATCGCATAGGTGATCATCGCCAGGTTGATCATCGCATAGGCACCGTAGAAGGCCAGATGGCCGTGCGCCGCGGTGACCTGGGTGCCGTGCGAATAGTAGTTGATCGGGGCGAGGGTATGCATGAAGCCCCAGACGCCGGCGCCGAAGAAGGCAGTGACCGCGCAGCCCAGGGTCCACAGCAGGGCCGCCTTGTTGGGATGATCACGGCCGCCTTTCCACACCATCATGAAGCTGAAGACCACCATGGCGAAGAACGGTGCCACTTCGAGGGCCGAGAACACCGAGCCGATCCACTGCCAATAGGCGGGGGTGCCGATCCAGTAGTAGTGGTGGCCGGTTCCCAGGATGCCGGTGAACAGGGCCAGGCCGACGATCACATACAGCCACTTCTCGACCACCTCGCGATCGACGCCGGTCAGCTTGATGATCAGGAAGGCGAGGATCGAGGCCATGACCACTTCCCACACCCCTTCGACCCACAGATGGACGACCCACCACCAGAACATCTTGTCGAGGATGACATTGGCCGGGTTGTAGAAGGCGAACAGGAAGAAGACGGCGATGCCCCACAGCCCGAGCAGCAGGATGTTGCTGATCACCGTCTTGCGGCCCTTCAGCACCGTCATCGAGCAATTGAACAGGAACATCAGGGCGACGACGACGATGCCGACCTTGATCACCATCGGCTGTTCGAGATAGGAGCGTCCGTCGTAATAGCCGAACAGATAGCCGACCACCGCGGCGCCGGCGGCGCCGAAGAACAGCCAGAACTGCAGTTTGGCGAGGAACGGACTATAGAGTTCGGTCTCGGTTTCCTCGGGCAGCAGGAAATAGGTCGCCCCGAAAAAGCCCATCAACAGCCAGACGACCAGCGCGTTGGTATGGATCATCCGCACCACGCTGAACGGCAGGAAATCGGGCAGGGCGGTCGGCACCACGTAAAGGAGCGCGCCGAGCAGGCCGAAGACGATCTGGGCGGCGAACAAAGTCAATGCGCCAATGAAGTACAGTTTGGCGACCTGTTGCGATTCGTATTTCATCGTACAATCTCCCCTCTCGGCTCAGCTCTTGCCCTTCGGCGGCCAGTTCTGCGTGTTGATGCCGCTGGTGTAGCGCAGGAAGTCGACCAGGCTGTCGAGATCGGTCTCGTTCAGATGGAAGTTCGGCATCTGGTGGCGGCCTTCGACCCGCGTCGGCTGCGACTTGATCCAATCCTTGAGCCGCTCACGCGCCCCGTCCGGATCCTCGGCGCCGCCGTAGCGCAGCCAGACCTGCCCGAGCTCGGGCGCGTAGCGGGCGCCCTCGCCGAACAGGGTGTGGCAGTCGAAGCAGGCATGCCGCTCCCAGACCCGCTTGCCATGGGCAATCGACGGGCTGGTGACGACGCCGTTGGTGCTGGCGTAGGAAAAGCTTTGGGCGACCAGGGCAACGAAGACGACAAAAAAGAATATCGTTCCCCCGAAAAAGATGTTTCTGGCGGCTGACTTGGTCAGTCTCTCCGACATGGCTCCCCTCCTCGGTTCAAAACATGGCCACCAAACCTGAGTGAGCGGCTCGGATTAAAGGAGGGCTCGGCCAGGCGGCGAATGGCTGCCGATTGTCTAGCCCGCGCTGGCGTCAGCCTCCTTGACGTTGGTCATGCGCCTCGGCTACGACGGCAACTTGCGTTCGATCAAGGCGGCCGGCTCGACGCCTGTTCACGCTTCTCGCCTATTCCCCTGGGAGGCAAAATCATGCTGTCGTTCGAAGGGTTCGGCGAGGTCGGCGCGGCGCTGGTCCTGTTTTTCGCCAGCCATAGCCTGCCCGCCTTGCCGCGGCTGCGGGCCAGGCTGATCGCCGCCCTTGGCCACCGGCCCTATCTGATCCTGCACTCGCTGATCGGTACCGCGACCCTGGTCTGGCTGATCGTCGCCACCTTGGAGGCGCCCTATGTCGAGCTGTGGGGTTTCCACCAATGGACCCGCTGGGTGCCGCTGCTGGTGATGCCCTTCGCCTGCATCCTGCTGGTGGCCGGGCTGACCAGTCCCAATCCTTTTTCCCTGGGCATGGGCGCCCGGAATTTCGACCCGGCCCGGCCGGGCGTCATCGCCATCACCCGCCATCCGGTGCTGTGGGCGGCCACTCTGTGGGCGGCAGCGCATCTGTTCGCCAACGGCGAATTGCGCGCCTTGCTGCTGTTCGGCGCCCTGGGGGGCTTCAGCCTGATGGGCACCCGGCTGTTCGACCGGCGTCGTGTCCAGCAATTGGGCGCGGCCGAGTGGGGGCGCCTGGCCGCCGGCACATCGAACCTGCCGTTCGCCGGGGGGCAGACCGGTTCGGCCGCGTCACCGGGCCTGTTGTGGCGGGCGCTGCTGGGTTTGCTGGCCTATGGCGTGGTGTTGTACCTGCACGGCGACCTTTTCGGCCGGTCCCCGCTCGACTGACAGGGCAGGAATGCACGCGGCGGGCTGGACCCGAGGGCCATCCCGGGTTAACAATGTCACAATTGGTGCCCGCTGCAGGGGAGCCGCGAGACCGCATGAACCCGTTGGCCCATCGCGATGCGACCACCCTGGCCGGCGGCTGGACCCGGGCCTTTCCGCACTATAGCGTCGACCAGTTGTTCGGGCTGATCGCCGATATCGAAAGCTATCCCAGTTTCATTCCCGGCTGTGTCGCCACCCGCGTGTTGGATCGCGACGGCGACCGCTGGCGGGTCGACAACCTGGTCCGCTTCGGCCCGCTGCGCAGCCGGTTCGTCAGCCTGGCCGAGTTCGACGCCCCGTCGCGGCTGGTGATCAGTTCCGATAACGGCCCGTGGCGCGATTTTCGTCTGGCTTGGCGGTTGTCGCCGTCCCACCGGGGAAGCCGGCTCGCCTGTTCCTTCGCCGCGGCGTTTCGCTCCCGCATGGTGGCAACCGTCGCCCGGTTGGGCTTGCCGGACATCGAGCGGGCCACCATCGCCGCCTTCGAGCATCGGGCCCAAGCCTTGTATGCCGCGACTGCGGCGGCGGGGAACACTGTCGCGGCGAACATTCCTCCCTCATATTGCGGGGCGCCCCCATGACCGCCATGCAAACCGCACCACGCACCGTTTCCGCCTTCGGGGTCTGGGTGATGGCGGTGCGGCCGCGCACCTTGAGCCTGTCGATCGTGCCGGTGCTGGTCGGCCTATGCCTGGCCTGGGTCGAAACCGGGCGAATCGACTGGGTGGTCGGTGTGGCCGCATTGGTCGGAGCGATGGGCATTCAGGTCGGCACCAATCTGCATAACGACGCCGCCGATTTCGAACATGGCGGCGACGGTCCCTTGCGGCTGGGGCCGCCGCGGGTTACCGCACTCGGCCTGTTGTCGGCCGCCCAGGTCAAGCGCGGGGCCTATCTTTGCTTCGGGCTCGCCGCCGCCAGCGGCCTGATCCTGGTGCAGTCCGGCGGCTGGCCGATCCTTGGCGTCGGGATTGTGGCGATCCTGGCCGGGCTCGCCTATTCGGCCGGTCCGTGGCGCATCGCCTATTCGCCGTTGGGCGAACTGTTCGTGGTGCTGTTCTTCGGCATCGTCGCCGTCGGCGCCACCTATTGGCTGAACGCCCGCAACTTGAACCCCGCCGCCTGGATCGCCGGAACGGCGATCGGCCTGTTCGCTGCGGCGGTGCTCCTGGTCAACAATCACCGCGACGTGGAAAGCGATGCCCTGGTCGGCCGGCGCACCCTGGCCATGGTGGCCGGACCACGACTGACGCCGCTGATCTATGACGCCCTGGTGCTGCTGCCGTTCGGCCTGGTGGCGGCGCTGGGCGCCTTGCTGCCGGCCGGACACCCGTGGTGGCTCGCCTATGGCGCCCTGCCCATCGCCCTGCTGCTGGTCAAGGGTTTCGCCGGCCATCCGCGGGCGCGCGGCCTGAACCTTTACCTGGCCCGCACCGCTATGCTGCAATTGGCCTTCGGCCTGCTACTCTGTGTTGGTCTTTTGCTGTGATCGGAGATCGCGTGATGGGGCGCCGCTTCCTCGTGTTGCTGTTCTGCCTGCTGGCCGGCCCCTGCCGGGCTGCCGCGCTGGGCGGCGAGCATGCGCCGGTCGCCGTGCCGGCAATCGGCTTCACCGATCAGAACGGCAAGCCGGTCAGCCTCGGCGACTTCAAGGGAAAAGTGGTGGTCCTCGACTACTGGGCGACCTGGTGCGCCCCGTGCCGAGCCGAGTTCCCCGCCCTCGACCGGCTGCAGGAGCGGTTGGGAGCACAGGGCCTCGAGGTGGTGGCGGTCTCGGTCGATCGCGGCGGGCGCCCGCTGGTCGACCAATTCTATGGCGAGCTGAAGATCGCCCATCTTGCCGAATATCTCGATCCCAAGTCCGAAAGCGTCCGGCCTTTGGGACTGCGCGGCGTGCCGACCGCCCTCATTCTCGACCGTGAGGGGCGCGAGGTGGGCCGCTTCGAAGGCATCGCGGCATGGGACGGACCGGAAATGGGGGCCTTGTTTAGCCGCTTGCTGAAGGGTGGCTGACGCTATCCTTGACGCGGCGCGGCCACGGGTGCTTTTCTCTGGCTCGATTGCCGCCCCGGAAGGGTTCTCGGGGCCCGCAGCAGGAGTTGATCCGGTGATGTCACCCCAAGACAGGGAACGGTCCTCGCGTCCGGTCGACCCGCCGTTTTCGCCGGTATTGCTGGCTGGCCTGGCCCTGGCTCCGGTGCCGCCGCGGCTGTTGCAACCGCTGTTCGACGCCATTCTGGCGGTGGTGCGGCGCCGTCACCCCGACATTCTCGACCGGCTGGCTCCCTATCCCGAGGCGGTGATCGGCATCGACCCGGTGGATCTGCCCTTCGTCCTGCTCCTCGAGCCGGCGCCCGAGCGGCCCCGGTTGACGGTATGCCGCGACTTTGCCGGCGCCGAAACCTCGGCCCTGATTCGCGGCCCGTTGGCCATGCTGTTCGCCCTGGCCGAGGGCCGCATCGACGGCGATGCCGCCTTCTTCTCGCGGCAATTGGTGTTCGAAGGCGATACCGAAGTGGTTCTGGCCTTGCGCAACGCGGTGGATGGCGCCGGCATCGATCTCGAAGCCGACTTCGCCGCCACCCTCGGCCCATTGGCGCGGCCATTGCGTCACCTCGTCGGGGTCGGCAGCTGGGTGTTCGGCCGCCTGGCCCGCGACATGGATCTGGTCCGCTCGGCCCTGCTCGGTCCCGCCCTGCGCGGCGCCGATGCCCAGTCGGCCCGGCTGGGCGAGTTGGAAGAGGAAATCGGCACCCTGCGGCGCAGCCTGCGGCATCGCGAGTCCCGCGCATGAGTGCCGAGACGGTCGAACTGATCTGTCCGGCCGGGACTCCGGCGGCGCTCAAGGCGGCGATCGATGCGGGGGCCGACGCGGTCTATCTGGGCTACCGCGACGAGACCAATGCCCGCAACTTTCCCGGCCTGAATTTCAGCCGCCCCGAATTGGCCGACGGCATCGCCTATGCCCATGACCGGGGCGCCAAGGTCCTGGTCGCCATCAACACCTTTCCCCGCGCCGGTCAGCCGGAGATCTGGCACCAGGCGGTGGACGACGCCGCCAGGCTGGGCGCCGATGCGGTGATCCTGGCCGATATCGGCTTGTGCGCCTACGCGGCCAAGACCCATCCCGATCTGCGCCTGCATCTGTCGGTCCAGGCCTCGGCCTCGTCGGCCGAGGCGATCCGCTTCTACCACCAGGCGTTCGGCATCCGCCGTGCGGTGCTGCCGCGGGTCCTCACCGTCCCCGAGATCGCCGCGCTGGGGGCCGCCGTCCCGGTCGAGATGGAGGTCTTCGTGTTCGGCGGGCTGTGTGTCATGGCCGAAGGCCGTTGCGCCCTGTCCTCCTACGTCACCGGGCAGTCGCCGAACATCAACGGGGCCTGTTCGCCGGCCGCCCATGTTCGCTATATCGAAAAGGGCGACAAGGTGATCAGCCAGTTGGGCGGCTTCACCATCAACACCTTCGGTTCCGGCGAGCCGGCCGGCTACCCGACCCTGTGCAAGGGCCGCTTCGAAGCCAATGGCAAGCTCAGCTACCTGTTCGAGGAGCCGACCTCGCTCAACACCCTCGACCTGCTGCCCGAATTGATCGCGGCCGGCGTGACCGCCTTCAAGATCGAGGGCCGGCAGCGCGGCCGGGCCTATGTTTCCGCCGTGGTCAAGGCCTTCCGCCAGGGCGTCGACGCCATCCGGCGCGGGGAACGGCCGCCGGCCTTCGCCCTGGACGGCATCACCGAGGGTGGCCGGCAGACCTCCGGCGCCTATGAACGGAGCTGGCGTTGAGCGCCGCCGACAAGGCCGGCAAGAAGGCCGCCGAGAAGACCGGCAAACCGGGGAGCCTGACCCTGGGGCCGGTGCTGTTCAACTGGCCGGCCGAAACCTGGCGCGATTTCCATTTCCGCATTGCCGACGAAGCGTCGGTGGACAGTGTCCATCTGGGTGAGGTGGTCTGTTCGAAGCGGCAGCCGTTCTTCGAGAAATACCTGGCCGAGGTGATCGAGCGGCTGACCGCCGCCGGCAAGGAAGTGGTCCTCTCGTCGCTGGCCCTGGTGATGACCGAACGCGAGCGCCAGGACGTCAGCGCCCTGGCCGAAGTCGCCGGCATGCTGGTCGAGGCCAACGATGTCTCGGTCGCCGCCGCCCTGGCCGGGCGGCCCTTCGTCATCGGCCCCTATGTCAACGTCTACAACGAGGGCAGCTTGGGCTATCTGGCCGGGCTGGGCGCGGTGCGGGCCTGCCTGCCTGCCGAATTGCCGGCCGCCACCATCGCCATCCTGGCCCGGCAGGCTTCGGTCGAGATCGAGCTGCAGGCCTTCGGCCGGCTGCCCTTGGCCATGTCGGCGCGCTGCTACCACGCGCGGTCGCGCAACCTGCACAAGGACGGCTGCCAATACGTCTGCGGCGACGAGCCGGACGGCATGGAGGTCGACACCATGGACGGCAAGCCGTTCCTGACCGTCAACGGCACCCAGACCATGTCCTATCATTATCTCGATCTGCTGCCCGAGATCGGTGCCTTGCGCCGGCTGGGCGTCGACCGCTTCCGCCTGTGGCCGCAGTCCTGCGACATGGTGGCGGTGGCCGAGCTGTTCCGGGGCGTTCTCGATGGCCGCCTGGACGGAGCGGAGGCCGACGCCCGGTTGGCCGAACTGCTGCCCAACGTCGCGTTCGCCAACGGCTACATCCACGGCCGCCCGGGCAATGCGCTGGTCGACGAGGGGCTTGCCACGGGCTGAAGGCCCTCGCATCACCCCTTTCGTCAATTCTTAGCCGTCATCACCGGGCTTGACCCGGTGATCCACGTGCCGAAATCAGCCGACATCGTTTGGGGTTGGCGCGTGGATGGCCGGATCAAGTCCGGCCATGACGATTTAAAGCCGTAGCCGCATAGGAGGACAGGCTGCCCAGCCTCGGAACGGAGCCTCGCCGGACCGGACAGGAGATCGGCAATCGGGTCCGCCACCTGCTGCGCATCCGGATCTTCCTGATTCTGATGCTGCTGGCCGGCATGTCGGGCGTCGCCTTCGCGGTGTTCCATGCCTTGGTCAGCGGACAGGAACAGGTGGCATCGCTGCTCGAGGTCGGCGGGCGGCAGCGCAGTTTGGTGCAGCACATCACCATCGACGCCCTGCAATTGGTCAATGGGCCCGGCGACGACCGGGGACGCCTCAGGTCCGATCTGCGGCGATCGACCGCGGCCCTGCTGGCGGTGCCACCCTCCCTCGACTACCGGGTTCTCGCTTCGCCGGCGGTCGGGCAGGCGGAAGCGATCCTTTATGGCGAGCCGCATCGCCTGATCCAGCAGCTGCATGATTTCGGCGATGCGGTGGAAGCGCTGGCCGGCTTGCCCGACGGCCAGCTCAGGAACGACCATCCGCTGATCCGCAAGATCCAGGCGCTGGGCGGCGGCTCGCTGCTGTCCGGCTCGGACGCCCTGGTGGCGGTGCTGAGCGGCGGCATTCGCGAGCGGGTCTCCACCCTTCATCTGTTCGCGCTGGGCGGCGAATCGCTGTTCCTGCTGGTCTTGCTGGCCATGTATTGGAAGGTCTTCCGGCCGCTGCTGCGACAAACCGACACCGCCTTGGCCCAGCTGGCGGCCCTCGAGGATTACCACCGCTCGGTGGTCAATGCCTTGGCCGACGGCATCATGGTGATCGACCCCAATCGCCGCCTGGTCGAGTCGATGAACCCGGCCGCCCAGGCCATTTTCCATCTCCGGGGCGGGGTCGGGCAACCCTTGGACGCCCTGATCCCGGCCACCGCCAATGCCTCGTTGCCGCAACTGCGGCGCTGGAACCGCCAACAGGTGCGCGGCTACGGCGGCGCCGCAACGGCGCCGCATCTCGACGTCACCCTGCGCCAGGCGATGCTCGACGGCGGCGACCGGCTGATCGCCGTGGTGCGCGACATCACGCGCCGGGTGGAAGCAGAGGAAAAGGCCTACACCCTGGCCAACGCCCTCGAACAAAGCGCCGCCTCGGCCCTGATCACCGACACCGAAGGGGTCATTCTGTACGCCAATCCGCGGGTCTGTGCGATATCCGGATATCACAAGGATGAGCTGCTGGGGAAGACGCCGCGCATCCTCAAATCGGGCCTGACCGCGGCCCGCGTCTACGAGGACTTGTGGACGCGGCTGAAGGCCGGCGAAGAGTGGACCGGCGAATTGCTGAACCGCAAGAAGACCGGCGAGCTCTATTGGAGTTCGCTGGCCATTGCCCCGTTGCGCGACAAGGATGGCCGCATCGTCCAATACCTGGCGGTGATGGAGGACGTCTCGCAGCGCAAGAACATGGAGGAGGCGCTGCTTCTGGCCAAGCAGCAGGCCGAGCAGGCCAACCGCAGCAAGTCGGACTTCCTGGCCAGCATGAGCCATGAACTGCGCACCCCGATGAATGCCATCCTGGGCTATTCCGAATTCATCGAGATGCAGCCGTTCGGCCCCCTCGGCCACCCCAAATACCAGGAGTATGTGCAGGACATCCACGAATCCGGCCGCCATCTGCTCGAACTGATCAACGACATGCTGGACCTGTCCAAGGTCGAATCGGGCAAGCTCAGCCTGGACGAGGAGGACGTCGACATCGCCCCTTGCGCGGTCAGTGCGCTGCGCCTGGTGGCCGAACAGGCCAGTCGCAAGAACCTGGTGCTGACCAGCGATATGGCGCCCGGTTTGCCGAAGGTGTGGGCCGATCCCCTGCGGC
Organism: uncultured Telmatospirillum sp.; assembly: GCA_903858635.1. Taxonomy (GTDB): domain Bacteria; phylum Pseudomonadota; class Alphaproteobacteria; order Rhodospirillales; family Magnetospirillaceae; genus DUZF01. The sequence goes on along the minus strand of CAIOJO010000253.1, from coordinate 23,323 downwards.
TGAAGCAGATCGTCCTCAACCTGCTGGCCAATGCCATCAAGTTCACCCCGGACGGCGGCACGGTCAACCTGCGGGGTTTCCAAGGCGAGGATGGCCGGGTGACGCTGGTGGTCAAGGACAGCGGCATCGGCATCCGGGCGGAAGATCTGCCGCGGGTCCTGGAGCCGTTCGGCCAGGTGTCCAACCCGATGGTGCGGCGCGACGAGGGGACCGGCCTCGGCCTGCCGATCAGCAAGCAATTGGCCGAATTGCATGGCGGCACGTTCGAACTCGACAGCGAGCTGGGGGTCGGAACGACGGTGACCGTTCGCCTGCCGCTGACGCGCAATCTGCCGGTCTCGGAAGGATCCGCCGCAACCGGCGACTGATTTGAAACTTAGGGCCTGGAACCGCCAAGACGCCAAGGCGCCAAGGCGGCTTCCCCGGTTCGGCATTCCCATTCACAACGCACCGTAATGATGAGGGCGCCTACGGCGCGATACCATCCCCTTGGCGTCTTGGCGCCTTGGCGGTTCAATTCTGTTCAAATGTTGTCTGGGCCAGCCCTGGGGCAACCACGACCCCTATGGATTAGTCGCATGCTAAACTGTATCGTGGCGACAAAGGCCAGTGGGCGGGTGCATGGACGCAATACTGAATCACCTGAAGGCTCTGCAGCCCTTGCTGGTTCTGGCGATGGCCTATATCAAGGTGGTGCCGGCCTATCTGCAGGCGACCTGGCAGACCGCCCAGTATTTCTACGAGCCCAAACTGGCGGCCATCGGCGGCGGGATCGTTCTGCTCTGCCTGCTCCTTCGCATCTTCATCGGCGGCATCGGCGGCAAGGTCATTCGCCTGGCGGTGTATTGCGGCCTGTTCTATGTCATCTCCCATAACCAGGAATTCCGCCTGCTGTTTCCCGAAGCCTCGGTCGGCTATACCATCGCCGCCATCGCCGTGCTTGGCCTGTGGCTGCCGGTGACGCTGCTGGGCGGCCTGGTCCGCATGCTGCGCGGGGGCGGCCGTTCGTCGGTGGCGATGGCGGCGGGCGGCGGCGGGGCTGCCGCCGCGGCGGGGGGGCAGCCGTATAACGTGGTGCGCCGCGAGGATGAATCGAAGAAGATCCAGGTCATCATGATGACCGACATCGTCGGCTACAGTGCCAAGATGGAGAAGGACGAAGCGGCCACCTTCGCCTTGCTGAAAGAGCACAACACCATCATGCGCCGCAACATCACCACCCATCGCGGCAAGGAAATCAAGACCATCGGCGACGCCTTCATGGTGGTCTTCCAGAGTCCGCTGGAGGCGCTCCGCTGCGGTATTTCCATGCAGAAGGACCTGCGGGCGTTCAACAAGCCGCGCCCCGTCAACGACCACCTGAAGGTGCGGATCGGCATCCATGAAGGCGAAGTGATCGTCACCGAGAAAGACGTGTTCGGCGAAGGCGTCAACATTGCGGCGCGCATGGAGTCGATCACCGATCCGGGCGGCATCTCCATCTCGGCCGCCGTCTACGAGCATGTTAAGGGCAAGGTGGAAGCCGGTTTCCAGAGCATCGGCATTCCCAAGATGAAGAACATCGCCAATCCCCCCGAGGTCTATCGGGTGCACGTGACCTAGTGCTCTGACGCAAACTGAATCATCAGTTTGCGTCAGGCCGCTAGGAAGGCCGAGAACCGATCGGGGGGCAGGGGGCGGCTGAAATGGTAGCCCTGGATCGCGTCACAACCCTGGTCGCGCAAGAATTCCAATTGCTCGGCGGTCTCGACTCCTTCGGCCACGACGCGCAGTTTCAGGCTTCGGGCCATGGCGATGATCGCCTTGACCAGCGCCCGGTCGTTGGGGTCGGTCAATACGTCGCGGATGAAACTGCGATCGATCTTCAGCGTCTCGAAGGGATAACGCTTCAGATAGCTGAGCGAGGAGTACCCGGTCCCGAAATCGTCGAGGGACAGGCGGACGCCCAGCCGGCCCAGTTGTTCCATGATGCTGGCCGTGTGCTGGGGATCGGCGATCAAGAAGCTTTCGGTGATTTCCAGTTCCAGCTTGTCGGGCGGCAAGCCGCTTTCGTCGAGGGCGCGGGCGACATCATCGACCAGTTGCATGTGGCGCAACTGGCGCGGCGAAGTGTTGACCGACAGGATCAGGTCTTCGCCGCCGTCGAGCCATTCCTTGGCTTGGCGGCACGCGGTCTGCAACACCCATTGGCCGATGGGAACGATCAGCCCGGTGTCTTCGGCCAGCGGAATGAAGCGGTCCGGCGGGAGACGGCCAAGTACGGGGCTGTTCCAGCGCAGCAGGGCCTCGCAGCCGATCATGCGCCCCGAACCAAGATCGAGCATCGGCTGGTAATCGAGAGACAATTCCTGGCGCCGCAGGGCGTGCCGCAGATGGGTGTCGATCTCCAGGCGCTGTGCCGCTCGGCGGTTCATGTCCGGGGTGAAGAAGCGATAGGTGTTGCGTCCGTTTTCCTTCGCCTGGGTCATCGCCGCTTCGCAATTGCGCAGCAGCGAATGCGGATCGGTGCCGTCATCGGGCGCTACGGTGAGCCCGATGCTGACCGAAACAAACAATTCGGTCTCTTCGACCTGGAACGAGCGGCTGAATGATTCGAGGACGCGGCGCGCCACCACATCCGACGGGTCCTCGTTGCCGCGGTCGGCCATGATCAGCAGGAATTCGTCGCTGCCGAGGCGGGCGACGGTGTCGGTCTTGCGCACACAACCGAGCAGACGGCGTGTCGTTTCGAGAAGGACGGCGTCACCCGCCGCATGACCCAGCGATTCGTTGACGAACTTGAAGTGGTCGAGGTCCACCTGCATCAGGGTGAGCACGCTGCCGTCCCGCTGCGCCTGGTTGAGCGCCTGGCACAGGCGGTCGAATGCCAAGATGCGGTTGGGCAGGTTGGTCAGCTGGTCGAAATTGGCTTGGTGCAGAAGGCGTTCTTCGTAGCGTTTGCGGAGCGAGATGTCCTCGAACATGCCGAGCAAATGGGTGACCTGATGGTCGCGACCGCGCACCGCAGAGACCTGCGTTTGCGCCCAATAGCATTCGCCGCCCTTGCGCTTGTTGTAGAGCTCGCCCTGCCATTGCTGACCGGAGAGGACGGTTTCCCACAGCTCGCGATAGGTCGTGTCGGGCATGTAGCCGGACTTCAGCATGCGCGGGGTCTGGCCGACGATGTCTTCCGGCTCGTAGCCGGTCACCTCGCAGAAGCGTCGGTTGACGTATTCAATGATGCCCTGGCGGTCGGTGATGACGACGGCGGACGGGCTCTGCTCGACCGCCAGCGACAGTTTGGACAGGCGGTTCTCGGCATCCTCATGTTCGACCGCATTCTGAAACGCCGCGATCAGGTTGCCGCAACAATTGAAGAACGGGATCAACTCGTCCTGCATCTCGGCATCGTAGCCGTTCTTGCGGCCGGCCAGCGCCATCACCCCGACCAGCGCGTTGCCGGCATAAAGCGGGATGGCCATCTGTCCATCCTGGCAGGCGGCCCGGCCGTCTTGCAAGGCGCGGAGCAGCAACTGGTCGTCGGGGCGATGCGGCTGTCCGGCCCGATGTTCGGTTCGGTGGGTTCCGCCTTCGCCCGGCCAGGCTTCCTCGATCAGCCCTTCGTGGCTGCCGGTGACCTCCAGCGCCACCTGCAACAGCCGGCCAAACAAAGCCTCGGGGTCACGGTGGCTGAGGAACTCGTCCTGCAACAGATTGACCGCTTGCAGGGTCTCGTGCTTGCGCTGCAGCAAGGCTTCGGCGTTGCGACGCGGGCTGATGTCGGTCAAGGCCAGGACGATCGCCGGTTCGGCGCCATACGGGATGGGATTGGCCTTGACCAAGACCATCCGGGCCTCGCCATCCTTGGTGCGGAAGGGAATTTCCCGACCGGCTGCCAACCCGTGACCCGGAAGGTCGAGGCAGCACAGCAGGTCGATCGCGTCGAGGCCACAATTGGCGGCCGTCTGTCCGATCAGGTCGGTCGCCGGGTAACCGGACAGGGACTCGAACGAGGCATTGGCATGGAGGACGGTTCCGTCGGCGCGGCGCAGCACCAGCAGGGGGACCGGCAAGGTTTCGATGATGGCGAGCGGCGCCTTGAGGCTTTCCTGGCTGCCATCGTGAACGCGCCGGCCAATCGAGGCTGGTCCGACCGCCTGCCAACCAAGCGCGGCGGTGGCGAACAGGGCCATCAGGATCACCCGATCCGCCGGCAGGGCGGACAGGTCGGACAGGCTGACTCCCGACGACAACAACAGCCAAAGCCCAATCAGGCCGGCGCCCACCAGCATAATCCTGCGCGGCGCGAAACGCGCCTTGCGCCCAGGCGAGGACTGTACCGTCGAGCCATCCCTGTTGCCGGTGGCACGCAAGGCCAGCCCTCGATTCAAGTTATCACCGCTATTAAGAACAATGGGTGCCATTGTCTTTGGTGGATCCTGTGGGGAGCGGCCGCGCAGCTCAAGCGACAATGCTGTTACAAATTCGCCTAATTGATCGACTCTTTACGATATTCGGCCGGCGCTGAGGAATTGAGGGAAGAACTCTCTGGGGGTATGGACACTTGTGGTTGGTACGGCGAGCCGTCATATAGCGGGCGGAGAAAATTGGAAGAGCTCGTCATGGTTGCGCCGAATGCCCCCGTCGCAGTCCTGTTCATGACGCATTTCGTCAGCGAGCCGATCATCGTCGAATACCGGAAGCTGCGGCGCGAAGTTCCGTCGGGCCATGACGTCGTGTTGCTGTACAACACGACGGAACGGTTGCCGGGGGTGCCGCCGGCCGATACCGATGTCTTTCGCTTCGATGAACGGAGCCTGCGGGGGTTGGCCTATCGGCGGAAGAGCACCCGCATCAATTCTCACAACATCGACCTGTTCGTCCTCAATTTCTGGCGTAACCGACCGCAATACGAATTCTATTGGGTGATCGAATACGACGTTCGGTTCTCGGGCGACTGGCGCCTCGTCTTCGAGGCCTTTGCCGACAGTGCCGTCGACTTATTGTCGACGACCGTCTATCGATATCCATTCAATCCCGACTGGGCCAATTGGCCCACCTTGAAGCCGCCGCCGGGCGTAGAGTTGGCCGCCCAGGACAAGATTGCCAGCTTCCTGCCGTTCTATCGCATCTCGAACCGTGGCCTGACCGTCGTCGACCAAGGCTACCGCGATGGTTGGGCCGGTCATTGCGAATGCACGGTTCCCACCCTGTTGGCCAGGAATGGCCTGAGCATCGAGGATATCGGCGGTGACGGCGAGTTCGTGCAGCCGGGCAACGTCAACCGCTTCTACCGCAACACCCCGAAGGTTCGCACCCACGGACCCGGAACCCTGGTGTTTCGGCCGATCCAGCGGCTGGTCGGGGACGAACCGAACCAGCTCTGGCATCCGGTCAAATGCGCCGAAGGCATGGCCACGACGCGGCGCCAGCGCGTATGGCGCCGCGCTCGCATCCTGTGGCGTACCGGCCTCGAGGCGGTCGGCCTCGATTGAGTTGTTCGTAGCGCCGCTCTGCCCCTCCGTGCCGGCAGGGACGCCGGCCCCGCTGTAAGAATGCGGTGTGGCCGTGTCGGCTTTGGCCTTGCCGGTCAGGGCGGTCCCAAATAGACAAAAGGGTAATATTGGTACAAAGCCCATCCATAATTTATGGGTTCTAACACTCGTGGGTGCGAATTTGATGTCATAAGAAAGTTTGTAAATAAATATACCAACGGATAGTGTTCTTGTCGGTCGCTATTTCCGATGGATGGAGCCATGCTGATCACCGTTTCGGTCATAATCCCGGTCCTCAATGGAGTGCCTTTCATCGCCAGGGCGGTTCGCTCGGCGTTGAATCAAACCGGCGTCCAAGTGGAGGTTTTGGTTGCCGACAACGGATCGACCGACGGCACCTGGTCGATCCTCGAAGGGCTGGCGGCAGCAGACCGCAGGGTCCGTCCGCTGGACGCCAGTGCGCAGCGAGGCGCCGGCTTCGCCCGTAATGCCGGTCTGGACGCGGCGACCGGCGATTGGATCGCGGTCCTCGACGCCGACGACGTGATGTATCCGACGCGACTGGAGCGCTTGATCGCCTTTGCCGAACAGCGGCGGGCTGGCGTGGTGGCCGACAACCAACGGCTGGTCGATATGAGGGGCAAGTTCCTTCGGCTGGCCTGGTCGCCCAAGGCGTTCCCGCACTCCATCGATGCGGCCGGCTTCATCACCAGCAATCTGAATGCTTGGCGCAGCATGGACTTCGGTTTTCTCAAGCCGGTGTTTCGACGCGAGGTGATTTCGGCAAGCGGCATGCGCTATCCCTCGCATATCCGTGTCGGCGAGGATTCGCATTTCCTGTATTTGCTTCTGAAATCTGGGCAGTTGCTCCACCTGTGCCGCGACGCTTACTATATTTACTATCAGACTCCGGGCTCTCTGTGCCGCAGCTGGACCGAACCCGATCTGCACGCCCTTCTCCTCAACAATCAGGCGGAGTTGGATTCCCTGACTGGCGACGAGACGAATTTGCGAACTGCCTTGATCAACCAGAGGCTGTCCATTGCCGTCCAACTCACCCATTATGCGTTCATCGATGCCGTCAAGAATTGCCGTCTTGACCATGCCATGGCACTGCTCGTCGACTGCCCGCCGGTCATCCCCCGCATCATCCATTATGGCAGGCGGAGTGTGGTCAAGCGGCTTGCCGGCCTCAGACATGCGGGCCACGTCACCGGCGCCGGCGCCGGGGTCGCCTGAGATTCAACCCGGCGGGTGCGGCCTGGCTATCCGCCTTCGACCACCAGTTTGCGGCAATGGAAGGCCTCGGCCAGGCCCGAGGGGGCGTTGGCATGGGTGCCGCGCAGGCGCATCAGGGCCATGAAGGTGTCTTCCGAGAACCAGCCGCGCTGGCGTTGACTGCGAAAATGCTGGCATAAGGCATCGACCTTGCGCCGCGCCGTCTGCCGCTCGACGGGGACGAACAGATTGGGCCGGCCCAGATCGTCCTCGAACTTCGGCACCTCGTATTCGAGAATCAGGTGATCGCGAAAGGTATTCCAGGTCAGGTCGGCGATCACCCGATGGTCCTGATGATCATCGCCGCGGTAATGGGTGAAGATCAGGCTGGGCCGTAATTTGGCCTTCAGCCGTTCGAATTCGTCCTTGATGGCGCTCCACTGGGTCGGGAAGAAGCTTTCGCGGAACCCCAGCAGCTCGATTTCCCGCCGCGGCACCTCCGACAGGAAATCGGCCGCACTGGCGCGGGCCTCGTCCTGCCGGCCGGTATTGCCGGAGAACACCACCCAGCAGACCGAGATTTCGGCCGCCCGCCGACCCAATTGCAGGATGGTGCCGCCGCAGCCGATCTCGATGTCGTCGCAATGGGCGCCCAGGCAGAGGATGTCGAGCGGCCCGTCAAAGGTCAGCGCCAGCACGCCGATCCTCCGTTTCGTCAGGCCGCGGAAATGCGGCCGCTGGCCGCTTCTTCGCGGTAATGGGCGAGGGTCCGCGCCAAGCCTTCGACCAGACCGGCGGCCAAGCCGAACCGCGGCGCCCAGCCCATGCGGTGGCGCAGCTTGCCGAGATCGGGACAGCGCCGATTGGGATTGTCGACAAGATAATTGAGGTCGGCACTGAGCCGATGCTCGACCGGCAGGGCCGGTGTTGCGGCCAATTCGGCGACGATGCCGGCGACCTGGGCGATCGAGATCTCGAAGTCGTTGCCGACGTTGAACACCTCGCCATCGGCATCGGACATCAGCAGCAGCATCGAGGCATGGACGAAGTCGGCGGCGTAGCAGAACGAGCGAGTCGCTCGCCCGTCGCTGAACAGCACCAGCGGTCCGCCGGCCATCGCCGCCCGCATCAGGTCGGGGATGATCCGTCCATCGTCGATGCGCTGCCCGGGACCATAGACGTTGAACGGCCGAATTACCTTTACCGGCAGGCTGTAGAGGGTGTTGTAGGCGGTGCACAGGGTTTCGTTGAGGCGCTTCGATTCGTCGTAGCAGGCGCGCGGCCCGGTCGACGAGACATTGCCGCGATAGGCCTCTCCGGTCGGAATATGGGCCGGATCGGGATCGCCATAGATCTCCGAGGACGAGAACGACAGCATGCTGCGGCAGTTGCGCCGCGCCAGCTCCAGGACATTGCGGGTGCCGTCGACATTGACCGCGATGGTCTCGAGCGGCCAGGTCCGGTAGAAGGACGGCGAGGCGATGCCGGCCAAATGAATGATGTAGTCCGGCCGCAGATCCTCCGGAAACGGCTTGCTGACGTCTTGCCGCAGGAAGGCCACGTCGGTACGGCCGACCAGATGCTCGATGCGCGACGGCAGGCCGATCTTGAAATTGTCGGCGGCGACCAGCCGGATCGGCGACTCGGCCAGCCGGGCGTTGTAGCTGGCCAACAGGTCGAGGAAATAGCTGCCGAGAAAACCGCTGGCCCCGGTGATCAGCACCGTGCGCCCGTTCAGCGGACGCAGCCGGTCGGCCAATTCCTGCGCCAGCGTGGCGCAATCTTCACGCAAGATACCGGTGATCATGCGGCTCCCCTTGTCTGTTGGGTGGGCGGGGCGCGGCCGATGCCGACCCGCCGGTAGGCGACCGGCGGCCCGGGCGGAATGCCGCCGAAAATGTCTCGGCCGTCGATCAGCAGCGGCTGGCGCATGCTGGCGGCCAATGCGGTCCAATTCCAGCCGGTGTAGTCGGGCCAGGCGGTGGCGATCACCGCCGCATCGGCTCCGGCCAAAGCGGCCGCCGCGTTATCGACGACGATGGCGGTCGGTCCCAGCACGGCCTCGGCATGGTGGCGCGCCAGCGGCAATGGATCATGCCCGCGGATCCGCGCGCCGGCCGCATCCAACAGGCGGATCAAGGCCATTCCCGGCGATTCGCGCAGGTCGTCGGTGTCGGGCTTGAAGGCTAGGCCGAGCACGCTGACCACCCGGCCCTCGATGCCGCCCAACTCGGCCCGCAACAGGTCGAGGATGCAGGTCGGCCGGCGGCGGTTGGTCTCGAGCACGGCGTCCAACATGGTGGTCGACGCGCCGCGATCACGGGCGAAGCTTTGCAGGGCCAGCAAGTCTTTCGGGAAACAACTGCCGCCGAAGCCGATGCCGCCCCGCAAAAAGCGTACCGCCGGGGCGAGGATCGGGCCGTCGGCGCCGGACAGGCTGAGGATGCGGTCGAGATGAACGCCTTTCATCACCACCGCCTCGTCGGCGCCCGGCACCGCTTCGCAGAGGCCGGCGATCTGGTTGCTGAACGAAATCAGCGTCGCTTGGAAGGAATTGGCCGCGTATTTGATCAATTCCGCGTTGACCAGGCCGGTGACCAGCTTGGGGCAATCGAATGGATCGTAGAGCTCCAGCAGGCGGTCCGCGGATGGCTCGTCGAATGCACCGATGACGATGCGGTCGGGGTGCAGGAAATCGGCTACCGCCGAACCTTGGCTGAGGAACTCGGGATTCACCGCCAGGCCGAAGCCGGTCCCGGCGCTCAATCCCGATGCCCGCTCGAGCGCCGCGCGCAGCACCGATTCGGTGGTTCCCGGGACGACGGTGCTTTTCACCGCCAGGACCGGCCGATCGTTGCGCCCTTGCCAGGCATGGCCGATCTGCTCGGCGGCCCGGCGAACGGCCGTCAGGTCGATCCGGCCGCCGACCGATGGTGTTCCGACGCACAGAAAGACCAACTGGGCCCAACTTGCCGCCTGATCGATGTCGTCGCTGGCGACCAAGTGTCCGCTGTCGACGCCCGAGGCGATCAAGGCGGGTAGGCCCGGCTCGTGGAACGGGCATTCCCCGTGCCGCAAGGCGCCGATGCGGCCGCGATCGGTATCGACGCAATGCACCTGTCGGCCGACCTGCGCCAGGCAGGCGCCGGTGACCAGGCCGACATAGCCGGTACCGATGATGGCGACTTTCATGGGCGCCAGCGTAGCCAAACAGGGCCGTCTGGCCGATGCGAGCAACGGGGGTGGCCGCGGGCCCATGCGGATAGACGCGCGGCCTTACGGCTATTCGCCCGGAGAGACGCCCGGTGACGCGAGCCGAAAGGCTATGAATAAGGGCTTCGAATGCCGCCCGGAGGGTCCCCCATGCGCCTTGAGCCCCTGGTAGCTTCGCCTGCTCTGCAGTGCGGCGCCTTGTGCCGCTTCTGTGGCGGGGCGTTGCATGGATTTCTTGACCTCGGCATGAGTCCGCTATGCGAAAGCTTCGTGGCGCCGCACGAATTGAACCAAGTGGAGCGGTTCTACCCGCTGACCCTGTTCGTCTGCCCCAGTTGCTGGCTGGTGCAACTGCAGCAATACGTCGATCCCGCCCAGATCTTCACCGAATACGCCTATTATTCGTCCTATTCCGAGGCCTATTTGCAGCATGGCCGCAGCTATACCGAGATGATTCTGCGGCGATTCGGCCTGGGGCCGTCTAGCCGCATCATCGAACTGGCCAGCAATGACGGCTATCTGCTGCAGCATTTCGTCGCCCGTGGCATGCTGGTCCTCGGCATCGAACCGGCCCGCAACGTCGCCCAGGCGGCGGAAGCCAAGGGGGTGCCGACGCTGGTCGAGTTCTTTGGCGAGGAATTGGCCCGCCAGCTGGCCACGCAGGGGCAACAGGCCGATCTGATCATCGCCAACAACGTCCTGGCGCAGGTTCCCGACCTGAATTCGTTCGTCGCTGGCCTCAAGCTGCTGCTGAAACCGTTCGGCGTCGCCACCATCGAGTTCCCGCATGTCATGCGGTTGATCGACGGGAACCAGTGCGACACCGTTTACCACGAGCATTTCTCGTATTTTTCGTTGCTGGCCTGCGGTGCGCTGTTCGGCAAGCACGGTCTCGACATCTTCGACGTCGAGGAAATCTGGACCCATGGCGGTTCGCTTCGGCTCTATCTGTGCCATGCGGGGACCCGGCTGGTGAGTCCGGTGGTCGAGACCCTGCGCCAACGCGAGCGGCTGGGCGGGCTCGACCGTATTGGCACTTATGACATTTTTGCCCGCCGGGTGGTCGAGGCCAAGCACAACCTGGTGGACTTCCTGATCAACGCCAAGCGTCGCGGCAAGTCGATCGCCGCCTACGGGGCGCCGGGCAAGGCCAACACCTTGCTCAATTACTGTGGCATCCGCACCGATTTCATCGATTACACGGTGGATCGCAATCCCTACAAGCACGGCAAATACATGCCCGGTACTCACATTCCGATCCATCCGCCGGAACGTCTGGCCCAGACACGGCCCGACTATGTGCTGATCCTGCCGTGGAACTTGAAGGACGAAATCCTCACCCAGCTCCGTTACGTGCGCGACTGGGGCGGGCAATTCGTCCTGCCCATTCCCAATGTCGGCGTGGTCAGCTAGCCGACGGGGCTAGGGGAGAGAGCGCATGAAGGTGGTCCTGTTCTGCGGCGGTCTCGGCATGCGCCTCAGGGACTATTCGAACACCATCCCGAAGCCCATGGTGCCGCTGCGTTACCGTCCGGTCCTGTGGCATGTGATGAAGTACTACGCGTATTGGGGACACAAGGATTTCATCATATGCCTTGGCTACAAAGGCGACGTCATCAAGGACTATTTTCTTAATTATAGTGAATGTTTGTCGAATGACTTCGTGCTATCCGAAGGCGGGCGGCGGGTCGATCTGTTGCGCCAGGATATCGCCGACTGGCGAATCACCTTCGTCGATACCGGCATCTCCACCTGCATCGGCGAGCGGCTGCTGGCGGTGGCGCCATTCCTGCAGGGCGAAGAGGCGTTCCTGGCCAATTACAGCGACGGTCTGACCGATTGTCCGCTGCCGGCGGCGATCGACCATTTCCATCAGTCGGACACCATCGCCAGCTTCCTGGCCGTGAAGCCCAACCAGACCTTCCACGTGGCGGAGATGGATGCCAGGAGCCGGGTGACCGCCATCCAGGACATCCGCACCTCGAACACCTGGATCAACGGCGGCTTCTTCATGCTGAGGAAGGAGATCTTCGAGCATTTGCAGCCAGGCGAGGAACTGGTGGTCGAAGCCTTCGCCCGGCTGATCGCCAAGCAGCAGCTTACCGCCTTCCGCTACGAGGGGTTCTGGCGCGCCGTCGATACCTTCAAGGATTTGCAGGAATTGGAGAACTGCCTGGCCGAAGGCGACGGGCCGTGGGAAATGTGGCGACGGAACGAGCGGTCGGCCGGTGCGGCTTCGACCTTGATTGCTCCCGGCCTGCGCCGCACCCGCAGCCATCCACCGACCGTCGAGCCGCGGCGGGTCAACGGCCGGCGAAAAGCCGCGCCGTCCGGTGACGACCTGATGCCATGAGCCGCATGCGGGTCTTCGCTCGGTCGACCGCGGCAAGAGCAAAATTGAATCCGGCCGCCGCTGTGACCGCCATCCTGCTGCTGGCCTCGCGCCTCAGCGGCGAAGTGATTCGCCAATACCGCAAGCTGAAAGCCGAGGCGGGACCGAGCCGCAATGTCGTGTTGCTGGCGCCGTCGGCCGGCCGGCACCCGTCCTTGCCGCCCGATATCACCCTGTTTCCGCTGGCCGATGCGCCGATGGCCGACCTCGACCTGCCTGTCTTGCAGTATGCCAGGCGGCATCCCTGGTACCTGTGGCTTTGGGTGATTTCCGAGGAGGTGGCGTTCTCCGGTCGGTGGGGCACTTTGTTCGATGCCTTCGACGACAGCCGGGCGGATCTCCTGGCGACGACCGTCTGCGGCTACGAGACGATGCCCGGCTGGGAGCATTGGGATTCGCTCATGGTGCCGGGGCAGGCGCTGCCGCGCCACCGCTGGCTGCATGCCTTCCTTCCGCTCTACCGCCTGTCGCGTTCCGCCGTGAATGCCCTCGACGAGGCCTATCGGAGCGGATGGGGCGGTCATTTCGCGGCGGCCCTGCCCACCATCCTGGCCGATGCCGGCTTGGCCCTCGAGGATATCGGCGGCGACGGTCCGTTCGTTGCACCGGGCAATCGCAACCGCTTCTACGTCAACACGCCGGGCACCCCGAGCCTGTCGCCCGGATCTTTGGTCCACCGACCGCTCCGGCTGATCCCGGGGGCTCGTCCCGACCAGCTTTGGTACCCGGTGGGCCCGCCGGCCTTCGAGCCACGGCGATCGGACGGCGCGCCGCTATCGGAGAAGCGGAAATGGGCCGCGCCGCCATCCGAAAGGAGAAGTCATCCTTGGTCCAAGGAGTGAGGCGGGGCCGACGGAGTAGAATAAATAATCGATAGTATATTTCTACCCCGCTTGCGTGAAGACCTGCCGTGACGCCGTCCATATCGGCAAACTTCCGAGTCATACCAAATAAAACTAGCACCATTCCCGGCCGCCGTGGGTTTAACGACAGGGCGTCCCCTGTTCGCTGGCGGGCGCCCGATTCGGGCACAAGCTATCCGGGAGACGGTGATGACAGTGGCGGGTGCAAGGGATAGGACCTCGGATCTCACGGTCTCGGCGCTGTGGCAAAGGCGTCGCTTTCTGTTGGTCCTGATGGTCGGGTCGTTGCTTCTTGCCGGCGTGCTGTTGCTGGTCATTCCCCCGGTCTATACCGGCGAATCCCTGGTCGCTTTGACGGCGCATCAGGGCGAGGTCTTCGAGCGTCAGGCCAGCGGTCCAACGCCGCCGACCACCGGCGAGGTGCAGACGGCGATGGAGGTTCTGCGTTCGCGCGACCTCGCCGCCCAGGTGGTCGACCAGCTTTCGTTGACCGGGGATCCGGAATTCAACAGCAGCCTGCGGCCGTGGCCGGGCCCGCTGCAGGCCGCTGCGCTATGGCTGGCCGGATGGCGGGACTGGCTGCCGGAGAGCTGGCGGCCGGCGGCGAACGAGGCCGACGACATCCGCGGCAAAGTGATCGATGCGGTGATGAAAGGCCTCACCATCCGCTCGGACAACGAATCCTTCGCCATTCATGTCAGCTTTCGCGCCCATTCGGCCGACAAGGCGGCCCGGCTGGCCAACGCCTTCGCCGACCGTTACGTCGTCGGCCTGTTGAAAAATCGCTTCGACGATCTCGATCGGGCCACCGGTTGGGTCGACAAACAGATCGCCAACCTGCAGGGCCAGGTCAATCAAGCCACCCGCGACGCCGCCGATTTCCGCCAACGCAACCGCTTGGCGCCGCTATCGGCCGACCCCGGTTTGATGGCCTCGCAGCAATTGGTGGCGCTGGACACCGAACTGGGCCAGGCAGCGCAGGCGCGGGCCGATGCCGAGGTCAAGCTGCAAGAGGCGCAGCGCTGGCTGAAGACGCCGCGGGATCTGCCGCCCGTCGACCTGGTGGCGCAGTCGCCGTTCATCCAGTCGCTGCGGGCCCAGGAGGCGGTGGTTCTGGCCCGTCTGGCGGAAATGCAGGCGCATTATCGCGACAATCATCCGGCGGTGGTCGGCTTGCGGACCCAACTCGACAGCATGCGCGCTGACATCGCCGGCGAAGTGCGGAAGGTGGTGCAGAACCTGTCGTCGCAACTGGTCGAGGCGCGGTCGCGGGAAACCGTGTTGAAGCAACGGATGGAGACGATCGCCAGCAACGCCAATCAACAAAGTCGCCCGCTGACCGAAATGGCCCAGCAGCAGCGCGATATCGACATCAAGACCGGCATGCTGCAGACCTTCATGACCCGCTATGCGGAAATCGCCAATCGGACCGATATCGAGCGACCCGATGCCCGGGTCGTGTCGCACGCCATGCCGGCGACCGCGCCCAGCCATCCCAAACCGCTGATCTTCCTCGGTGTCGCCCTGTTCGGTTCGCTCGGCTTGGGCGTCGCCCTGGTCAGCCTGATGGAACGCTTCCGGCCGGGGTATCTGACCACCCAGCAGGTGAAGAGCGAATTGGGCTTGCCGACGCTCGGCGTGGTGCCGGAGCTGCACCGTCTGCCGTCGCGCCAACGCCCCGCCGACTACATGCTGCAGAAGCCGACCTCGGTCTATGCCGAAGCCATCAAATCGGCGCAACTGGCCATCCTCGATGCGCGACCCGAGGGCGAGACCAAGCGCATCCTGGTCGCTTCATCGGTGCCGGGCGAGGGCAAGACCGCCTTCGCCGTCTCGCTGGCGCGCAGCATGGCCAGCAGCGGCTACCGTACGCTGCTGCTCGATTGCGATTTGCGCCGGCCGGCGGTCGGCCGGCAGTTCGGCCTCGCTTCGGTGGCGACCGGCCTGGTCGAGTTCCTGCGCGAGGATGTCGCCCTCGATACGGTCATCCGGTGCGACGAGCCGACCGGGCTCTATTACATCCCGGCCGGGGCGCATTGCGCCGATCCGCAGCGGCTGCTCGACTCGGCCCTTACCGCAACCTTGCTGGCCGCCATGATGAACCGCTTCGACGTGGTGATCATCGACAGCCCGCCGACCATGGTCGCCTCGGATGGCGCGGTATTGGCTAAGACCAGCGATCTGGTTCTTTACGTGGTCGCCTGGGACAAGACGCCACGCGGTGCCGTGCAGGCTGGAGTGGAGTATCTGCAGGTGCACGGGGCAAAGGTGGCTGGTGTTGTTCTGTCAAAGGTGGACTTTACCAAGAGTGGGCGGCACGGAGACTACATAGACTATGCGTTCCGCTACGGTCAATACTATGCGAAGTAAAAAACGGGCGATTCCCGGTTTTTCGTTGTCACTTCATGAGTTCCGTCTGTCTGGGTGACGACGATCGGCCGAGACGCGGCGCGTCCGCTTTGCTCTCTCAACACTCGCGGATAAAGGACCAAGGATGTCGGGCAATGAGCGGCTTGGAGGCGTCCTCTTGATCGTCGAGAATCTGCCGGTACCGCGCGACCGCCGGGTCTGGCAGGAGGCCTTGGCACTGCGCGATGCCGGTTGGCAGGTCAGCGTGATCTGTCCGCGCCGGCCGGCCTGCCCGGAGCCCTATGTGGTGGTCGACGGCATCCACATATTCCGCCATTGGCTGCCCGAGGACGCGGTGGGGGTGGCGGGCTACCTGGCCGAGTATTCGATCGCCTTGTTCTGGCAGTTCGTCCTCGCCTGGCGCGTGCTGCTGAGCCGCGGCTTCGATGTGATCGAGGCCTGCAACCCGCCCGAGACCATCTTCTTGGTCGGCCTGCTCTTCAAGCTGCTGCTCGGCAAGCGGTTCGTCTTCGACCATCACGATCTGAGCCCCGAACTGTTCGAGGCGAAGTTCAAGCGCCGAGGCCCGTTGCATCGCCTGCTGCTGTTGCTCGAACGGTGGACCTTCAAGAGCGCCGACATTTCCCTCGCCACCAACGATACCTTTCGGCAAGTCGCCATCAAGCGGGGCGGCATGGATCCCGACCGCGTCTTCGTGGTGCGCAGCGGCCCCGACCTCGACCGGTTGCGGGTGGGGCCGGCGGTGCCCGAGCTGCGTCGCGGGCGCCGCCACCTGGTGGGGTATATGGGGGTGATGAACAGCCAGGATGGTGTCGACTACCTGATCCGCGCCGCCCACCACCTGCTGCGGGTCGGCACGCCGCGCGACGTGCAGTTCGTGTTGATCGGCGACGGGCCCGACCGCCCCGCCCTCGAACGGCTGGCTGCCACCCTGGGCATCACCGATCGCCTGCTGTTCACCGGCTGGCTGGACGGCGACGAGCAGTTGCCCTGGCTGAACAGCTGCGACGTCTGCGTCTGTCCCGACCCATCCAACGGGTTCAACGACAAATGCACGATGAACAAGGTGCTCGAATACATGGCGCTGGGCAAACCGGTGGTGCAATTCGACCTGCCCGAGGGGCGGGTCTCGGCCGGCGAGGCGGCCCTCTATGCCAGGCCCAACGACCCCGCCGACCTGGCCGAAAAGATCGGTACGCTGCTCGACGACCAAGCCCTGTGCCGCCGGTTGGGTGCCATCGGCCGCCAGCGCATCGAGGGCGAACTGTCCTGGCAGCGGCAGGCGCCGCGCCTGGTGGCGGCCTACGAGACGCTGATCGCCACCGTTCCCCGGCGGCGTGCCGACCAGCGCGCGTCGAGCTGAGAGAGGCGCCATGAGCCAGCCGCGGGTGAGCGTCGTCATACCGCATCTGAATGATCACGCGCGCCTGCCCCGCTGCCTGGAACTCCTGCAGCAGCAATCCTACCCCAGCGAATTGACCGAGATCGTCGTCGTCGACAACGGATCGGCGCGTCCGATTCGCGACATCATCGCCGCCTTTCCGGGGGTCCGTGAGGCCTTCGAGGCGGAGCGCGGCTGCGGCACCGCGCGCAACCGCGGGGTTCAGCTGAGCCGGGGCGAGATCCTGGCCTTCACCGATTCCGATTGCCTGCCGGATCGCGACTGGGTGGCCAATGGGGTGCGGCGGTTGATCGCCCCGGGGGCCCCGGACATCCTGGGCGGCGACATCCTGATCTTCTGCGTCGACGAGAGGCAGCCCACCGAAGTCGAGCTTTACGAGAAGGTGTTCGGCTTCCAGCAGCAACTCTATGTGCACCGCAAACATTTCGCCGCCGGCGCCAATATCATCACCAGCCGGCCGGTCTTCGAAAAGGTCGGCGGCTTCCGCAATGGCCGGCTGCCCGAGGATCTGGAATGGGGCAGGCGGGCCACGGCGATGGGCTATCGCGTCGGTTTCGCCCCCGATGCGGTGGTCAAGCATCCGGCCCGCCGCAGCTGGAGCGATCTGCGCTGGAAAATGGACCGGACCATCTTCCATCAACGCAACGCCATGCGCGAACAGGACCTGTTCCTGTTGCGCTGGATCCTGTTCGTGACGCTCTACGCGGTGCCGCCGATGGACAAGATCTGGGAGGTGGTGATCAGCCCGCATCTGGCCGGCACCATGCAGCGGCTGGCAGCCCTGCGGGTTCTGATCCGACTGCGCTACTACCGCGTCGCCCGCATGGCCGGAAGCTTGTGGGATGCGTCGAATCTCGGGCAGGAGCGGTTCCATGTCTGAACCGGCCCGGCCGTCGCGCCGCCGATTGTTGGCCGGGCTGGCTGCCCTCGCCATCGCCCGGCCGGCGGTGGCGATAAGCGTTGCCGAGACTTGCGGCCGGCCCGGCGCCGGCGGGCTGTCGGCGGTGGCCTGCCGGCGCGGCATCTGGTTCGGCTCGGCGGTGGCCAGCAGCGATTTGGCCGACCCCGCCTATGCGGCGCTGGTGGCGGCGCAATGCGCGTTGCTGACGCCAACCTGGGAAATGAAATGGAAGCCGCTGCGGCCGGGGCCCGACAGCTTCGATTTCGCCGCCTGCGACCGACTGGCCGGCTTCGCCCGGCAGCACGGCATGGCGCTGCGCGGCCATACCCTGATCTGGCACATGGAGATGCCGGTCTGGCTGCTGCAATCCCTGTCGCCGGCCAGTTGGGAGGGGCTGCTGGAGCGCCATATGCAGACGGTGATCGGCCGCTATCGCCGGCTGGTCTCGTCCTGGGACGTGGTCAACGAAGCGGTCGAACCGGAACACGGACGTGACGACGGGTTGCGGGACAGCCCGTGGCTCCGGGTCGCCGGTCCCGATTATGTGGTGGCCGCCTACAAGCTGGCCGGCCGTTTCGCCCCCGAGGCGCGGCTGGTCTACAACGATTATGGCTGCGAACACGAGGCCGAATGGACCCGCCGCCGGCGCAGGGCGGTGCTGCGGCTGCTGGAACGGCTGCGCAAGGCCGATGCCCCGGTCCATGCGCTCGGACTGCAGTCGCATCTCAGGGTCGGCGACGCCTTCGATGCCGCCGCCTTCGGCCGGTTCCTCGGCGAGGTGCGGGATCTCGGCCTGGTGCCGATGGTTACCGAGTTCGACCTGCGGGCCGACCGGGTTCGCGGGGCGGACGAAAAGGACCGCAAGACCGCCGCCCTGGCCAAGGCTTATCTCGACACGGTGTTGGCGGCCGGCTGCGACACGGTGGTCTGCTGGGGACTGTCCGACGATAAGAGCTGGCGGGCCGCCGAGGAGCCGGACGACCGCCCGTTGCCGTTCGACCGGCAGCTCGCCGCCAAACCCCTCTATCAAGCGCTAGAAGACGCCCTGTCCCGATCCGCCAGTTAGCCCAAGCCATTGCAATGCCATATTCGGCCCGCCCATGACCCACGCCTCGGCCTTGCCGGATCCACCGCGCAAATGGCTGGCCCGCCTGGTCGGTCCGGCCTCCGACCCGGTGCGACTGCTGTCGCTGTTCGAGCAGGGGCTGATTTCCGGGGCCAACTTCCTTGCCCTCCTGGTGTTGGCGCGGGACTTTTCGGTCGAAGACTTCGGCCTTTATTCATTTGCCTATATCTGCCTGCAGTTCCTGGTGAATCTGCACCGCTCGATCGTCGTCGTGCCGTTCGTCATCCACACCGCCCAGACCGACGGGCTGGGCCGCGAGGGGCGGCGGTGGCGCGAGCTGAATACGGTGGCGGTGGCCCTGTCGCTGGCCGGGTTGGCAATCGCCGCCTTGCTGGTGGCGCCGTTCGGCGGGCCGGGCTGGATGCGCCAGGCTTTCCTGGCGACCCTGGTGTTCATCGGCCCCAACTACTATTACGAATTCTACCGCCGCTGGGCGATCCAGCTGGGCCGTTACGCGCTGGCGGTGGCCGGGGCCGGGCTCTACACCGGGATCACGCTGGGGGGCTTCTTTCTGGCCACGCGGCTGCACTCGCTGGCCGCCGCGGTGGCCGCCTATGCGGCGGCCAATCTGGCGGCAGCCGCCTTGTTTCTGCCGGTGGTGCGGCGCACCGCCGACCACGCATCGGGGCGTGGCGGCAAGGCATTCTTCGTTCGGTTGCGCGGCTTCCTGACCTGGTCGCTGCTGAGCAACCTTGCCTATAACGGGTATTTTCACTTGCCGGCGCTGATTCTCGGCTCGATGGTCGGGCCGGTTCCGGTGGCCGCCTATCAGGCGCTGCGCAATTTCACCCAGCCGCTCAACATCGTCGGCACGGCGGTCGATAATTTCGACAAACCGCGGGCCGCTCGGGCCCTGGCCGAGGCGGGGGTTGGCGGCCTGCGGCGCCAGTTGCTGCGCACCACCTTGGCCATGGCCACCGTCTCGCTGCCCTATATGGCCGCCGTGGCCTGTCTGGCCCGGCCGGCCTTGGCGCTGGTTTACGCCCATCGCTATGCCGGCTTCGAGGACATTCTCTACCTGTGGATCGTCACCTCCGGCCTGACGCTGGCCGCCTATCCGGTGGAAACCGGACTGATGCTGCTGCGGCGGCCCGATCTGCTGTTTCGCGGGCGGCTGCTGGCGGCGGTGGCCGCCGCCGCCATCTGCTATGCCGCGGTGCCGGCTTGGGGGGTCGCCGGTGCCATGATCGGGCTGCAGAGCGGCGTGCTGGGCAGCCTGCTGTTCGGAATTCTGTATCTGCGCAAGGCCATTCGGCACTGGAGACCGGCATGAACAGCCCGATGATCCCGCGCGGCGCCCTGATCACCCTGACCGCGCTGGCCATTGCCGCCTTCGCCGGCTGTCTGGCGGCGGCCGCGGTGGACGGCGGCGAACTGCCGGCGTTGATCTGGCTGCCGCTGGCCTTCGTGGGGGCTCTGTGGCTGGTTCCTGCCGCCGCCGCCGCCCGGCGTGGCGAGTCTTGGCCCTATGTGGCCATGTTGGCACTGTTGGTGTTTGTGACCGAATCGACCTTCCGGGCCCGTGCCTGGACCGACAAGTCGCTCGACTGGCAAGTCCTGCTGAAAGGGGGCGTATGGCTGGCCGCCGGAACGATGGGGCTGATGCATCTGGGGCTGATGCGGCGGGCCATGGCCGAGCCGCCGGCCTGTTTCGTCGGCTTGCTGGTCGGGCTGATGGCGGTTTCGGCGGCCTGGTCGCCGGTGCCCGGCTATACCCTGAGCTCGAGCCTTGGTTTCTTCTGCTGCCTGCTGTTTGCCCTGGCCACGACCCAGCTGCTGGAGGAACGCGAGGTGCTGTTCGGATTGGCCCTCGGCTGTGCCCTGGTGGTGTTTCCGTCGCTGCTGGTGGCGCCGTTTAGCAACAGTCTGGCCGGCCCCAGTCCGGGCAGTACCGCCACGCTCGATCGCCTGGCCGGCACCACCGACCACCCGATCGGCCTGGCCGAAGCCTGCGCCTCGGCGATCTTCCTCGCCGCCTTTCTGTTGGCGCGCCGTGCCGCCTGGCGCTGGTTGTGGTGGCTGCTGGTGGTCGGCGGCCTGGCCGGGCTGGTTCTCAGCCGCTCGCGGATGCCGGCGGCGGCCATGCTCCTGGCCTGGGTCATCGCCTTCTGCCGGCAGCGCGGCGTGTTGACCTATTTCGCGGCGGCCAGCCTGGCGGCGGCAATGGCGGCCGGGCTGGTGGTCTATGGGTTGGGCTTCGATGCCCTGGTGCCGCGCGATGTCTTGCGCCTGATGAGCCGCTCCGGCGAGGCGCGCGAGGTGCTGACCCTGTCGGGCCGGCTGGATATCTGGCGAAGCGTTCTCCACAAGGTGGCCGACGCCCCTTGGCTGGGTCACGGTTTCGGGTCCGGCAATGTGGTGATGCGCGACTTTTTCCGCTGGCACCTCAACCATGCCCACAACGCCTATTTGCAGGCCTTGCTGTATCTCGGCGTGGTCGGCCTCGGCCTGTTGTTGGCGGCGATTTGGGGCCAGTTGCGGGCCTTCCTGCGGTCGCCGAGCCTGGGGCGCGACAGCCTGGCCTTCTATGTGCTGATCATGGGGCTGACCGAGCAGGGACCGCTGCCCAACGCGCCGGGCGTCGTCAGCCTGATCTGGATGCTGACGGCGGGATTGGTGGTGGCCGGCCGGCAGGGCCAGGTACGGGCGGCATTGCCATTGGCGATGGTGGTCTCGGAGGCCGGTTGGGCCCCGCGATAACTACGCCAGATCAGCCGCCGTCAGGTTCGTGGCCGGGACACCGATCAGGGTGGCGATCAGGGTGATATCGGTGGCGATGACGGCATGGGTTCCGCTGGTGTCGGCACCGGCGATCGGCACCTTCATGGCTTGGCTGTTGACCGTGAAGCTGGTCAGTGGTCCCCGGAATGACCAGATCTCGGTATCGCCGCCGCTGTCGGTGCCAATGAATATCACATGCTCGCCCAGAGCGCCGGTGCCGGCATTGCCGGTGACGTCCGCGACCAGATAGGCGGCGTTGGCGGCCGCCGCCACCGAGGTCGCGCTGCCATCGCCGAGGCCGCCGATATTGACGAAGTAAGCCGTCGCGGCACTGGCTGTGCCGAAGGCGAGGCTACTGCCATGCACGGCCGTCGTTGTGCCGTTGAGGAGCGATACCGCCGTCTCGTTGATCGTTCCGCTGACGGCAAGGACCGACCCTTTGCCCGGCGTGAATCCGGCAACCGAGGTGTTGGTACCAAAGGCCAGGTCGAGGCGGTCCGTGGTCGCGCTGCCGACGAAGATCACATTGTGGGCACCGCTGACGGTGATGCTGTCGCTGCCCGGCCCATCGTGAAGGGTGTATCCCGACCCGGCAATGGTCGCTTGCGAAAATGAAGGCGACAGGGTGACCACCGTGCCGGTGGTGGTGGTGCCGCCAAGCTGGACGGTCCCCGGGGTTAAGGTGATCCCGTTGGCGCTCACACCGGCATTGGTCAGCGAGTTGGGATCGATCAGGCTCAGATTGTAGAAATTGCTCACGGCGGCCTGGCTCAGCGCGGTCTGTGCCGCAATCTGCAGGCCCGGGTCGGCATAGCCGCCGGTAAGACTTGGGTCGATCAGCCAACCAATGCCAATGCCCGCCGTGGCCCCCGACATGGCGTTGATCGTCGAGGTGGTGGTTGTCGCATTGGTGAAGCTGATCAGCGTCTGGGCGGCGCTGAGGACGCCGCTGTCCAGGTCGTTGGCCCAGTATTGGACGCCGGCATCGGTCGCCCCGAGGTTCATTCCGAGGATATTGCTGTAGAGAGCTTCCACGTAACTGACATGCTGGGCGTGGGTCGTGCCCGAACTGCCATATGTGGTCTGGAAATAGCTGGTGTCGAGGAAGCTTTGGGCGATCGAGGTGAGCGACATGCCGCTGCTCAGGGCGCCCTGCCAATATTCGAGGCCCGCGAGCGCGATCGAGGTCTTGAATTGCGTCGCGGCAGCGAAGAACTGGGCCAGTTGGGCATTGTCCGGCGTCTCGATGAAATAGATCTGCGAGTAGACCGGCAAGCCGGCGACGGTGGTCGAACTGGCGCCATTGAAGATCAGATAGCTTTCGCCGCTCACCGTCACCGTCTGTCCATAGCTGGCATCCCCCACCCCGATATCCTTGATGGCGGTCACGCCGTTGGCGCTGACCTGGATGGCGTAGCTGTTGCGTGATCCAGGCAGCACCACTGCGTCATAGCCGCTGGTAAAGCTGGCGTCCTGGAACCCCACCACGGAATTGCCGCCGGGCGGGGGATTGTCCCGAGCCGTGTTGAAATTCGCTCGGCAGGCGTCACGGTCTGAACAGGCTACGCGGCCTTGGCGTGCTGTTCAAGATCGGGGTTGATGGAATGCTTGGCCTGATGGGCCAGCAGGGCGGCTCGCAGGGT
>CAIOJO010000252.1 GCA_903858635.1 uncultured Telmatospirillum sp. | reverse complement strand
CGGTACTGCACCTCCCACGGTGCTGATCCGGGTGACAGGCGACGGGATCACGCTGGCCTATCGCGACAAGCCGTTCTCGGTGTCGTTCGGCCGGATGCCGTTCCTGACAGCGTTGATGGAGTTCCTCATCACCGCCATCGGCTTCGCTCCGCTTGATGACATCTTTACCCCCTTGACCCAACCGGCGACGACGAATGCGGCCGATGTATCGGCCCAAGCCAACACCCTGTCGCGCTCTCTCTACGACTGGCTGAAGGAGCACCTGCCGCCGCTGCAAGCCCAGCGGAAGCTGGGGGTGCTGGTGGAATTCCTGAAGGCGCGCGGCGGCGGTAATTTCGACCGCGAGGCCATCGACGACCAGGCCATTCTAGATTTCTGGCGCGATGCCGCCACCGCCCAGGAGCTTGATGACTTTCGCACCTTCACTTCGGTGTTCCTGGCCTTTGGCCGGTTGCGACAGGTCATCGACAACGCCGACTCTCTCCGATCCCTGGATCAGGCAGCTCCTATCGGTACGTCCCGCGAAGACGGCGAGGTCGATCCGCACGAAATCGAATCCTTCATCGACGCCGTCGCTGACGACGTCAATCCCCTCGACGCCTTGGCCGACGCTCCGGCGTCGCGCATCAAGTTCCTGAACGCCAAGGAGCGGGAGGCATGCCGCTTCCTCTTCGAGTGCGGGCGAATAGCCGACCTGCTGCCCCTGTCCTTCGTTCGCAGCGAGGTATTCGGGGCGGCGCAGTCACGGATCACCCACGGCCTGCGCATCGGCGCCAAGGGCAGCTTGCTCGCCCAACTGATCGACGGAAGTTGCTCGATCGATTATCGCGGATATCAGGGGACCCTCGCCGAGGTAAAAAGGCACGGGCGTACCGTTTTACTGGCGTCGGCGCACATCATGCACACTGTGGGCATCATCGAGCGGCCTAGGGTGATTCCCCTGCGGCCGGAAAACGCCTTTGCCCCCTCCATGGCAAGTACCGAAGCCGATGCCTTTCTCGAGCAGGCGCGCCGGGCAGCTAAGGGCATCTCCCGTCAAGGCTTCCGTCCCACCGATCTCGACGACGACGAGGTTCGGGAGGGCTATGTGGTTGGAGTGCCTTTGGTGGCCAAGGTGACCGACAGGATTGAAGCCTTCCTGGAGAAGCTTGCCCGCCACCCGCTGCCCGGCGGGGACTGGGACGCGCAGTTCGGCCAGGACAGGCCCGTATTTACCGCCCGCTTCAAGGCGATCTATGGAGACGTGACGTGAGCAACAGCTGGTCTGGTCTCAATGCCAAGCAGAAGAGCGGCATCACCGCCGCCTTCGAGGCCCTTACAGCCCTGGACACCTTGTCCCAGGCCATCTCCTCCGAGCCGCCGGCTCCGCGGATCGCATTCCGCGACCTGTTGGCCTGGACGAAAGGCCCCGCAGTCAATCTGCCGATTGCATACAAACAGGCTCTACTGGCCAACCCCATCCTGCGGCGGGATTTCGACCGGTTGCTGGCCAAAACCGCCGAATGGCGCTGCGAGCGTGCGGCCGCTGCCAGTTCCGGCCTGCTGGATACACGGGAAGGCAGCGGCTTTCGCGTGCGGCTGAAGCCGTCGCGGGCGGCCCAGGGGCAGGTGTATCTGCTGATCGAATTCACCGGCGACGTACCGGCTGCACCGCCGCGGTCACTGGCGGTCACCTGCGCCGATGGAGATTGCGTTCGCCTCGAATTGCCCGAGTTCCGGGACGGCTCCGCGCAGCTTCTGTCGGACGAGAATGCCGAAGTCGTCCGGCTTCTGCGTGACCCGAAGACGGAGATTTTCTTGTGGTGAGCTTGACCCGCGTCTTCATCGCCACCACCGAGGGGCCGAGTGAGATCCAGCGCATCGCTGAGGATGACCCCGATGTCAAATCGGTGATCTGCCTCAACGGCACCGCGGAGGCGCTTCCCGTCAGCCTAGATTACCACTCCTTCGTCCGTAAGCCGACCGGGGTTGTCGAGTGCCTGTTCGGCTGTCCGACCTATCGGGTCGATGTGTCGCGGCGGATCTCCAACGGCCAGAGTTGGCAACTGGGTCTATTGCTCGCCCACGGGCTGCATGCCCAGGGACGGCTTGCCACCAAAGACGGTCCGGCCGACGAGGTCTATTGGGTCACCGGTGAGGTTCGTCACAACCTCGATGTAATGCCGGTCGATCACGTCCGGGAGAAACTGCAGCAATCGGAATCCCTGTTCGACGGCCTAGCCCATCTGCACACCAAGGTCACGGTGCTGGTTCCTGACGGCAATTTCGTCGAGACGGAAGCGCAAATACGCGCCCTGGGGCTGGACGTCAATCTCGCGAGTGTGCGGTGCTGGGACGACTTCGGCCTGTCCGCTCAAGACCCCGACACCCCCGCGCCTCGTAGAAAGCCCTGGCGGCGGGTGATCATCGGCGTCCTGGCGCTCTTGCTGCCGGTCTCGGCGGCGGCCGTGCTGGGGCCATGGTGGAAAGCCGACGTTCCCAAAGCCATCGGCGTTCCCCTTCAACCGCCGCTCCACTCGGAGCCGGTCGCAGCCCCACCGACACTAACACCTCTGCCCCCTGCGGTAGAGTCCCCCAAGGCCAGCGAACCGGTCCCGCTTCCGTCCCCAGCAGTACACGCGCCGCCTGCCGCCGTGCCGGAGCCGCCCCCCCCTCCAAAGAGCGCCCCCGTGGAGCAGTCCGCACCACCACCCCTGGTGGTGTCAGCGGTCGAGCGCCGGGCACCGCCGGGTTCGGGGTGTGGGCGGTTGCGGCTCACCGGCGCTGCGACCGTGGACAGCGAAATCACCGCGACCACGAACGGTTTTGACACGCGCTCCGCCACCGGGCTTTGCGAAGTCGAATTCCGTGTCACCAATCCCTCGACCGAACGCCGCTTCGTCGGCATCGTTGTCGATACCACGATTGAAGGAGCCGATCCGCGGTCGGCCTCGGAAACTGTTCCGCCCGGTGGTTCCATCAGCCTCACGGTGAGTCCGAAGGTGTGGGATGGAGCGAAGTCTTGGAAGGCGAGCCTGACCGTGAGCGACGCTCCTGGTCACCGCACTGGCGGCGAGACCCCGACTTCGCCCACCAAGCCGAAGACCTTTACCTATATCGCCGACGCTCCCATGGAACCGAGGTTCCGATAATGGCAAGGCTGGCAATTGCCCTAGGCCCCGGCCGACTAACTACATGATTTCATTGTGGAGAGGGGCGGCTCCCTTTCCTACGCCAATCTATCTTCTTCGTCGCGCCGCCACCTCCTCCCGGCAAGTCGGGTCGAAGTACAGGACATCCTCGATTCGGATCGGACCCTTGGCGAGCCCGAGGCGCATGGCAGGCGTCTTGCCGTCGCGGCCCTTCTTCACGAAGTTGTAGTAACAGCGGTAGATATCGAGCAGTTGCTGAACCCGGGCCGGGTCGTAAGGGCTGTAGCCGCGCCACACGCGCCCGTCGTTACTCGGCGTGTGGATGGGCCGCTCCAACGCCATCAGCAGGCGCCGGATCTGCATGAAATAGCGGTCGATCGCGTGCATTGACGCCCGGGCGAAGACGATGGCCATCTGCCGCAGCGGCACGGCGACGCTTTCGCGATCAGTAAGCCAGCACACCGCCTTCAACGGTTCGGCCT
>CAIOJO010000251.1 GCA_903858635.1 uncultured Telmatospirillum sp. | reverse complement strand
ATCCTGTGGCAGCCGCGTGCTGACCCCGTAGAGAAGCATGAGACCTGGGGCGGGAACGAAAAATGGTTTGTCGGAAGGCAGTTTGCGGGGTTGACACCGAAACCCCAATTAGAGAAGCGCTCGCCAGAGGCGAGCTTCGCCAAGGACGCCAAGAGGGCGCGGGGTTGGGCGCGACGTCGTCGGTTCGGCATCATTGGCTTGGTGTTCTTGGTGCAGATCGCCGAAGGCGATCCTTGGTGCTCTTCGTGTTGAAAAAAGTCGAACCTGCCTCACGGCGCCCTTTGACGTCCAACCATTGCCCATCAACGCCATAATGAGAACCGCTGCTTGCCCGCGCCCTTTCTTGACAGTGCCGCCCGGGACGCGGAAAGTGCCTTCCTTCCGAGTTTCAAGGTTGCCCCATGTCGCATCCTCGTATCGCGGTCATCGGCTTGGGCTATGTCGGCCTGCCGCTGGCCGTAGCCATTGCCCGGCATTTCCCGACCACCGGCTTCGACATCCATCCCGGCCGGATCGCCGAGCTTGCCTCGGGGATCGATCGCACCGGCGAGGTCGAAGCGACGGCGCTGAAGAGCAGCACGCTCCGCCTGGCCAGCCAACCGGCGGCGATGAAAGACTCCGACGTCTTCATCGTCACCGTGCCGACCCCGGTCGACATGGCCAACAAGCCCGATCTGGGGCCGCTCCTGAAGGCCTGCCGTTCGGTCGGCTCGGTGATGGCGGAAGGGGCCATCGTCGTCTTCGAGAGCACCGTCTATCCGGGCGTCACCGAGCAGGTCTGCGGGCCGGAGCTGGAGCGGGCGTCGGGGCTGGTGGCGGGGCGCGACTTCTTCCTCGGCTACAGCCCGGAACGGATGAACCCCGGCGATCGCGAACATACCGTCGAGCGCATCGTCAAGGTGGTGGCCGGGCAGACCCGGCAGGTCACCGACACCCTGGCCGCCATCTATGGCAGCGTGACGGGGGCCGGCATTTACCGCGCCGCCAGCATCCAGGTGGCGGAAGCCGCCAAGGTCATCGAGAACGCCCAGCGCGACATCAACATCGCCTTCATCAACGAGGTGACGATGATCTGCCAGCGTCTCGGCCTGTCGGTGCATGACGTGCTGGATACCGCCGGCACCAAATGGAACTTCCTGCCGTTCAAACCCGGGCTGGTGGGCGGCCACTGCATCGGGGTCGATCCCTATTACCTGGCGGAATGCGCCCAGGCGCTCGGTCACCACCCGGAGATCGTGCTGGCCGGACGGCGCATCAATGACGGCATGGGGGAATTCATCGCCGATCGCATCGACCAGGCCCTGGGCGGCAGCCGCTCCAGCATCCTGGTGCTGGGCCTGACCTTCAAGGAGAACGTCCCCGACCTGCGCAACACCAAGGTGGTCGACCTGATCAACCAGTTGCGCCACCGGGGCCACCAGGTCCAGGTCCACGACGCCTTCGCCGATGCCGACGAAGCCCGGCTCGCCTATGGCCTGTCGCTGGTTCCGCGCTTCGACGACGGCGGCTATGACTGCGTGGTCGGGGCGGTGTCGCACCGGCCCTATGTCGAATTCACCGCGGCCACCTTCACCAGCTTGCTGCGCCCCGGCGGCCTGGTCGCCGACGTCAAGGGCATGTGGCGCCATCTGGCGCTGCCCGACGGCCTGCGTCTGTGGGAACTCTGATCGACTTGCCGCGGATACTGTTCATCACCTCGAGCCGCATCGGCGACGCGGTGCTGTCCTCCGGCGTCCTGGCGCAGGTCCTGGAGAGCTCTCCCGCGGCCCGGGTCACCATCGCCTGCGCGCCGCTGGCGGCGCCGCTGTTCGCCGACCTGCCCGGCCTCGAACGCCTGCATCCGATCATCCGCAAACGCTTCGGCGCCCATTGGTGGGAGCTGTGGAAGGCCTCTGCCGGCAACCATTGGAGCGTCGTCGTCGATCTGCGCGGTTCGCTGATCGCCTGGACCCTCGCGGCCGACCGCCGCCTGGTCTGCCGCGCCCAGAAACGGCACGAGCATCGCATCGCCGAACTGGCCCGCCAGCTCGGCCTGCCCAGCTTGCCGTCACCCCATCTCTGGGTATCGGCGACGCGCCAAGCCCGGGCCGACGCCACCCTCGGCGCCGGCCCGCCGATCCTGGCGGTGGGTCCCACCGCCAATTGGGGCGCCAAGATGTGGCCGGCCGAGCGCTTCGCCGAGGCGGTGCTGCGGCTCACCGCCGCCGACGGCATCCTGCCGGGGGCCCGCATCGCCGTGTTGGGGGCGGCCGCCGAGCGGCCGCTGGCGGCACCGGTCCTGGCCGCGGTACCGGCCGACCGCCGCCTCGACCTGATCGGCATGCCCGACCTCTTGGATGCTTTCGCCATTCTTCGCCGCTGTTCGTTCTACCTTGGCAACGATTCTGGTCTGATGCATATGGCGGCGGCGGCCGGCATCCCCACCCTCGGCCTGTTCGGCCCCAGCGCCGAATGGCGTTACGCCCCGTGGGGCGAGCGCACCACGGTGGTGCGCACCAAGGAAAGCTTCGACGAACTGTGCGGCGGCCCCGAATTCGACCACCGCCGGCAGGAGACCCTGATGCGGGGCTTGAGCACCGACATGGTGATCGACGCGGCCCGCGGCCTGTGGGAACGCTGCGGGGGGACCCAGTCAGCTATCTGTCGAAGCAATGAATTTTAACACCAAGACACCAAGGCCCGCCGCAGGCGGGCAACACCAAGTGTTTCTTTGTGCCCTTGGCGATCCCACCCGCAGGGTGGGCTTGGTGTAGCCCGCCTGCGGCGGGCGCTTGGTGATGAACCCTGCATTTCCGGCTTGCGAAGGGCCGGGCGGCGGGATTATGGTCTGCGCATGCAGCCGATCCGCACCAACCTGTCGCGATTTTGGTACCGCTGGTTCACCCCGGCGGCCTGACGGATTTCTGCACCTTCATGAAACCGAGCCGCCCCGACCAGGCGGCTTTTTTGTTTCAGCAATCAAGTTCCGCTTCGCCAGGGTGGCTCCCCAGATAGGAGAGGCCATCATGTTCGATTTCGACGTCATCACCGGACCGTCGACCGCCCACCAGCCGACCTGCGCGCCGCCGCCGCCGGCTCCCGGCAAGCCGGATGCCGCCGCCCCGCAGGGGCCGGCCGACAGCCGGCCGGCCGGCGAAACGCGCCGGAGTGACCGTAGCGGCGGTCAGTGACGGAAGTGGCGCATCCCGGTGAACACCATGGCCAGCCCCTTGTCGTCGGCGGCGGCGATCACCTCGGCGTCACGCACCGAGCCGCCCGGCTGGATGACCGCGGTGGCACCCGCCTCGGCGGCGGCCAGCAGGCCATCGGGGAAGGGAAAGAAGGCGTCGGAGGCGACCACCGAGCCGACCGTCGCCGGTTGCGCCAAGCCGGCCGCGTCCGCCGCCTCGCGCGATTTCCAGGCGGCGATGCGCGAGGAATCGACCCGGCTCATCTGCCCGGCGCCGATGCCCACCGTCGCCCCGCCCTTGGCATAGACGATGGCGTTCGACTTGACGTGTTTGCAGATGCGGAAGGCGAACAGCAGGTCGGCCAGTTCCTGCTGGGTCGGCTGACGCTTGCTCACCACCTTGAGCTGGGCCGGGCCGACCCGCCCGGAGTCGCGGCCCTGCAGCAGATAACCGCCGGCGATGCTGCGCAAGGTCATCGACTGCTCTTCGGCATCCGGCAGGCCGCCGGTGATCAACAGGCGCAAGTTCTTCTTCGTTGCGAAAATGGAACGAGCCGCTTCATCGGCCTCGGGCGCGATCACCACCTCGGTGAACAGCTTGGCGATCTCTTCCGCCGTGGCCCCGTCGAGCGGTCGATTCAAGGCGATGATGCCGCCGAAGGCGCTGACCGGATCGCAGGATAAGGCCTTCAGATAGGTCGCTTTCGTGTCGATGCCCACCGCGACACCGCAAGGATTGGCGTGCTTGATGATGGCCACCGCCGGCTGGTCGAATTCGGCGACCAGCTCGAAGGCGGCATCGGTGTCGTTGATGTTGTTGAACGACAGCTCCTTGCCTTGCAGCTGCCGGGCGGTGGCGACGCCGGGCCGTTCCTTGCCGGACAGGTAAAGTGCCGCCTGCTGATGCGGGTTCTCGCCATAGCGCAGCATCTGCTTCAGCTCGGCGCCGACGGCAATGCGCCGCGGGAAGACATCGCCGATCTGCCCGGCCAGCCAGCCCGAGATGGCGGCATCGTAGGCGCCGGTGCGGGCCAGCGCGGTGGCCGCCAGCTTGAGGCGCAGCCTCTTCGTGGTGGCGCCGTCATTGGCTTCCAGTTCATCGACCAGAACCGGGTAGTCCTCGGGGTCGACCACCACCGCCACATGGTCGTGGTTCTTCGATGCGGCGCGGATCAAGGCCGGACCGCCGATGTCGATGTTCTCGATGCAGTCCTCGAAGGCGGCACCCTTGGCCACCGTGCTCTCGAACGGATAGAGGTTGACCACCACCAGATCGATCGGGGCGATGCCGTGCTCTTCCATGGCCCGTTCGTGTTGCGGATTGCCGCGGATGCCGAGGATGCCGCCATGGATCTTCGGATGCAGGGTCTTGACCCGGCCGTCCAGCATTTCCGGGAACCCGGTATGGTCGGAGACCTCGGTGACCGGCAGTCCGGCGTCGCGCAGCGCCTTGGCCGAGCCGCCGGTGGACAGCAGCTGGACATTGCGGGCGACCAGAGTCCTGGCGAAATCGATCAGGCCGGTCTTGTCCGAAACGGAAATGAGGGCGCGGCGAATGACGGGTTCGGCCATGGGATTGAGTCCTCGGGAAGCGGGTGTAAGGGGATTGGCGCGCTCTATAGCACGAACCCGACCGGGCTTGAAGGCTTAGAGCCGTGCGTCTTCTGCATGCCCGAATGGTTCACCACCAAGCGCCCGCCTGCGGCGGACTCCACCAAGCCGATCTTCGCGAGGAAGCTTCTTAGCCTCGGTCGCCGGCTTGGTGTCCTTGGTGCAGCCCGCCGGCGGCGGGCGGCTTGGTGTTAATAATCCTCCGCCGCCACCATGCGACCAGGGCGGCGACGGCCAGGCCGCCGGCCACGGCAAAGCCGGTCAAAGCCGGCAGCTGATAGCGCGGAACATTGAGCGAGGCGGCCGGATAGAACAGCAGGCAGAACAGTGTCGGCGAGGCCGCCAGCAGCCAGCCGCCCCTGCCCCGTCGGATCGCCTGCCAGGACAGCCAGAGGAAGGCGGGAAAGCCGAGGACGACGAATTCGTCGAACCACAGGCCGCGATAGAATACCGGCAACAAGGTGGCGCCATAGCGCGGCAGGTCGGCGGCGATCTCGCCGAGCACCACGCCCGGGACCGCCGCCTCGGCGGCGGGCCGGGCGAGCCCCCGCTGCTGCATCAGGCGGCTGACCCGCGCCTCATAACGATCGACCTGGCCCTGCAGGTAGAAGCCGTCGGGCACGTACCATTCGTGGCGATGCCAGTCCTTTTCGGCGAACAGGCGCTTGGCCAGACCGCCGCCGAAGCCTCGAGTCCACCACAGGAAGGAGGCGGCGTATTCAGGGCCGGTCATATGGTCGAGCATCTCGCGGGTCGACAGGGCGATGCCGCCGCGGCCATCGGTGAAAGCCAGGCGGCCGAACATCACCTGGTTGCGCACCACCCAGCCGCCGATGCAGAGGCCGGCTACCAGACTGGCCACCACGCAACCGACCGCCAAGCGGTCGCGCCGCCACATCAGGCGGACCAGCCCGCCGACCCCGAGCAGCACCGCATAGACCAGGAAGGAGGCCTTGGTCAGGGCCAGCAGGCCGAGCACCGCGCCGGCCGCCAGCCAACGGCCGAGCGCCGCCGGCCGCCGCCAGGCCAGAGCCAGACAGAAGGCCAGGGCGCCGGCCAGAGCCATGGCCAGATAGTCCGACTCGACGTGGTTCAGTTCCTTCATCACGTGGAAGTTTAGCGCCACATAGACGCCGGCGGCCAGGCTGGCCAGCCGGCCGCCGGCCAACAGCCGGACCGAGGCGAAGGCGAACAGGGCGGTGAGGGCGCCCAGCAGGACATTGGCCCAGGCCAGCGAGCGGTAGATCGGCGGGCAACTGGCATCACCCTGCCGGCCGATGCAGCGTTCGGCATTGGCGTCCAGCCCCGGGTCGAGGCGCATCACCAGGGCGATCAGGGCGGAATACAGCGGCTCGCGGCCCGGCTGGTCGGCAGCCTCCGGCGGGCGGCCGAGAAAGCTTCCGGTGGTCGCCAGGTTGCGCCCGGCGGTCAGGTACTCGACCTCGTCGGCGGCCGGATTCCAGGGTCGGAGGACCGTCAGTTGGAGCAGCAATACCAGGGTAGCCAGCAGCAGGACGGCGAGCGGCGGCAGGGCCCGCCTCACCGCAGCGCCTCCACCGTCCGGCCGACCGGCCCGCTGTATTCCGGCACCAGGCGCCGCAGGATCGCCATCGCCGCCTCGAGGTCGAGGCCCCGGGCGGCCGCTTCCAGGGCATCGAGTTCGGCCCCGATGGCGGCGGCATCGCCGGCCCGCACCGCGGCCAGCAGAACGCCCTCCATCTCGGTCGGCAGCGGCGCCTCGGCGCCGTGGAAGATCTCCTCGAACAGCTTCTCGCCGGGACGCAGGCCGGTGAAGGCGATCTTGACGTCATGGTCGGGCCGCAAGCCGGCCAGACGGATCATCTGACGGGCCAGCCGGACGATCTTCACCGGTTCGCCCATGTCGAGGACGAACAGCCGGCCGCGATAGCGTTCGGGATGGGCGAAGCCGAGGGCGGAGGCCTGCAGGACCAGTTCGACCGCCTCGCGGATGGTCATGAAATAGCGGCTCATCTCGGGATCGGTCACGGTCAGCGGCCCGCCCGCCGCCAACTGGCGCTGGAACAGCGGCACCACCGACCCGGTCGAGCCCAGCACATTGCCGAAGCGCACCGTGACGTAGCGGGTGCCGCCGGCGCCCTCGGTGCCGTCCACGGCCTGGCAGTAGGCCTCGGCCGCCCGCTTGGTGGCGCCCATCACATTGGTCGGGTTGACCGCCTTGTCGGTGGAGATCAGCACCATCAGGCCAACCCCGTGGCGGCCGCAGGCGTCGGCCACGATACGGGTGCCCAGAGAATTGGTCAGGGCACCCTCGAGGGGATTGGCCTCGACCATCGGCACATGCTTCAGCGCCGCGGCATGAAACACCAGCTCGGGCCGCTGCAGGGCGAACAGCTGGTCGATGCGGGCGCGGTCGCGCACATCGGCGATCAGCGGCGTGCAGGACAAGCCGGGTCGGCCCTCGGCCATTTCGCGGTCGATGCTATAAAGCGCGTATTCGCTGTTCTCCACCAGGGTCAGGGCGGCCGGCGCGCAATCGCTGATCTGGCGCACCAGCTCGCCGCCGATGCTGCCGCCGGCGCCGGTGACCAGCACCCGGCGACCCTCGATCAGGCCGCGCATGGCCGAACGGTCGAGCACCGTCTGCGGCCGGCCCAGCAGGTCCTCGACGGCGATCGGCTTGACCTCGAGGCGGTCGGAGACGCCGCTCTTCAAGTCGGTCAGGCGGGGCAGCCGGGCCAGGGTCATCCCCAGGGCATCGGCCCGGTCGAGCAATGTGCGCACCACCGCGCCCTGCAGCCCCTCTTCGGTGATGATCAGCCGCTCGGGGGCCTGGCCCTTGTCCTTCAGCGCCGCTACCACCGACTCCAGCTGCTCGATGGTGCCCAGCACCTCGACCCCGTGAATGCCGCGGCCCACCCGGCCGGACCTTTGCGACAGGATGCCCACCGCCCGGTATTGGGCAGCGCCGCGCGAACTGGCCCGCAGGAACAGGTCGGATGCATCGCCGGCGCCCACCAGCAGGACCGGGATGCGGCGCCCGCCGTCGCCATCGCCGGGCAGGTCGAGCCGGCGGTCCTTGAGAATGCGGTAGACGAAGCGCGGCCCGCCCAACAGGGCCAGCAGGGCGAACCAGTTGATGACCAGCGTCGAGCGCGGCAGGTCCTCGAGCCGGGTCAGCAGGAACAGCGCCGGCAGGAAGACCAGGATGGTCATGGTGGTGGCGCGGGTCAGGGCGATCAGGTCGCGGGTCGAGGCATAGCGCCAGATGCCGCGATACATCCGTTGCGACAGGAACACCAGGGCGGCGATCAGGGTGAACAGGCCGGTGGCCAGCGCCAGGCGGCGCCCGTCCCAGCTGGTCCATAGGGCATCGCCCAGCCGCAGCCACAGCGACAGCAGGAAGGACAGGGCCGCCATCACCAGGTCATGGATGAAGGCAATGTGGCCGCGGTTGAGACGGAAGCGGATATTCATCGGCCGGAACGTTAGCCCAGGCCCGGCCGGTTGTCCAATTGGCGACGGCTGGTCAGGCCCCCGCCTCGTACCAAGTTTTCGACGCGTTGACCATCCGCACCACCGACAGCATCACCGGCACCTCGATCAGCACGCCGACCACGGTGGCCAGGGCGGCGCCGGACTGGAAGCCGAACAGGCTGATGGCAGCGGCCACCGCCAGTTCGAAGAAATTGCTGGCCCCGATCAGACGAACACCATGGCGGTGCGAGGCGCCGGCCCCACCCACAAGGTCAGGTAGCGCTCGAAACCGCCCATTGCGGCCTTGCCGGGGCAACGTCCGATTGGGCCGAGGTCATGGCGCCTTGCCGATGGCGTCGAGGCGCCGCTTGAGGGACAGCTTGTCCAAATGATCGATCCTCAGATTGACGAAAATGCCGATGCGGGTGTTGAGCATCCGGTAGATATTGGCCAGTTGCAGGCCCTTCTCCGCCCCCACCGCGGTAATGGCGGCCGGATCGGGGACGCCCCAATGGGCGATCATCGGCTGCCCCGGCCACACCGGACAGACTTCGCTTGCCGCGTCGTCGCAGACGGTAAAGACGAAATCCATCTGCGGCGCGCCGGGCAAAGCGAACTCGTCCCACGACTTCGAGCGCAGCTCGGCGGTCGGGTAGTGCAGGCGCTGCAACAGTTCCAGAACCTCCGGCTGAACCGCCCCCTTGGGGTGGCTGCCGGCGCTGAAGGCACGGAACCGTCCGGCCCCTTCGCGGTTGAGGATGCACTCGGCCATGATGCTGCGCCCCGAATTGCCGGTGCACAGGAACAGCGCGTTAAAGGTCTTGTCGCTCATTTGGCTCCCCCACAGCAGGTTGTCGTATCGGGTGCAGGGACATTCGCCGGCAGCGCCGCCCGCCCCAGGTCGCATAGAACCTGGAGCGGCACCGCATTGACCGCCGCCAGGACCCTTCGGTCCTCGGCCAAGGTCGGATCGTCGGCCATCGCCCTGCCGACCAGTTCCAGGAACTTCGGCGCATAGGGGTTCAATTGGCGTTCGGCGATGCGGTAATAGGCCCAGCGGCCGTCGCGGCGCAATTGCACCAGGCCGGCCGTCTTCAGCGCCGCCAGATGCTTCGACACGGTCCCCGGAGCGAGGTCCAGGACCGCGGTGAGCTGGCAGACGCAGAGTTCGCCGGTCTCCAGGAGCTTCAATATGCGCACCCGGTTCGGATCGGCGACGGCTTTGCTGACGATCTCGAATGTCTCAAGCATGGGGGAAGACTGCCATCACTTCGTCAGTTAGCAAAATGACAGCTCAGTGACGAGTCCGCAATCCTGTCATGGAGGACCCGGTAACGGCGCTTGGCAGCTTAGACCCGCCGGGCGGCCGGTGCGGCGCGGTCGGCCAGGGCGACCACCACCGCCGCCGCCAACCACAGACTGCTTTGCCACCAGCTTTGCCAGAAGCCATAGGAGACGCAACTGATCGCGCAAGCCACGGCGAACACCGCGGTGCCGGCGGCGGCGCTGGGCCGGTCGGCGATGGCGGCGAGGCGCCGCCCGAGCAACAGGATGAAGGGGGCGAGCAGCAATGCACCGACCCCGCCCAGCTCCAGCCACACCTGCAACGGCGCGTCATGGGGATGCAGCGGCATCAGTTCCTCCTCGAGCGGCAGGCCGTTGCGGTCGGTCAGTTGCAGGGCGCCGCCGCCGAGTCGGCGCGACGCCTCGAGCCCCCAGCCGGCCACCGGTCGCTCGGCGATCATCCGTCCGGCGAAGCCCCAGATGGTCAGCCGGTGATGGGCCGAGCGCGGCAGCCCCGGCCAGGTAAGGCTTTGTTCGGGGGCCGGCAGCCGCTGGGCGGCGAGGGGCGCCAGGATCAGCGCCGCCGCCATCGCCAGGCCCAATACCGCCGCCAGCCGGCGTGGCAGCACCGCAGCCAGGAGAAACATCGCCAGGCCGAGGACCAGCGAGACCTTGGCCGCCAGGTCGTAGGACAGGCCGATCGCCGGCCCCGCCAGCAGCGGCAGGGCCAGCGCCAGGCGCCGCTGGCCGCGCCGCCAGCAGCCGACCACGGTCGGCCACAGCAGAAGGGCGGCGAAGGTGGTGCCACGGTCCATCCGCAGGGCCAGGCGCAGGGCCGGTTCGGCCCACCGGCTGGTGGGCTCGATCAGCCAGCGCTGGCCGATCGTCACCACCAGCAACAGACCCAGACCGAGGACAATGCCGCGGGCCAGGGCCGACAACGCATGCGACAGCTCGGCCGGTGGCAGGCGCCGCAACCCGCCGGCGACCACCAGTCCGGCAGCCACCGTGCCCAGGGTCATCGCCGCGGTCTTGACACCAAAGGCCAGATCGGGGGACCACAGCGCCGAGGCGGTCAACCACAGCAGGAACAACGCCAGGAACAGCCGTTGGGCGGGATCGAGCAGGGCCGCCAGGCTGGCTCCCAGCTGGTGACGGGCGCCGCCGCCGAGCAGCAGCACCGCCAGGAACACCAGCAGCGGCGCCATGGCCAGGGCGTCGAGCAGGGCCAGCGGCGGCGCCACCAGCAGGACAACGGCTACGGCCTGGGCGCTACGACTGCCCGCCGCCAGTTGCAATCCCTGAGTGCTCATACCCGCCATTCCTTGCCGTGCCGAGCGCCATCAATAACCCGTGGTCGGGCACGGGGGAAGAATCAACAGCCCCCCTCCTGATCAAGGAAGGGGTGACGTTGACGGTGATTCGCGGTTATTCCTATACAGGTTCGGTCGCAACCCGGCCAGACAACGGAGTTCCATGCCGACTTCCCCCTTGTCCTCGCTGGCCGAAAGTTTGCACGACCCGGTGCTGCGCCGTTGGCGGCTGGGCCGGCTGCGCGGGCGCTGGCCGACCGTGGAGCCGTCTCCGGCCGGGCCGCCGGCCTGTCTGACCGGCCTGCCGCCGGTGACCGCCCAATCGACGGCATGGCCGGCCTTCGCGCCGCTGCCGGCGACCCTCCCGACGACGCCCGCGGTGCTCGCCTTGCCGGGCAGCCGGGTCAAACTGTCGCCGGGCGAACCGGGGGCGATCTGGCAACACCGCTTTGCCATGCCGGTCAGCCAACGCGACCTGCATGCCTTCGACTGGCTGGCGCGGCAACCGGACCTCGACCCGGCCTGGGTGGCCGTCTTGTGGCAGGGCTGGATCGACCGCCACGCCGAGCCCGACGACGGTGACCCGGCCTGGTCGGGCGAGGTCGCCGCAGCCCGCGCCGTCAATCTCCTCGATTATGCCCGGCGGGTCGGCCTATCCGGCGGCCGAAGCCTTGCCGTCCTGGCTGCCCATGCGCCGGCCCTGGCGGCGCGGATCGAGCGTGGGGGATCGACCGGCGCCGCCTTGACGCGGCAGGGCTGGGGCCTTTATCGCCTGGGCGCCGAGTTGCGGCTGGAAGCCGCCGCACAAAGCGGCCTGGCCATCCTGCTGGCCGAGGCGCGGCGGCTGATCCGGCCGTCCGGCTTGCTCGACACCGACTCGACCGGGGCCCATCTCGGCCACACCCGGATCTACGCCGATGCCTGGTTGGCGGCGCGCCGTCTGCGCCCGGCCGATGCCGGCCGACTGGAAATCGTGCTGAAGCCGATGCTGGCGGCGTTGTCCGCCTTGACCTTGCCGGGCGGCCTGCCGCAGGTCGGCGCGGTGGCGGCCGAAGTCCCGAGACTCGCCGGATTGCTGCCCGGCCGGCCGCCGACCAGCGGCTGGGCCGGCCTGTTGCCGCCCGACGAGCAGGCCTGCCTGGCGGCGCTCAGGGACGACCAGCATCTCGACGATCTCGAACGAATCGCTGCCGATGGCTGGCTACGCTTCGATAGCGGTCGCTGGCACGGGCTGTGGCACAGGGCGCCCGACGGATGGTGCCGCGCCGACGCCGGCGGCCACCACGACCTGGGCGGCTTCGAACTTCATCTCGACAGCCGGCCGATCTTCGTCGACCCGGGCAGCGCACCCCCCGACGGCGATCCGGAGCTGGTCCAAATCTACCGTTCGGCCGTCGCCCATAACGGACTGACGCTGGACGGGCGCAACCCCTACCCGCCGGCCCGGCGGTCCTATTCCGAGGCCTTCCGCCGCGCCGTGACCGGTGCGCCGCCGGTGCTGCGGGCCGAGTACGATGGCGTCAGCCTGTACTACGACGGGTTTGCCCGCTTGGGCGGGCCCCGCCATGCCGAGCGCCGCTGGCGCTTCGCCGGCACGGATCTGGCCATCGACGATCTGGTGCTGGGGACCGGGCGCTTCCTGGTGGAACGCCGCCTGATCACCCCGCTGCCCGCCCATCTGGAAGGCGACAAGGTCATCCTTTCCTGCGGTGAGCGCCGGCTGGCCGTCACCGGCAATGGCATGCCCCAGCTGCATCCGGCCAGCCGGTGGACGGCGGACGGCACCGAGCAACCGCTGACGATGATCCTGTTCGCCCAGCGCGTCATCCTGCCCTGGCGCGGCGGCCTCGGCATCGCCTTGATCGACTGAGGCTGCGGCGCTGTTCCTTTCCAGCCGCCATTGAGGCGGCGGCCAAGGGGCCGGAGGCCCCGCCCGGCGAGGGCTACTATAGAGACACATTCGAATGTGTCAGTGCACGAGCGGAACGATCTCGCCGCTTGGCAGGGGCCGGAGCGGCGTCTACAACCGGACATTATGGAACACCGGCTTGTCGCCGTTCTGGCGAGCCTCCTGCTGACCTGGCCGACCGCCGCCGGCGCCACCCGCGCGGTGCTGGCTTGGTTGCGCCACAAGCGCATCCTCGACCACCCGAACGAACGTTCGAGCCATAGCCAGCCGACGCCGCGCGGCGCGGGTCTGGCCGTCGTCCCGGTGATCCTGGCGGCTTGGCTGGCGCTTGGCCTGGCCGGCTGGGCCCGGCCCGGATTGTGGCCGGTGATGGCCGGCGCCGCGGCGCTGCTGCTGCTGTCCTGGCGGGACGACCGGGGCGGCCTGCCGGCCTCGCTGCGCCTGGCCCTGCATCTGCTGGCGGCCGTCCTCGGCATCGCCGGCCTGCCCGCCGACCATCTGGTGTGCCAGGGGCTGCTGCCGTTCTGGCTGGACCGTGCGGTGGCGTTGCTGGCCTGGACCTGGTTCATCAATCTGTACAATTTCATGGACGGTATCGATGGCATCAGCGGCGTCGAAACGGCGGCGCTGGGACTGGGCCTGGCCCTGCTCGGCCTGCCCGCCGGCGGCCCCGAGGGAAGCGCCCTGGCCGCCGCGGTGGCCGGCGGCGGCCTGGGTTTCCTGGTGTGGAACTGGCATCCGGCCCGCATCTTCCTGGGGGATTCCGGCAGCGTGCCGCTGGGCTATCTGCTGGGCTGGCTGCTGCTGGCGGCGGCCGCCGACGGCCATTGGGCGGCGGCCTTGATCCTGCCGGCCTATTATCTGGCCGACGCCAGCCTGACGCTGGTCAAGCGGGCGGTCCAGGGCGAGCCGCTATGGCAGGCCCATCGCCAACATTTCTACCAGCGGGCGGTCCAGGGCGGGGCCAGCCATGCCAAGGTGGCGCGGCTGGTGGCGGGCGCCGATCTCTGCCTGATCGGCATCGCCTGGCTGGCCGAAAGCCGTCCCTTGGTGGCGCTGCCGATCGCCCTGCTGGTGGTGGCCGGCCTGCTCGCCTGGCTGTTCCGGCTCGGTCGGTAAAAGAATCAGTGGGGCCGGCGTCCCCGCCGGCGTTCCGGCAGAGCCGGAAGCCTCGCATTTGCGCCGCTCCGCGACGCAGGCCGGCGGGGACGCCGGCCCCACTGAACAACAATTTCTTAATGACGATCAGCCGATGGGGCGCTGCGCCTTGTGGAAGCCGACCATGCCGCCCCAGATGCTCTTGTCGCAGGTCACATTGGTGAAGCCGACCAGGCGGAATATCGCGGACAGTTCTTCCGGTGTGTAGAAATTGGCGATGGCATCCATGAAGTAGTTACGGCAGTTCCGTGATGCTTCGGTCGAGCCGAAAACAAAGGCGGTCCAGGCGACCGAAAGGCGCAGGAAACGCAGATAGGCGAACTCGACAAGACAGTTGCTTGGTTTCAACATGTCGCAGTGATAGAAGGTCCCGCCCGGCTTCAGCACGCGCATGATTTCCGGCAATACTTTATTCAGCTGAAGATGGCGCGACGCGGCCTGCAGGGTGACCACATCGAACGAACGGTCGGGAAACGGCAACGCATGTACGTCATGGATCACGCTGTCGATGGCGACGCCATAGTCGCGCGCCCGGTTCTGACCTTCCTCCTGCATTTCCCGACTGCGATCGATCGCCGTCACCGAAATGGCGGGCTGCTTCTGCAACAGCCTGATGCCGATGTCGTTGGTCCCGGCACAGACATCGAGAACCTTGTCGCCCGGGTTCAGCGCCACGGTTCCGACGAACTGCCAGACCCACAATTCCCAGAAGCCGAAACTCGCGACGATATTGCCAAAACGATAGTATCGGGGAACGTCTTCGAAGACTTGGGGGATCAGTTCACCCCAGATATCGGCAAACAGGGTATGCCGGCGCTTTTCCCGCAGATCGAAACTTGTCGGGGTCATCATGGCGGCTTCGACGTCTTTCATGGTCACGGCGGCTCCTGCTCGGCGAGACAGGCATCGAGGATAACCCAACCGGCGGGTTCCGATAAGCGGCGTTGCAACCTTTTCGCATTATAACCTGGCCACCCGGTGCAAGGCCGCCGCGTCAGCCTTCGGCCAGACCGCGATACTGATGGCTGGCGACGATCAGGGTGGCCAGGTCGAGCTGGCCGGCGGTCTTCAATTCCCCCAGCAGCTGGTCGGCGCGCTCCACCGCCTGACGCCGGCTGTCGATCCATTGGGTCAGGGCATCCTCGGCCGGCAGCTCGCCGCACTGGGCGGCGACGCTGGCGGTCAATTCGGCTTGGCGGGTGTAGAGGTCGTCGATCACCGCGTCGATCGCCAGCTTCTGCCAATGGCTGCCGCCGGCCAGCCGTTCGGCCGCGGCGCGCAGCCAGCCCAGGCCGAAGCGGGCGGTGATCAGGAAATAAAGGCGGCCGACCGTCTCGACCGGCCGTCCGGTGCGGCTGGCGATCAGCGAAATGTCGTTGGCCGAGGCCAGGACGAT
Organism: uncultured Telmatospirillum sp.; assembly: GCA_903858635.1. GTDB lineage: Bacteria > Pseudomonadota > Alphaproteobacteria > Rhodospirillales > Magnetospirillaceae > DUZF01. The sequence goes on along the minus strand of CAIOJO010000251.1, from coordinate 6,123 downwards.
CAGCCCGGCGACCCGGCGAGCCAGCTCGTCCGGCACGCCGGCGGCGCGATACTCCTCGGCGCGGGCGGCCAGGGCAGCCGCCGTCGCCGCCGGTAGGATGCTGTCCTGCTGGGCCCGCAACGCGGCGATACCGGGTTCCAATTCGGCCCGCAGCCGGCCGATGTCGAGCGGCCGCGGGGCATGCGCCAGCACCCAGCCGACGCCCCGCTCGATCAGCCGGTTGGCTTCGATGAACATGGCCACCTGCATGGTCGCCGGCACTTTGGTGTCGAGCCCCTCGATCTGCTCCCACACCTCGCGCAGCCCGAAGCCGTCGCGGACGATCAGATAGGCACGCGCCACCTCGGCCGGCGAGGTGCCGGTGCGTTCCATGACGCGGGCGACGAAACTGCCGCCGACCCGGTTGACCATGCTGTTGGTGGCGGAGGTGGCGATCAGCTCCCGCTTCAGCCGATGGCGGTCCATCCGGGCGCGCCATTCGGCCGACCGCAGCGGCGTCGGGACATAACGCACCAGATCGTCGAGCAGCAAGGGATCGTCGGGCAGATCGGAGTCCAGAATCGCGTCGTACAGCCATAACTTGCTGTAGGCCAGCAGCACGGCGATTTCCGGACGGGTCAGGCCGAGCCCGCCATGGGCGCGGCGATTCAGCTCTTCGTCACCGGGCAGGAATTCGATCTCGCGGTCGAGGCGGCCAGCCCGTTCCAGCAGTCGGATGAAACGCTCCTGCTGGTCGAGAAGCGCCGCGCCCTGCGCCTCGAAGATCGAGATGGCCTGGGTCTGCAGGTAATTGTCGCGCAACACCAGGTCGCCGACCTCCTCGGTCATGGCGACCAGCAGTTCGTTCCTCTGCTTGATGGTCAGGTCGCCGTCGCCGACCGCGCCATCCAGCAGAATCTTGATGTTGACCTCGTGGTCCGAGGTGTCGACCCCGGCCGAATTGTCGATGGCGTCGGTGTTGAGACGCACCCCGGCGAGGGCCGCCTCGACGCGGCCCTTCTGGGTCACCGCCAGATTGGCCCCCTCGCCCACCACTTTGCAGTGCAGGTCCTTGCCATCGACTCGCAAGGCCTCGTTGGCGCGGTCGCCCACATCGAGATTCGACTCGGTCGACGCCTTGACATAGGTGCCGATGCCGCCGAACCACAACAGATCGACCGGCGCCGCCAGCAGCACGCGGATCAGGTCGGCCGGCGCCAGCAAATCCGTTTCGATGGAGAAACGGTTGCGCACTGCCTCGGCGATGGGGATCAGTTTGGCGTCGCGGGCAAACACCCCGCCACCGGCCGACAGCAGGGCCTTGTCGTAGTCGGCCCAGCTCGAGCGCGCCAAGCCGAACAGGCGCCGGCGCTCGGCCAGGGCGGCCGCCGGCTCGGGATCGGGGTCGAGGAAGATATGCCGGTGATCGAAGGCCGCCAGCAGTTTGATATGCGGCGAGCGCAGCATGCCGTTGCCGAAGACGTCGCCCGACATGTCGCCGATACCGACCACGGTAAAATCTTCGGCCTGGGTGTCGCGGCCCATCTCGCGGAAATGGCGCTTGACCGACTCCCAGGCGCCGCGGGCGGTGATCCCCATGACCTTGTGGTCGTAACCCTGGCTGCCGCCGGAGGCGAAAGCGTCGCCCAGCCAGAAGCCGTATTCCAGGGAAATGCCGTTGGCGATGTCGGAGAAGCTGGCCGTGCCCTTATCGGCGGCCACCACCAGATAGGGATCGTCGCCATCGCGGCGCACCACCTCGGGCGGCCCCACCACCCGTCCGCCGACCAGGTTGTCGGTCAGGTCGAGGAGACCTCGCATCAGGATCTTGTAGCAGGCGATGCCTTCTTCCAGCAGGGCCTCGCGGCTACCGTCGCGGGGCGGGCGCTTGATCACGAAGCCGCCTTTCGAGCCGACCGGCACGATGACCGCGTTCTTGACCATCTGCGCCTTCATCAGGCCGAGGATCTCGGTGCGGAAATCTTCCCGCCGGTCCGACCAGCGGATACCGCCGCGCGCCACCTTGCCGCCGCGCAGATGGATGCCTTCGCTCTGCGGGCTGTAGACGAAGATTTCCACCATCGGCCGCGGCCGCGGCAGCCCCTGGACGTGCCGGCTGTCGAGCTTCAGCGACAGATGCGGTTTGGGCTGGCCGTCGGCGCCCTGCTGGAAATAATTGGTGCGGAGCGTGCACTCGATAAGATTGAGGAAACGCCGGAGAATGCGGTCCTCATCGGCGCTGCTGACCCCTTCGAAGGCGCTTTCGATGGCGGCCACCAGTTCCGGCGCGTCGGCCGCGGCGTCGAGGTTGAAACGGGTCTCGAACAGCCGGACGAGTAGCGCCGCCACCTGCGGATTGGCTGCCACGCTGCGCTCGACATAGCTCTGGCCGAAGGTCGATCCGGTCTGCCGAAAATATTTCGAATAGGCGCGCAGCACCGTCACCTGCCGCCAGCCGAGCTCGGTATTGACGATCAGCCGGTTGAAACCGTCGTCCTCGGCGTCACCCCGCCACAGGGCGCCGAAGGCCTCCTCGAAGCGCCGCCGCAGGCGATCCACGTCGATCGTCTGGCCTTCCGGGCCGGCCATTTGGAAATCGTGGATCCATACCGGTGCCATGGCCTCGCCGCGCAGCTCGTGCGGCAGCTCGGAAATCACCCGGAAACCCATATGCTCGAACAGCGGCAACACGTCGGACAAGGCGACCGGCTGACCGCGCCGATAGATTTTGAAGCGCAGTTCGTTGTCGGGCGCCTCGAGGGGGCGATAAAGATGCGCGCCGATGCCGTCGCCCGCCGCCTCGATGCGCTCGATGTCGAACAGCGCGCTGCGGGGGCCGGTGCCCTCGGTGTAGGAGGCAGGAAAGCTTTGCCCCCAGCGCCGGTATAGGGCCAGGCCGCGGTCTTCGCCATGAGTCTCGACCAGCACCTCCTGCAGGCGATCGGCCCAGGAGCGGGCCACCTCGGCCAGGCGGGCCTCCAAGGCGGCGTGGTCGACCTCCGGGACATTGCGGGGGTCGGTCCGGACCAGGCAATGCAGCCGCGCCAAGGGGCTGTCGCCGACCTGGGTGTACCAGGTGGCGATCTTCCCGGCGCAGGCTTCCTCCAGCGTCTCCTGGATGCGTTGGCGCAGCTGGGTGTCGTAACGGTCGCGCGGCACGAAGACCAGGGCCGAGATGAACCGCTTGAACTCGTCGCTACGCAGGAAGACCGCAACCCGCTGGCGCTCCTGCAGGCGCAGGATGCCGAGCGCCGTCTGGAAAAGGGGCTCCTTGCCGGCCTGCAGCAATTCGTCGCGCGGGTAGTTTTCGAGGATCGCCAGCAGCGCCTTGGCATCGTGGCTGGCCGACGGAAACCCGGCCCGGGCGACAATGTGCTGGACCTTGCGCCGCAGCACCGGGATGGCCAAGGGACTCAAGCTATAGGCGGTATGGGTGAACAGTCCGATCACCCCGTCCATGCCGATTACCCGGCCGGCCGCGTCGAACCGTTTGATGCCGACGATGTCGAGGGGCACGCCGCGATGCACCGTCGAGACGCGGTCCGCCTTGGCCAGCAGCAGAAGATAGGGCCGGGCCAGGAAGACGCGCAGCTCGGGTGGCATGGCGCCGAGGTCATGGCCGCTTTCGAACAGCCGCAGGCTGGTATCGCGCATCAGGCCGAGGCCGCTGTCCGGCAGGGCGACGATGGCCCCCGCCTGCTTGGTCTTGGCCGCGCCTTCGAAACGGAACCGGCAGTACCCCAGGAAGGTAAAATTGTCGTCGTGGATCCAGCGCAGGAAGTCCTTGGTTTCAGCCACCTCGGCCGCGTCAAGGGTGGCCGGCAGGGCATCGAACCCGCCGATGATCTCCTCGACCCGGCGGCGCACCGGCTGCCAGTCCTCGACCGCCGCCCGCACATCGGCCAGCACGACGGTCAGCTCGTCGATCAGGGCGTCCGCCTCGGGGCCGGCCCGCTGGCGGTCGATCTCGACATGCATCAGGCTTTCCGGCATCAGGCCTTCCGGTGGGGCCGCCCCGGCCGGAGCCGTCGGCAGCTCGACCAGCCGGCCCGAAGCGTCGCGTCGCGCCGGCAGGATGGGATGGACCAGAAGATGGACGGCGATGCCGCGGCGGCCCAGGGCCGCAGTCACCGAATCGACCAGGAACGGCATGTCGTCGTTGACGATCTCGATGACGCTGTGCGGGCAGTCCCACCCATGCTCATCGGCCTGCGGCTGGTAGAGCCGCAGCTTGGGCCGACCCGGTGGCCGTTGGCGGGCAAAGGCGAACAGGGCCATGGCCGCGCCGTAAAGCTGTTCGGCCTCGCGGCTGAGCACGTCCTCGGGTGCCACATTGGCGTAGAACGCCGCGATCAGGCGTTCGGCCGGCTCCTTGAGCGGGGAATCGACCCGTTGCCGGGCCAGCCCCACCACCTTGTCGACCAACGCCTCCTTGAGATGATCGATACGGTGCGCCATGGCCCCCTCCCACCCGTTTCCGGCGACTCATCCGGTCGCTCGCCTTGCCTTAAGGATAAGGCTGGCGTCGGCACGACCGATTACAAGCGCGCCAGCCCCGTCGCGCCTCGGAAAATCTCGTTACAAACGCGGATTCGATGCGGCAGGCCTCTCCCGCAAGCGGCATGCCCTTGTCGCCGGAGCTGGCCAAACTCACATCCGAAGAGACCGGGCGGCGGTTCGCCCGACAAGGATCGCCCCGATGGATAGCGACACCGCCCCCCATGCCGAGACGCCGATCACCCCGGACGGCCAGACGCGCCGTGACTTCCTGACCTATGCCACGGTGGCCACCGGGGTGATCGGCACCGGCTTGGCCCTGTGGCCGTTCATCGCCAGCATGAACCCCTCGGCCGATACCCTGGCCCTGTCCTCGACGGCGGTGGATCTGGCTCCGGTCGCCGTCGGCCAACGCATCACCATCACCTGGCGCGGCAAGCCGGTGTTCGTCGTCCATCGCACGGCCGACGAAATCAAACGGGCCGAAGCCGACGACAAGGCGTCCGACTTGCTTGATCCGCAACGGGACGAGGACCGCGTCCATAAATCGGAATGGCTGCTGGTGGTCGGCATCTGCACTCATCTGGGCTGCATTCCGCAGGGTCAGGCGCCTGGATCCAACCGCGGCGAATGGGGGGGCTGGTTCTGCCCCTGCCACGGCTCGCAATACGATATCTCCGGACGGGTCCGCCACGGACCGGCGCCGCGCAATCTGGACGTGCCCAAATACGACTTCAAAACCGACAGCAGCGTGCAGATCGGCTAGCTGCTGCCTCACTTCAGCAGCAGAGTCTTGATCAGGACGTCATCGAGCTTGGCCCCGCAGGCCTTCTCGACGCTGGCCGCCACCAGCTTCTTGGCCACCTCGGGCCCGGCCTTCGAATCCTGGAAGGCCTCCCAGTTGAAGGCGATCATATCGTCGCGCAGCACCTCCATGATCGCCTTCTTGCCGGTGCGGGCCAGGGCCAGGTTCTGCTCGTCCTTGGGCAGCAGCCAGACCTCGAGTTCGAGGGCGCGGAACTGCCGGTTGGCGTCGACCTCGACCGGCATGTGCAGCTTCGGCAAGGCGATGTAGTTGCTGGCCACCTTGGCGGTGATCTCGTTCTTCGGCTGGCCGGGTTCGCCCCCCGCCTTCTGCTTGGCGAAGCCCGGGGCGGGCCCCAGGCTGACCAACAGCAAGGTCACAAAAGCGAGCAGCAGTGGTCGAACGACCATGATCGGCCCCATTCCTTGTCTCATCGGTGGCGTATGAACATTCGGCTATCGCCGGCTAAATCCAGGCATTATTATAACCGTTGTGGGCCGACCAACAACAGATTATCTTTGTAAACATATTTACTTACTGGGCGATGTCCGAGATGCGCGATTTCTTTAAGAGCCTCTTGCCTGGCCGCTGGCTCTTGATTGCCTTGCTTGGCGCGATCCTGCTGGCCCCGGCCCCGGCCGAGGCCAAGCGGGAAGTCCATCTGGGCGGACAGGAAACCAACAAGCCGGGCGAAGGCGCCTTGCCGGGATTGTCCCGAGCCGTGTTGAAATTCGCTCGGCAGGCGTCACGGTCTGAACAGGCTACGCGGCCTTGGCGTGCTGTTCAAGATCGGGGTTGATGGAATGCTTGGCCTGATGGGCCAGCAGGGCGGCTCGCAGGGT
>CAIOJO010000250.1 GCA_903858635.1 uncultured Telmatospirillum sp. | reverse complement strand
TATCTTGCCGACGTGATCACCAAACTGGTCAACAACTGGCCAAACAGCCGAATCAATGAAATGACCCCTTGGGGATGGGCTGCTCAGACGCAAGGCTGACAGTCAACGCAATATCCAAGGGTGATTGCGCACCGCTTACAAGTGATCGTCCCCGGCGCTGGCCAGCATTTCCGCCGTCTCCCTGCCTTTATACGCCAGCGCCCGACGCCCCTCACAGGCTTGTTGCGCCGCCCTAATTCCTGCCTCTTCTAATCATCCCCGAACGCCGACGGCATTGTCCGGCCGGCCTTACGCGGGGATCAAGATGGCGGTTCAGTCCTTCCAGTCCGAGGCGATGTCACGCGGCGCACGCATGTTGCGCACCGCGCTCGGCCCGGCGATCGCCACGTTCCTGGAAGACCCCGCGATCGTCGAAGTGATGCTCAACCCTGATGGGCGTCTGTGGGTCGACCGGCTGTCGAGCGGCCTGGCCGACACGGGTGAGCGACTTTCCGCCGCCGACGGCGAACGGATCGTCCGCCTGGTCGCCCACCATGTCGGCGCCGAGGTCCATGCCGGCGCACCGCGCGTCTCCGCCGAGTTGCCCGAGACGGGGGAGCGGTTCGAGGGCCTGCTGCCGCCGGTGGTGGCGGCCCCCGCCTTCGCCATCCGCAAGCCGGCCGTCGCGGTGTTCACCCTCGACGACTATGTGGCTGTCGGCATCATGACCGCCGGCCAGGCCGCCGCGCTGCGCCGGGCGGTTGCCGAGCGCTGCAACATCCTGGTCGCCGGCGGCACCTCGACCGGCAAGACGACGCTGACCAACGCGCTGCTGGCCGAGGTCGCCAAGACCACCGATCGAGTCGTCCTGATCGAAGATACCCGCGAGTTGCAATGCCAGGCGCCGAACCTGGTGGCACTGCGCACCAAGGACGGTGTCGTCACGCTGTCCGATCTGGTGCGCTCGGCGCTGCGCCTGCGTCCCGACCGGATTCCGGTCGGCGAGGTGCGCGGCGCCGAGGCGCTCGACTTGCTGAAGGCCTGGGGAACCGGCCATCCCGGCGGCATCGGCACCATCCATGCTGGCTCCGGCATCGGCGCCCTGCGGCGCCTCGAACAGCTCATCCAGGAAGCCGTCGTCACCGTGCCGCGCGCCCTCATCGCCGAGACCATCGACGTCGTCGCTGTGCTCGCCGGCCGCGGGTCGCAACGCCGGCTTGCCGAACTCGTCCGCGTCACCGGGCTCGGCCCGGCCGGAGACTATGTCCTTTCACCAGCAGGAGATGAATGATGTTCCGTCAGCTATCCCGTATTCGCCAGCAAATCGCGACGGCCGCTATCGCCAGCTTCGTCATGCTGATCGGCACTCCCGCCTGGGCGGCCGGCTCGAACATGCCGTGGGAACAGCCGCTCAATCAGATCCTGCAATCGGTCGAAGGGCCGGTCGCCAAGATCATTGCGGTGATCATCATCATCGTCACCGGTCTGTCGCTCGCCTTCGGCGACACGTCGGGCGGCTTTCGCCGGCTGATCCAGATCGTCTTCGGCTTGTCGATCGCGTTCGCCGCCAGTTCGTTCTTCCTGTCCTTCTTCTCGTTCGGCGGCGGAGCGCTGGTCTGATGGATCAGCCGGTCCAAGGCTTCGTGGCGCCGGTCCATCGGTCCCTCACCGAGCCGATCCTGCTCGGTGGGGCGCCCCGCGCCGTGGCGATCCTCAACGGCACCCTGGCCGCAGCGCTCGGTCTCGGCCTGCATCTGTGGATCGCCGGGCTGCTGCTGTGGGTCGCCGGCCACACGGCCGCGGTCTGGGCGGCGAAGCGCGATCCGCTGTTCGTCGACGTGGTGCGCCGCCATCTGCGCATCCCCGCCCATCTCAGCGTTTGAGGCCCCACCCATGATGAACCTCGCCGAATATCGCCGCCCGATGACTCGCCTTGCCGACTTCATCCCGTGGGCCGCGCTGGTCGGCAAAGGCGTCGTCCTCAACAAGGATGGCAGCTTCCAGCGCAGCGCTCGTTTCCGCGGCCCCGATCTCGACAGTGCCGTTCCGGCCGAGCTGGTCGGCGTCGCTGGTCGGCTCAACAACGCCTTGCGCCGGCTGGGCTCGGGATGGGCCGTCTTCGTCGAGGCGCAGCGCCATTCGGCCGGCAGCTATCCGGACTGCGACTTTCCCGACGCGGCCTCGGCGCTGGTCGACGCCGAGCGGCAGGCGGCGTTCGAGGAGGACGGCGTCCACTTCGAGTCGAGCTATTTCCTCACCTTCCTCTTTCTGCCGCCGGCCGAGGACGCGGCGCGCGCCGAACGCTTTCTCTATGAGGGCCGCGAGCGTGGCGACGGGGCCGACGCCCGCGAGGCGCTGCGCGGCTTCGTCGACCGCACCGACCGCGTGCTGCAACTCGTCGAGGGCTTCATGCCCGAGAGCGCCTGGCTGGATGACGCCGAGACGCTGACCTATCTGCATTCGACGGTCTCGACCAAGCGTCATCGAGTCCGCGTGCCCGAGACGCCGATGTATCTCGACGCGCTGCTGGCCGATCAGCCGCTCATCGGCGGCCTTGAGCCGATGCTCGGATCGGCTCATTTGCGCACGCTCACCGTGGTCGGATTTCCGACCGAGACCACGCCCGGCATTCTCGACGAACTGAACCGGCTCGCCTTCCCTTACCGCTGGTCGACGCGGGCGATCATGCTCGACAAGACCGACGCCACCAAGCTGATCACCAAGATCCGCCGGCAGTGGTTCGCCAAACGCAAGTCGATCGGCGCCCTCATCAAGGAGGCGATGACCAATGAGCCATCGACGCTGCTCGACACCGACGCCCACAACAAGGCGATGGATGCCGATGCGGCGTTGCAGGAGCTGGGCTCCGACCAGATCGGCGAGGCTTATTTCACCGCGACCGTCACCGTCTGGGACAACGACCCACGCATCGCCGACGAGAAGCTGCGCCTGGTCGAGAAGCTGATCCAGGGTCGCGACTTCACCTGCATGACGGAAACGGTCAATGCGGTGGAAGCCTGGCTCGGCTCGCTGCCCGGTCATGTCTACGCCAATGTCCGTCAGCCTCCGGTCTCGACGCTGAACCTCGCCCATATGATCCCGCTGTCGGCGGTCTGGGCGGGGCCGGCGAAGGACGAGCATTTCCAGGCACCGCCGCTGTTCGTCGCCCGTACCGAAGGCTCGACGCCGTTCCGGTTTTCGCTGCATGTCGGCGATGTCGGCCACACCCTCGTCGTCGGGCCGACCGGCGCCGGTAAATCCGTGTTGCTGGCGCTGATGGCACTGCAGTTCCGGCGCTATGCCGGCTCCCAGATCTTCGCCTTCGATTTCGGCGGCTCGATCCGCGCCGCCGCCATCGCCATGGGCGGCGATTGGCATGACCTCGGCGGCGCGCTTTCCGAGGATGCCACGGCGCCGGTCGCGCTCCAGCCGCTGGCCCGCATCGACGATCCGGCCGAGCGCGCCTGGGCGGTCGGATGGCTCGCCGCGATTCTCGCCCGCGAGAAGATCGCCGTCACGCCGGAGGCCAAGGACCATCTGTGGTCGGCGCTCACGTCGCTGGCCAGCGCGCCAGTCGCCGAGTGCACCATGACCGGCCTGTCGGTGCTGTTGCAGTCGCAAGCCCTGAAGCGGGCCTTGCAGCCTTACTGTCTGGGCGGTCCCTATGGCCGGCTGCTCGACGCCGATGCCGAGCGCCTTGGCGGTGCAGCCGTGCAGGTCTTCGAGACCGAGGGGCTGATCGGCACCGGTGCGGCGCCCGCCGTTCTGGGCTATCTCTTCCATCGCATCGGCGACCGGCTCGACGGCCGGCCGACCCTGCTGATCATCGATGAAGGCTGGCTGGCGCTGGACGACGAGGGCTTCGCCGGCCAGCTCCGCGAATGGCTGAAGACGCTGCGCAAGAAGAACGCGTCGGTCATCTTCGCCACGCAGTCGCTGTCCGACATCGACGGCAGTTCGATCGCCCCGGCCATCATCGAGAGCTGCCCGACCCGGCTGTTCCTGCCCAACGAACGGGCGATCGAGCCGCAAATCGCCGCCATCTATCGCCGCTTCGGCCTCAACGACCGGCAGATCGAGATCTTCGCCCGGGCGACGCCGAAGCGCGACTATTACTGCCAGTCGCGGCGCGGCAACCGGCTGTTCGAGCTGGGCCTCGGCGATGTCGCGCTGGCCTTCGCCGCCGCGTCATCGAAAGCCGACCAGGCCGCCATCGCGCAGACCCTGGCCGAGCATGGACGCGCCGGCTTCGTGCCCGCCTGGCTGCGGCTCCGCGGCGCCGGCTGGGCGGCCGATCTTATCCCCGACCTTCGCAATCTGGAGAAATCGCCATGACCAAACTTCGTCGTGCGGCGATGGCGAGTGCCATCGCCCTGTCGCTTAGCCTTGCCGTGCCGGCCTCGGCGCAATGGGTGGTCTTCGATCCGAGCAATTTTGCGCAGAACGTCGTGACCGCGGCGAGCGAGCTGCAGCAGGTCGCCAACCAGATCACCTCGCTGCAGAACGAAGCGCAGATGCTGACCAATCAGGCCCGCAATCTCGCCAACCTGCCCTATTCCTCGCTGCAGCAGCTTCAGTCTTCGATCCAGCGCACCCAGCAGCTCCTCGGCCAGGCGCAGAACATCGCCTATGACGTCCAGAAGATCGACACCGCATTCCAGACCACCTACGGCAGTGCCAACGCCAGCCAGTCCGACCAGGCGCTGATCGCCAATGCCCAACAGCGCTGGCAGAACTCCGTCGCGGCGCTGCAGGACGCCATGGTGGTGCAGGCCGGCGTCGTCGGCAATCTCGACACCAACCGCACCCAGACCGCCGCCCTGGTGGGTTCGAGCCAGTCGGCAACGGGGGCGCTCCAGGCGACCCAGGCCGGTAACCAGCTTCTCGCCCTTCAGGCCCAGCAGCTCGCCGACCTCACCGCCACCGTAGTGGCGCAAGCCCGCGCGCAAAGCCTGCAAGCCGCGCAACAAGCGGCCGCCCAGGATCAGGCCAGGGAGCAGCTCGGCCGCTTCCTGACTCCCGGCGTCGGCTATCAACCCACCACCATCACCATGTTCGGGCATTGACTATGGGCGGCACCGGCGTCATCGACAGCTTCCTCGCGGTCTTCACCCGATATATCGACAGTGGTTTCGGCCTGCTCGGCGGCGAAGTAGCCTTCATCGCCACGACGCTGATCGCCATCGATATGACGCTGGCGGCGCTCTTCTGGTCTTGGGGCACCGAGGACGACATCGTCGCGCGCCTGGTCAAGAAGACCCTGTTCGTCGGCGTCTTCGCCTGGCTTATCGGCAACTGGAACACGCTGGCGCGCATCATCTTCGAGAGCTTCGCCGGTCTCGGCCTGTTGGCCTCCGGCAGTGGGTTGGCGGAGGCGGATTTTCTGCGCCCCGGCCGCATCGCCCAGGTCGGGCTCGACGCCGGCCGGCCGCTGCTGGCGTCGATCTCCGGGCTGATGGGTTACGTCTCGTTCTTCGAGAACTTCATCCAGATCGCCGTGTTGCTGTTCGCCTGGGTGATCGTGCTGCTCGCCTTCTTCATTCTGGCGATCCAGCTTTTCGTCACCCTCATCGAGTTCAAGCTGACCACCCTGGCCGGCTTCGTACTGATTCCTTTCGGTCTGTTCGGCAAGACGGCCTTCGCCGCCGAGCGGGTACTTGGGAATGTCGTCTCATCGGGCATCAAGGTTCTGGTGCTCGCCATCGTCGTCGGCATTGGCTCGACGCTGTTCTCGCAGTTTACCGCCGGTTTCAACGGCGCCCAGCCGTCGATCGACGACGCCATGGCGATCGTCCTGGCGGCGCTATCGCTGCTCGGTCTCGGCATCTTCGGCCCCGGCATCGCCAACGGCCTGGTCTCGGGTGGCCCACAGCTTGGTGCGGGCGCCGCCGTCGGCACAGGCCTGGCGGCCGGCGGCATCGTCGCGGCCGGCGCCGGTCTCGCCGCCGGTGGCGTCGGCTTGGCCGGCAGCGCGATCGCCGGAACCGCCCGCGGTGGCGCGGCGCTCGCCGGCGGCGCGACCGCCGCCTATCGCACCGGTGGAGCGTCCGGCGTCGTGACGAGCGGCGCCGGGGCAGTCACCAGCCCGCTGCGCCGCGCCGCCGCCAGCCTCAAAGCGAGCTTCGACGCCGGCGGCCAGGCCGTGACGGGGGGAGCATCTGGCGGAACCGCCTCTGCGGCCGGCACTTCGTCTGGTCCTCCCGCTTGGGCCAAGCGCATGCGGCGCGCCCAGGCGGTCAGCCAAGGCGTTTCCACGGCCACTCACGCCGTCAGGTCGGGCGATGGCGGCGGTGGCGGCGCGTCCGTCGATCTTTCCCAAGGAGAATGAGCATGTTCCAACGACCATCCGTCCGCTACGGGCGCACGCCCGAGCCGGAAACGCCCTATCAGAAGGCCGCCCAGGTCTGGGACGAGCGGATCGGCTCTGCCCGCGTCCAGGCAAAGAATTGGCGGCTGATGGCCTTCGGCTCATTGATGCTCGCCACCGGCTTGGCCGGGGGGCTGGTCTGGCAATCGGCGCGCGGCACCATCACGCCCTGGGTGGTGCAGGTCGATCATCTCGGCCAGGCCCAGGCGGTAGCTCCGGCCACCGCCGATTACCAGCCCGCCGATCCCGAGATCGCCTGGCATCTCGCCCGCTTCATCGAAGATGTGCGCGGGCTTCCGGCCGATCCGATCGTCCTGCGTCAGCAATGGCTTCGCGCTTACGATTTCACCACCGATCGCGGCGCGGCGGCGCTCAACGATTATGCGCGGACCAACGATCCGTTCGCCAATCTCGGCAAGGCGCAGATCTCCGTCGAGGTCTCCAGCGTCATCCGGGCGTCGCCGGAGTCCTTCCGCGTCGCCTGGATTCAGCGCCGCTACGAGAACGGCAGTCTGGGTTCGACCGAACGCTGGACCGCCATCCTCACCGTCGTGATCAAGACCCCGCACGACGCCGATCACCTGCGGAAGAACCCGCTCGGGGTCTATGTCAACGCCATCAACTGGTCGAAGGAACTTGGACAATGAAGCCGTCGCCATTCCACCAGGACGGCCTTCCGGCCTTCCGTAAATCCGCCTTCGCGGTTTTGCTGCTTTCCGCGTCCGCGCTCGGCGGCTGCGCCAATGTGCAGAAGCCGCCGCAGATCGTGCTCGACGACGTGGCGCAGCCGGCGACTATGCAGGCCAATCCGCCGGCGCCGGTGCAGATCGTCGAACTGCCCCAGCCGCTGCCGCTTCCCGGCCAGTTGAAGCCCGTCTCCGATGCGAAGGCCCCGCCCGAGCCGGGCGACCCGACGGTCCGCGTCAACCGGGCCAATGCCGCCGCTCGTGTCGAGCCGGTTCGCTACGGCTTCATCAATGCCGTCCAGGTCTATCCGTTCTCCGGTGGCGCGCTCTATCAGGTCTACACCGCACCCGGCGAGATCACCGACATCGCCCTTCAGGAGGGTGAGCAGCTCGTCGGCTCGGGTCCCGTCGCCGCTGGCGATACCGTCCGCTGGATCATCGGCGACACCGAAAGCGGGGTCGGCGCGACCAAGAAGGTGCATATCCTGGTCAAGCCGACCCGGCCGATTCTGTTGACCAATCTCGTCATCAATACCGACCGGCGGACCTATCTTCTCGAACTGCGGTCGACCGAGAAGACCTATATGGCCTCGGTCTCCTGGCAATATCCCGAAGACCAGCTCATCGCGCTGCGTCGCCAGAATGCGGCGGCGGCCGTTGCCGCGCCGGTCGACGCCGGCATCGATGTCGCCAATCTCCGCTTTCGCTACCGGATCACCGGCGACAATCCGGCCTGGCGGCCGCTTTCCGCCTTCGATGACGGTGGCAAGGTCTATATCGAGATGCCGCGTGGGCTTGCCCAAGGTGAGGCGCCGCCACTGTTCGTCATCGGCCCGCAGGGCGATGGCCAGCTAGTCAACTACCGAGTCCGGCAGAACTATTACATCGTCGACCGGCTGTTCGCCGCCGCCGAGCTGCGTCTCGGTGGCGATGACCAGCAGATCGTCCGCATCTCCCGGACCGATGGGGGGACGCGATGAGCGAGGACCGGATTGAAGTGGGGGCGCCGCAGCCAGCCGGCGATCCCGGCGCGGAATTGCGTCTGCGGCCCGTGCGTCCGCCGGTCACCCGCCTGTCGCGCAAGGTGCTCGCCGGCGGCGCGACGGTCGCGCTGGTCGCGATCGCCGGCTCGGTGTTCTGGGCGCTGCAGAACAACCGCGGTCACGGCCCGGCGCCCGAAGAGCTTTACAGCACCGATCATCGCACCACGGCCGACGGGTTCGCCGGTCTGCCGCGCGACTATGCCGGCGTTCCGCGAGTCGCCCCGCAGCTCGGCGCGCCGCTGCCGGGCGATCTCGGCCGGCCGATGCTCAATGCCGGAGCCGCACCCAACACCGTCGTCCCTGCGGCGCCGGGCGCCAACCCGGAGGCGCAGCGGCGGAGCCAAGAGATCGAAGCGGCCCGGCTCAGCCGGCTGTTCGCCACGACGAATATCCGCGAGCTACCCGCGCCCGAGTCCGCGCATTTACCGCCGGCGACGCCGGGCGCCACCCTGCCCAGTCAAACTGCCCAGCCTGCGGCCGACCCGACGTTCACGCAGAACGGCCAGGACCACAAGTTGGCCTTCGTCAACGCCTCGACCGATCGGCGCACCGTCAGCCCCGATCGGCTGGCGGCGCCGGCATCGCCCTATGTGGTGCAGGCCGGCACCATCATTGCCGGTGCATTGATCACCGGCATTCGCTCCGATCTTCCCGGCCAGATCACCGCTCAGGTGACCGAGGACGTCTATGACAGCCCCACCGGCCGATCGCTGCTGATCCCTCAGGGCGCGCGCCTGATCGGCCAATATGACAGCCAGATCGCCTTCGGCCAGTCGCGCGTGCTGCTGGTATGGACCCGGCTCATCTTGCCAAACGGCCGATCCGTCCCGCTGGAGCGTCAGCCGGGTGCCGACGGCGCCGGTTATTCCGGGCTTGAGGACGAGGTCGACAATCACTGGGGCGCGATGTTGAAGGCGGCGCTGTTGTCGACCTTGCTCAGTGTCGGGTCGGAAGCGGGGACCAACGGCAACCAGAATAGCGTCTCCCAGGCGATCCGCCACGGTGCCGCCGAGAGCTTCAACCAGATCGGCCAGCAGATCGTCGGGCGCAATCTCAATATCCAGCCGACGCTGACGATCCGGCCGGGCTTCCCGGTGCGGGTGATCGTCAATCGCGATTTGGTACTCGAACCGTATCAAGGCTGAGGAGGAAAACATGGCGAAATTGAAGCTCGGGGCGCTGGTCGACGACAAGCCGGTGAAGCTGACCGTCGAATTGCCGGGGGCGGTCCATCGTGATCTTGTCGCCTATGCGCAGGCGCTGGCCGGCGAAACCGGGCAGGCGATCGGTGACCCGGCCAAGCTGATCGCGCCCATGGTGGCGCGCTTCATCGCCAGCGACCGCGCCTTCGCGAACGCGCGGAATGTCAGGAAGCCATCGCCGGCACCTGCAGAGGCGGACCGCGGCACGTCGTAAAGGCCGTTCGGGCGGTTCGATCCTGCGCCCTGCCTGGTCATCGCTTTCGGCGGATTGGCTTTCCCACGCCTCTGCGTCTGCGGGGCATCCCGTCTCGATTCGGGATCCTGCCCCAGGCGACCAACGGACACGGTCGGCAAGGAGCGCTTTGCGCGAGATTGTCATGCCGAGCTTCAAGACAAAAAGCGGCTTTCCAGAGGAACACCTTCCGCTTTTTGTCTTGAGTCGCTTGTCTGCCTGGTGCGGGCGGCTCCCATCGAGACGGAATGCCCCGCCGATGCAGAGGAGAAAGCCATGGGATCCGAACAGAGCGATGCAGCCGAAGACGACGGCAAGATCCGGATCTACATCTACAACGACGACAGCGCGGCCACCGAGGACGAGCATGCGGAGACGGACGCGTTCGACATCGAGCAGCGGCGGGGCGGGGTCTATGCCATCAAGCGAATGACCCGGCCGCAGGCGGAACAGATCGGCGTCGATTTGGCTTGGCTGGACTGACCGGCCGCAACGGGGGTGGGCGACGCCCACCCCTTGGCAGCCGGCATGCCGATCACGCCGGCGCCTGCAGCGCCGGGCGGCTCGAAGACATCGACCGGGCCAGGCTGACGAAACGCCGGAGCGCCGGATTGTCGTTGCCCGGCAGCCAGAAGGCGCTGTACGACACCCTGTCCTCCTCCGCAGGCGCGAGCGGCCGGAAGACTACCTCCGGATAGCGCGTCGCAGTGCCCGCCTCGCCGATGACGCTGATGCCGAAGCCCAACGCGACCATATGCATCAGCGTCTCGCGGCCGACGCCATAGCGTTCGACGGCGGGGACATGGCCGAGATCGCCCAGCCTGCGGACGATATGGTCATGGATCTGGGGACCCGGCGCGTGGCGGGTGACGATGAACTGTTCGTTCTTCAGCGCCGCCCAGCCGAGCGCAACGGTATCGGCGAGTCGGTGCCCCTCCGGCAGCGCGGCGAAGACGCCCGATTCCCACAGGATGAGGGTGTCGCAATGCGACGCCGAGGGTTCTCCGATCACCAGGGCGACGTCCAGCAGGCGCTCGCTAATGCGGGTAAGATGTTCGCTTTGCGATCCGTCGACGACATCGATCGTAATCGCCGGATGCGTTCGGCGAAAGGCGCCGAGAAGATCGCGGATCAAGCCCTGCGACAGCGAGGACAGAATGCCGATCCGCAGCACGCCCTCGGCGCCGCAGCCAGCGCTGGCGGCCCCCTTGACGGCGTGATCGATCTCCGCGAGGGCCGAACGCGACCGGTCGAAAAACCGCCGGCCGGCCTCGGTCAGCCGGACGCCGGTTACATCGCGCTCGAACAGGGAAACACCGAGTTCATCCTCCAGCGCCTGCACACGGCGGCTGACCGCCGATTGGCGGACCCCGAGAACCCGTGCCGCACGACTGAAACTGAGATGTTCGGCGACGATAAGCGCCTGCGAGATAGAGACAAGGTTGATCATGACCCGACCATTGTTGGTTCTTCTTCGGGGTCGGGCTTTTATCATCTCCGGGATGACGGATCTGTGACGGTCGCCACACAAGCCAAGCCGTATCTCATGCCGCATCCCGCTTTTCTCGGCGCTGCCGGCTGAATGCTTGCGCAAATCCAATCCTGATTAGGATATGATGCGCGGCTGTACCGGGGACGGATTCGCTCAGACTCTCGCGAACCTGAGGGGCGGAAAATAAAATGCGCACCGAGATTAGGCATATGCGGGAGGCCCTCTCTTCCTACATCGAAGCGACTTACCATCTTTCACACCCCAAACTGGTGGGTCTCCGTCGTAAGCTCCTGCTGAAAGGTGGCGTCGCCCAAGTCCCTTACATCGAAAGCACGCCGGCCTATGTTGGCGATCGGAAATTTGCGTCGCTGGCGCTCGAAGACGCAATCCGAAATTTCTTGACGAACCTCGCGTCAAAGGAGGCAAACCACCTTCTTTTCGACCCGCCTTATGCGCACCAGGCAGATGCAATAGAGGCAACGATGCGCTCCGATTCAGGCGGCACCGGCATCGTCGTTACAACGGGCACAGGTTCGGGCAAGACGGAAAGCTTCCTATTGCCTGTATTGGCACGGCTCGCAGATGAGGCTCTTCATCGGCCCAAAAATTTCTCCGAAAGAGCCGTGCGCGCGCTTCTGCTCTACCCGATGAATGCATTGGTGAATGATCAACTGGGCCGGCTACGCATGCTGTTCGGATCGTCCGCGGCACGACAATGGTTTACCAGTGCAGCCGAACGCCCCGCCAAGTTCGGCCGCTATACTGGCCGCACGCTTTATCCTGGAGTTCGCGATGGCGATCGCGACCAGAAGCGTCTCAAGACTCTCGAATATTATCTCAAGATCGAAGACGCCGCCCGAAACGGCGTCGCAAAAGATCAGGCTCTCGTCAGAACATTAGTGGAGAAGGGGCGCTGGCCCGTCAAACCCGATAGTTTTCTTGGCGCGTTCGATGGATTACGCGATTGGTATGGGAAATCCGGCCAGCATTGGGAAGATGCAAACGGTGATCCATTGCGTGCCAACGAGCGAGCGCAGGACCCTGAACTCCTGACCCGGCACGAGATACAGAACGCGAGCCCTGACTTACTCGTCACGAACTATTCCATGCTCGAATACATGCTACTGCGTCCGATTGAGCGGCAGATCTTTGTCGACACCCGAAATTTCTTTGAGGAGCATCCAGAGGAGAAATTTTTTCTAATTCTCGACGAGGCGCACCTTTACCGCGGTGCGAACGGGACCGAGGTTGCCTATCTCATTCGCCGACTCCTCGACCGACTCGGCTTGCCGCCATCGCGCGTAGTGTTTATCGCGACCAGCGCCTCCTTTTCAAACGCTGACGCGGCGAAGGCATTTATTGCAGGCCTCACAGGCATTGATTCGCAGGCGATCATGCCGCTCACAGGCACGAAGCGCTCGTTTGAACCTTCGGGCGAAGGCTCGATCGAACTTGCGGCGGCTTTGGCGTCGGTGCCGCTCAATGCGCTCCAGTCCTCGTCGACGCGCGATCGCTCGGCAGTATTAGCGCCGCTTGCGGCGCATGTTCAGAGCGTACTCGGCATGGCGGTCACGCTCACACGATTCGATAGCGGTGCCAACGCCATCATCGTAACTGTTCATGGGGTGGGGACGAAAGGTCAGCGGATTGAGGAAGAAGTACTCGTGCCGAATGGTGGCACTGCTGAGACCGAACAGCGGTTTATCGTCGTTGATGACATCGCCAGTCCGGAAGGAAGCGTAAAAGTCTCACGTACCTACGATCTCGGCATGGCAAACGCCGAGGGACCAATCTGGAAAGTCGACGACCTGCCGGCGGCGCTAGCCGCTTTACTGACCGGCCTGCCGGTTGTCGGGCGGCTACGCAACATTACGTCAGGCGCCAGTTCACTCTCGGACCCAATGGAGTTGCCAGGCGCTGCTTGGGCACTGACAGACCTACCATCAAAATTGTTTCCAAATGTCCCGGAGGCGACCGCTGTCGCTGCGGTCGATGCCCTCCTCGAACTGGCGTCGCTCGCGAGGCCAACACCCGATTCGGCGCCCGTGCTCCCGGCACGAATACATATGCTCTTCCGTGGCCTGCCGGGGTTATGGGCATGCGCAAATCCGCAATGTACCGAGATAGCGATAGAAGATCGCGGCGGTCCGACCGGCGCACTCTATGCCGAGCCGAGACAGAGTTGCGCTTGTGGCTCGCAAGTATATGAACTCCATTCATGCAGGTCCTGCGGCCTGTCTGTGGTTCGAGCAAGCGTCGGTTCTCCGGCCGGCGTCGAGCATCTTTGGCAAGCCAATGGCCGCGCATATGCAGGCGACAGCGATGCAATCCAGCCGGCTCATGTCTGCCTCGAAGATCCGTTGCCATCGACGGCAGGCGTTGTCCGCCCGGCCTACCTCGATCTAAGTTCTGGCCGCATTGACGGATCGGGCAGTTTCGTCCGCGAAGTTTGGTTACCGCCGGTCATGAACGGCAACCTCTTTGACGCGTGCCCTAGATGTGGAGCGCCCTGCGGCCCTAACGCGCAGGGCGGTATTTCAGATCTTCAGACAAAGGGTGATCAGCCATTCCAAGAACTGATCTCGGTCCAGGTTCTGGAGCAGCCGCCACGGCCAGAGGTGCGGACGCCGCTCCAAGGTCGGAAGGCGCTGGTCTTTTCGGACGGTCGGCAGACCGCTTCGCGCCTTGCAGGCACGCTGAAAACCTTCTCGTTCCGAGACAGCCTGCGGCCATTGCTGTTGACCGGCATGACCACGCTCCACACCCAGGTTTACAGACCCTCGCTTGATGATGCGCCACTCGCCGTCGCGTTGGGGGCGGCGAAATACGGTGTGCGCTTGCGCCCAACTGGCGACGATGGCGCGATGAACCGCTTCGGTCAGCAGGCAAAGGTGCTCGTCGACAGTGAGGATGCTGAAAGCGATGATTTCCGCTCGCTCACCAGCCGGACCTCCGACGCGACGCCGCTATCTGTCTTTCAGTGCCTCTACGCGGTCCTGCAGGACGATCATACCGGCCTATTTCCCCTGGCACTTGCGATGCTGCGGCCGAAGATTACCAGGACCGAGCAGCAGCGCCGGGATTGTCCCGAGCCGTGTTGAAATTCGCTCGGCAGGCGTCACGGTCTGAACAGGCTACGCGGCCTTGGCGTGCTGTTCAAGATCGGGGTTGATGGAATGCTTGGCCTGATGGGCCAGCAGGGCGGCTCGCAGGGT
>CAIOJO010000249.1 GCA_903858635.1 uncultured Telmatospirillum sp. | reverse complement strand
AGGTATCGTCGGTCATGGCGGGTGTGGCGCTTTCGGCTGCCGCAGAGATGCTGTCTAGACAACAAAATCTTATGCTATTTCAGCCTGTTACGCTACATCCGCCTGCCAAAATCCCTACCGTCATGAATAAGAGCGGCTAGGTGCCCTCAAGCGGTGGCGGCCCGGCCGGAGGGGGTGATGATGGCGGCGGTGAATTCATAGATGCGCCGCTCCGGACGGATCGGGCGAATGGCCCAGCCATTGCTTTCGAACGGCAGCATATAGCGGTTGTTGTGATAGACGATGGTGGCGCCCTGGCTTCGCACGGCGGCCTCGAAGCGCTCCACCAACTCGGCCGCAAAGGGATTGTAGAGATAGAAGATCGTCCCCTCCGCCGGCAGGTTGGCGGTGGCGTCGCCATGGATGATGGTGACATTGGGGTATTTGCGGTAGCGCTGTCTGGTGCGGCTGGCCACGGCCTGGTCGATCTCGATACCGATCAGCCGGTTCTGGAGACCCAGGCTCAGCCAGAAATTGATCACCCGGCCTTCGCCGCATCCGACGTCCACCAGAACGTCTTCGCGCCGGATCGGCAGATCGGCAAAGACGTCCCGCAGCACATGGTAATGGCTGTGCACCATGGTATGGCACTGTTGCCGAGCCCGATTGATTTCCAGGTCGGTCTTGCACAGCTTGCCGCCATATTTCAGATCCAAGAGGGCGCTGGCCGCCTGCTCCCGCAAGAAGTGGAGCCCATAGAGCAAGGTATTCCTCAACCCTTTTGCCCTGAGCCTGACGAATCCACGGCCGATGCAGGCCAGAATATCCTCGCGCCGCTCCATCGTAATTTCCCTTGTAATTATAGGCTCATTCTGCCCGCTTACATCGCATGCCTCGCATTAATTGGCTTGCCCAGAGCGGTCCGCAAGAATTTCCATTTGCGCAACCAGTAATCACCGCGTCGTTACAATTTGGAGGGTCGATCCTATGCGTTCGCGCCGCGAACCGACGTAGGGGTTAGCCGGCGACGGTCATGGCCCGACCGTCAGATGCTGTAGTCGTCGTTGCGCGGCAGACGAACCGCGAACCGGCCGCCCAGCAGGCCGGCCAGCTGGCGGAGATCGGGCAGCAGATCGAGCAGGGCGACTTCCGCCCCACCGCCCAGGACCGCCCCGCAACCGCCGTCGGGTAGCACCAGTTCCAGGCCGCTGCGGCCGATCTGGTCGATCGAGTCCTGCGAGGCGGCCAGGCAATAGGTGACCATGTAGGGAACCTTGCGGGTCTCCAGCAGGATCGCGGCGTCGATGGCGTAGGCGGGCCCACGCGGATCGTCGCCGGGCGGGTCGATGAAGACGAAATCCAGGGGCGCCGCCATCGCCAGCCGAGAGCGCAGGAACAGGAACCAGTCATGGGTCCACAGGCGCACCCAGCCACCCTCGCGGTTGCTCCGCGCCTGTTCGACCTGCCCCGGATCGATGTCGTTGACGTCGAGTTCGATCGCCGCCCCGTCCCCGCCGACGGCCCGCAGGATGCGCCCGGCCAGCACCCAGGACCCCGGATGGTCGGCTTGGTCCGCCGCTTCCAGGGCCGCGAAATACTCCTGCGAGGAAAAGCCGGCGCGCCGCTGCCACAGCGCCTCGAGGAACGGCGCCGGCCGCGGCAGGCGGCCGCAGCCGCCATGAGTGTCGGCATAGCAGAAGCTGATGTCGGCGCCCTCGGCGTCGCCGCCGCGCAGCCGGGCCCGCGCCAATACCCGCGTCAGGGCGCGCGCCAAGACGAATTGGCTCCACAGAACAGTCTGGGCAGACACTTCGGCGGCCGGGGCCGCAGCCTCATACATTGTACACACTGTGTTTGTTGTCTCAAACATATATTACAACAGTATTCGCGCATTTGTCCAGCCGGGCGGCCGCAGGCCCACGAAAACGAGGCCTTGGCCGGCCAGGAAGGCGCCCCCCCTTCCTTGACCTTTGATTCGGCCGCAACTGACCCAAGGATCGAGAAGGCGACTCGCCCGCGCCGACCGACTTCCCCTTTTGGGTGATCGCCCATGCCGATGGTTGCGCCGACATTATGTGCCATGGCGCCGATTGATTGCGGGAAAGACAGGAAGGAATGACGGCTTTCCTCGCCGGAGGGCGCCAGCGCTGGACCCTGGGCCTGCTGCTGAGCGGAGTGCTGGCGCCGCCGGCGGTTGCCCTGGCGGTGGCCGGCCGGCCCATTCTCCTGGTGGGATCGGCCGCCATCGGCGGCATTCTCGGCTGGTGCCTGGGCAGGCCGCTATTGCGCCGGCTGGCCGGGATTTCGGCCGAGGCGAAACACTGGCAGGAAGAAGCCCTGCGGGCGCAGCAGGTCGACCGCTTCACCGAACAGGCGCTGCACCATTGCGCCGACGTGCTGCGGTCGATCGTCTCGGCCTTGCCGGTCGGTGTCGTCGCCATCAGCCGCGATGCCCGGGTCGAGCTGTGGAACCATGCCGCCGAATCGATTCTCGGCTACAGCGCCGAAGAGATGATCGGACAACCGGCCCCCACCCAGGTCTTCACCTCGGCCTCCGGCGGGGCCGAAGGCGGCGCCGCCGACATGTTCCTGCGCATGGTGACCGGCCAATTGGTGAAGAGCGAGGAAGTCACCTGCCGGCGCAAGGACGGCTCGGCGGTCGCCGCCTCGTTCTCCGGTGCGCCCCTGATGAGCAACGACGAACGGATCGAGGGGGCGATTTGCGTGTTCGAGGACCTGAGCCACCGCAACACCTTGGCCAGGGCCCTGCACCAGGCCCAGAAGATGGAGGCGGTGGGCCAACTCACCGGCGGCATGGCGCATGACTTCAACAACATCCTGGGAGTGGCCATCGGCAATCTGGACCTGCTGGAAGAAGAGCTGGCCCTGCAGCCGGCCGCCGCCGAAAAGGTCACCGCGGCCCTCAACGCGCTGCTGCGCGGCGCCGAGTTGACCCGTGCCCTGCTCGCCTTCGCCCGTCGCCAGCCGTTGCGCCCGACCGTGGTCGATGTCGGCGAGCTGCTGGGGGGCACCATGAAGGTGCTGAGCCGGGTCCTCGGCGAACAGGTGCAGACCGGCCTGCAGAGCGAAAGCGGGTTGTGGCCGGTGGTGGTCGACGCGGCGCAACTGGAGGCGGCGGTCACCAATCTGGCGATCAACGCGCGCGACGCCATGCCGCATGGCGGATGGCTGAAGATCGTCGCCCGCAACACCCTGCTCGACGCCGACGACAAGACCCAGTTCCCCGACGCCGCACCCGGCGAATATGTCTCGATCGAGGTCAACGATACCGGCACCGGCATGACCGGTGAGGTTCTCGGTCACGTGTTCGAACCGTTCTTCACCACCAAGCCGGTCGGCCAGGGCACCGGCCTCGGCCTGTCCATGGTGTACGGCTTCACCCGGCAATCGGGTGGGCAGATCAAGATCTACAGTGAGCCCGGCATCGGCACCACGGTCCGCCTGTACCTGCCGCGGGCCCGCGCCGATGCCCGGCGCCAGCAATTGCCGGGCGCCGCCGACACACCCTTGCGGGGCGGCGACGAGACGGTGCTGGTGGTCGACGACAACCCCGATGTCCGCCGGGTGGTGGCCGGACAGTTGAGCCAACTGGGCTACCGGGTGCTGCATGCCGAGAACGGCCCCGAGGCCTTGGGCGTGATCGGCACCGAACCGGGCGTCGACCTCCTGTTCACCGATGTGGTGATGCCGCATGGCATGGACGGCTTCGCCCTGGCCGAAGAGGCTCGCAAGATGAGGCCCGATCTCAAGCTGCTGTTCACCTCTGGCTTTCCCAGCTCGTCGGTCCAGGCGCAGCGTCAGATCGATCCCGGCCTCGAGTTCCTGGGCAAACCCTATCGCCGCCAGGAGCTGGCGCGGGCGGTGCGCAAGGTGTTGGATGGCAAGGAATGACAAGATGAGCGACCGTCTGCTGATCCTCGACGACGAGCCGCAGTTCGCCGCCTTCGTCGCCAAGGTGGCCGAAGCCTGCGGCTACGATGTCCGCTGTACCGAACAACCGGACGCGTTTCGCGGCCTGCTGAGCGAATGGCAGCCGACCCACATCGCCCTCGATCTGGCGATGCCGCATACCGACGGCATCGAGATGCTGCGCTTCCTGGCCGGGGAAGACAGCCGAGCCCGCATCCTGATCATGAGCGGCTTCGATTCCCGGGTGCTCGATGCGGCGCGCCGACTCGGCACCGAGCGCGGCCTCTCCATCATGGGCAGCGTGCAGAAGCCGATTCGGGCCCGGGACCTGCGGGCCATTCTCGATGAGAACCGGACGGCCACCGGGGTGCTCGACAAGAACAGCCTCGATCAAGCCCTGGCAGCCGGCGACATCACCGCCTTCTACCAGCCGAAGGTCGACCTTCACACCTGGCGTCCGGTCGGTTTCGAGGCCCTGGTGCGCTGGCGCCATGCACAGCGCGGCATGATCCCGCCCGAACAGTTCGTGCCCTTGGCCGAGGCCACCGGCCTGATCGACCGGCTGACCGAGACGGTGACCACCCGCGCCCTGATCCAGTCCCGCCAATGGGAGGAGACCGGCCTGGCGCTGGACATCGCGATCAACCTGTCGGCCATCAGCCTGAACGAGGAGGACCTGGCCGACCGCATCGAGATGATCTGCTGGGCGACCGGCGCCAAGAAGGAGCACATCACCTTCGAGGTGACCGAAACGGTCGCCATGGCCGATCCGGTGCGCGGTCTCGACATTCTGACCCGCTTGCGCATCAAGGGCTTCAAACTGTCGATCGACGACTTCGGAACCGGCTATTCGTCGCTGGTGCAGTTGCACCGGCTGCCCTTCTCGGAGCTCAAGATCGACCGCTCCTTCGTCGCCGAATGCGACCATTCGAGCGAAGCCCGCACCATCGTCAAGACGATGATCGACCTGGCCCACAATCTCGGCATGTCGGCGGTCGGCGAAGGGGTCGAGACGGAAGACGTGGCGCAGACGCTGGGCGAGCTCGGCTGCGATGTCGGCCAAGGCTACGCCATCGCCCGGCCGATGGAGGCGCAGCTGGTCCCGGTCTGGCTGGCCCGCTGGAGCAAGGGCGCCCGCGGCCCGGACCAATTGGGGGCGCCGGTCTAGGGCTGGTCTAGGGCCCCTCCCTCTCCCGCCATGCGGGACAGGGGGTTACTGCTCCGGCCGTCGGGCACGCCCCCTCGCCCCCAAGGGGAGAGAGGGTCGGGGTGAGGGGGCGCCGCCATCCCGCCATGCGGGAGAGGGGATGGGCTCAGAACTCCGCCGGCTTGACGTTCCAGCAACGCAGATGAGTGGCGGCGGGGTCGCGGTCGATCCGCCCCAGATGACCGGTCCCCATCTTGAAGCTCGGCCTTTGGTCCGCCGCCGGCAGCAATAGGCGCGGCAGGAAACGCAGGATGCCGTTGCTGCTGACCACCAGCGGCCGGGCGAACCGGTCGGGGGCCAGCCGCTCGGCGGCGAAGTCGCCGATGGCGCCCAGGATGTCGGACTGCCGGCTGGTCCAGCCGGCGCCTTCAGGCCAGACATCGGCGCTGTTCCAGGCCTCCATCGCGGCCACCGCGGCCGGCCCTTCGGCGGCGATCTCGTCATTGGTGCGGCCGGC
Source organism: uncultured Telmatospirillum sp. (assembly GCA_903858635.1). GTDB lineage: Bacteria > Pseudomonadota > Alphaproteobacteria > Rhodospirillales > Magnetospirillaceae > DUZF01. The sequence goes on along the minus strand of CAIOJO010000249.1, from coordinate 9,828 downwards.
CCAGCGGCCGTAATCCACCTCGTCGAGGCGCCCGTCGATCACCGGCGGGGCCAGGCCGAGGGCCTCGGCGACGATCTCGGCGAAGGCCTGAGTGCGCTTCAGCGATGCGGCGAACACCGCATCGGGGATCAGGCCGGTGCGGCGCAGCGCCTCGGCGGCGGCGGCGGCCTGGGCCAAGCCCTTGTCGACCAGCGGCAGATCGGTTTCGCGACCGACCCACACCACCCGGTCGCCCGGATCGAAGGTATTGCCGTGGCGGGCGAACAGGATCTGCATGCTCAAGCGACCAATTCGCCTTCGCGGGCGATGATCGCCTCGATGAACGGGATGTCCTCCGGCGCGTCGACCGAACCATGGGTCCGCCCCTGGTAATCGACCACCACCACCTTGATCGGAATGCCGTTCTCCAGGGCCCGCAGCTGTTCCAGCTGCTCGGCCACCTCGAGCGGCGTCTGTTCCAGGCTCGACAACTGCTGCAGGGTGTCGGCGGCATAGCCGTAGATGCCGATATGGCGATGCACCGGCGGCACGTCGAAATCGCGGATACGCAAATAAGGGATGATCGCCTTCGAGAAGTAGAGGGCGCGGCCGAACTTGTCCATGGTCACCAAGGTGCCGCTGGTCGGACTCTGCGCCTTCAGCTCCTCGATCTCGCGATATTGCTGCCAGCTGCAGCGAACCGCCGCAGTGACCATGCCGACCTTGGGGTCGGCGTGGAAGGCGTCGACCAGAGCCTGCACCACCCAAGGCGGGGTCAGCACCGCGTCGCCCTGCAGATTGACCACCGCATCCGGACGCTGGCTCATCTGCTGCAGGGCGGCGTGGACCCGGTCGGTGCCGGTCGGGCAATCGGGCGAGGTCATCAGGGCCGTCGCGCCGAAGCTGGCGGCATGTTCGGCGACCCGCGCATCGTCGGTGGCGATGTAGACCTGGCTGACGCCCGTGACCGCCTTGGCGATCGCATAGATACGGTTGAGCAGGCTCTTGCCGGCGATCTTGACCATCGGCTTGCCGGGAAGGCGGCGGGAGCCGAAGCGCGCGGGAATGACGATGGCGACGTCCATGATAAGGGATTCTCCCAGAAATGAGGTGCGCGCCGGCCGCCATGACAACGCCGACGTGGAACTATCGGAACCAGGCTCTCGCCTGGTGACTGGCGCGTTGAGCGCCCCGGAGCGCAGCGGAGGAGCCAAGCCGGCGGATGCCGGCGCCCGGCGCCTGAGGGGCAATCGAAAACTTTTTCTCACAGCCCTTCGAGAATGTCCACATAGGCGGCGGCGGGTGGGTAGACCCGCTGCCAGCTGCCAGCTTCCACCACCGTGCCGGCGGCTTCGCGGGAATACTCGAAATTATGGGTGCGCAGCAGCCACAGCCGTTCATAGGCGGCCAGGCGGCCGGCGTCGATGGGCTGGTCGGCCCGTTCGCGGTACCCCTCGAGGAAGGCCGCGAACAGCGCCGGCTGATGGGCCAGGCGGCCGTCAGCGCCGATCGCCGTCCAGTATTTCATCTTGACCAGATCCAGCTCGGGGCAGTCGATCACCCAGTTGTCCCAATCGATGACATGCAGGTTGTCGGCCCGGTCGGCCAGGATGTTGGCCCCGGTGTAGTCGTTGTGGATCAGGCAGGGCAGGCCCGGCTGCAGCTGCCCCAGATCGAAGCTTGCCAGGCGGGCCACCAACGCCGCCGGCAGCACCGCTTCGGCCTGGGCCAATTCGCGGGCATAGCCGGCCCGCATATGGTCGGCCCAGGGCCGCGGATAATGCCGGATGGCGAAGATGTCCTCGTAGAAATGTTCGAACCGGTTGCGGTGCAGGCCGGCCAGGATGCGGCCGGCCCGATGGTAGCGGTCCGCCGCCGGCACCTCCCACAGGGCATGGCCGTCGATCCACTCGAAGATGAAGAAGGGAAAGGGCAACTCCTCCATCGTCCAGTCGTAATGCAGGATGGCCCGCACCGCCGAATGCGCCACATGCGAGCCGCAGGGCGAGCGCAGCACCCCGTCGACGATACCCCGCACCACGCCGTCGTCGAGGGTCTCGCCGGCGTGATACAAAAGGAGGATGGCGAACACCTCCTTGATGATGTCCTTCTCGTAGCGGAAATGCTGGCGGTTGAGGGCGACGCGGGCGCCCAGGCTGCGGCCCTGGTAGCGCAGTTCGAGGATGCGGTTGATATTGCCCGAATGGCTGCCGATCAGCTCCACCACGCCGGAGCCGCCCAGATGGCGCGCCAGCACGCGGCCGACCACGTCCAGGAACTGGCCCTGGTCGAACGGCGGATCGGCAAGATTGTGGTTCGGCATGGGGCTTTCCCCTCGACAAGCGTGGTCGAGGCTAGCGGCCCCTGCCGGCATTGCGCAAGCGGCTTTTGCCGCTATAGTGCGAACCCACCATCGACGGAACACAAGATGAGGTAAACGAACATGCGCCTGGCCGGCAAGGTGGCGTTCATCACCGGGGCAAGCCGCGGCATCGGCCGCTCCGTCGCATTGGAATTCGCCCGCCAGGGCGCCGCCGTGGCGGTCGGTTACACCCAGGAGGCCGCCAAGGCCGACGAGGTGGTGGCCGAGATCGCCAAGGCCGGCGGCAAGGCGGTGGCCGTGCAGGTCGACGTGCAGAGCCGCGACGGCGTCCGCCAGGCCTTCGCCAAGGCCGCCGCGGATCTCGGCGGCATCGACATCCTGGTCAACAACGCCGGCATCAACAACCGCTGCACCTTCCTGGAGACCACCGACGAGGACTGGGACCGCATCATGTCGGTCAACCTCAAGGGTCCGTTCATCTGCAGCCAGGAAGTCTTCCCGCATATGATCAAGCGGGGCGGCGGCCGCATCATCAACATGAGTTCGGTGGCCGGCCAATACCACGGCCCGAAGACGGTGCATTACGCCGTCTCCAAGGCCGGGCTGAACAGCCTGACCGCGGTGGTCGCCCGCTACGGAGCCGAACACAACATCCTGGTCAATGCGGTGGCGCCGGGAATCATGCTGACCGACCAGACGGCCGACGAGCTGGCCGGGCCGGACGGCGCCCGCATCGTCTCGATGACCCTGTTGAAGCGGGCCGGCCATCTTTCCGACGTGGCGGCGACTTGCGTCTGGCTGGCCTCCGACGAACAGGCCTATGTGACCGGCCAGGTGATCAGCGTCGCCGGCGGCGCCGTGCTATAAGGATAGGACTCCCATGGACGTCATCGAACTGAAGTCCCGGCTGCAGGCCGGGCGCCCGGTCTTCGGCACCTGGTCGCATCTGCCCTACCCCACCGTGGTCGAGGTGATCGGCGCCGCCGGCCTCGACTTCATCGTCTTCGACCTCGAGCACGGTCCCCACTCCTTCGCCGATCTGCCCAGCCTTTATTGTGCCGCCGAGAAGAGCGGGCTGGTGCCGGTAACGCGGGTGCCGGGAGCCGGCAACAGCAATATCCTGCGGGCGCTGGATTCGGGAAGCCGCGGCATCATGGTGCCGCATATCGACCGCGCTTCGGTCGCCCGCGAAAGCCTGGACGCCATGGTCTACGGCCCGTCGTCGCGCAATCGCGGCATCGCCACGCTGACCCGTGCCTCGATGTTCGACTACAACAATGAACGCGGCTATCTCGACGGCCAGAAGGAGAAGACCCTGTCGATCCTGATGGTCGAGGATCGCCAGGGCATCGCCGAACTCGACGCCATCTGCGCCCTGCCCGGCCTCGACGTGCTGTTCGTCGGCATCTACGACCTGTCGCAAAGCCTCGGCCTCAAGGGCAATCTGTCCGACAAGTCGTTCCAGAAGGTGTTCAAGGACACGGTCAAGCGGGTCGCCGACAAGGGAGTGGCCATCGGCTGCTATGCGCATACGGCGGAGGCGGCCGAGCCCCTGGTCGAGATGGGGGTCCGCTTCATCACCATCGGCGTCGATGGCGGGGTGCTGCGGCGCGGCTATGATGCGGTGGCGGCCGGCGTGGCGCGCTGGCGCTAATAGGGGTTAGCCCGGGCATGAAAAAGCCGAAGGTCTCCGTCATCATCCGCACCCGGAACGAGGAAACCTGGGTCGCGCCCTGCCTCGACATGGTGTTCCGCCAGGATTACCCGGATTTCGAGGTCATCGTCGTCGACAACGAGAGCACCGACCACACCCTGGAAATCCTGCGCCGCTATCCGGTCAAGGACGTGGTGAAGATCAGCCGCTACAAGCCCGGCCTGTCCCTCAACATGGGCATCCGGGCCTCCTCGGGCGCGCTGATCGCCTGCCTGTCCTCGCATTGCATCCCGCGCGGCACCGACTGGCTGGCGAAGCTGGCCGCCGGTTTCGACGAGGCCAAGGTGGCCGGGGTTTACGGCCGCCAGCTGCCGCTGGCATTCTCCGGCGCCATCGACAAGCGCGACCTGCTGACGGTGTTCGGGCTGGACCGCCGGGTCCAGGTGAAGGACTACTTCTTCCACAACGCCAACAGCATGCTGCGCCGCGACCTGTGGGAGGCTTGCCCGTTCGACGAGGAAGCCAGCAACATCGAGGACCGCCTGTGGGGCAAGGCGATGATCGATGCCGGCCATACCTTGGTCTACGAGCCGGAAGCCGCCGTCTACCATCATCACGGCATCAACCAGGGCGACAGCGATCGCGGCCGCGCCCATGGCGTATCGTCCCTGCTGGATCGCCTGGAAGCCGAGATCGTCGCCGACCTGCCGGAGAATATGCGGCCGGAGAACTGCAACGTGGTCGCCGTCGCCCCGGTGCTGGGCGATCCGCGCGAGCTGCAGGGCGGCGACGTCTTCGCCGAGATGTTGCGGCAGCTGGGTGAAAGCCGCTACCTGCGCAATGTCTACACCTTGGCCGACAGCGACAAGGTGCGGGCCACCGCCAACCGCATGGGGGCCCGTTTCCTCGAGCGCCCGTCCCAGCTGCAGGATCGCGGCCGCACCCTGGGCGACATCCTGCGCTATGCGCTGCAAACCATCGAGGCGGGCGGCGACTATCCCGACACCATCCTCTACGTCAATTACCTGTGCCCATTCCGGCCCCTGGGCCTGTTGGACGAGGTGGTCACCGAGATGCACTACAAGGGTCTCGATACGGTCTTCCCCGGCTATGTCGACTACAACGACCATTGGGTGAACGCCGCCGCCGAACGCTTCGAGCGCATCAGCGAAAGCCCCAAGCCAGGGCCGCAACGGCCGCGCCTCTACCGCTCGCTGTACGGCCTGGGCTGCGCCACCCGCGCCTCGGTGATTCGCAAGGGCGAGCTGGTCGGCGACAAGGTCGGCATCGTCCCCATCGAGGAGCATCTCTACACGCTCCGCCTGACCGACGAACGCCCCCTGCCCCTGTCCGCCGAGGAAGCCGAGCGCGAAGCCCTGCTGGGGTGGACCTCGCAGATGTTCCTGCGGGAATTCCGGCCGTAGATGCTGGAGACCAGTGGGGTGGGCGGGAGAGGCGGTGAAGCAATTGTTTTTCAGTGGGACCGGCGTCCCTGCCGGTCTGCGCCGCGGAGCGGCGGAAATGCTAGGCTTCCGGCTCCGCCGGAACACCGGCACGGAGGCCGGTGCCACTAATGTTTTCGCAGGCTCGGACTGAGGAGAGACATCCAGATGAGCGAGACCCTGGGTACCGACAACATCGTGGTCGCCGCGCCGGTCTTGCACGGCTATTTCGCCCAGCTGTTCGAGCGGTTCGGGGCGACCGGCGAGACGGCGCGCGAGGTGGCAGACCATCTGGTCGAGGCCAATCTGACCGGTCATGATTCGCATGGTGCGCTGCGCGCCCCCTGGTACCTGGAGAAGATCGAGCTGGGGGAACTGGATCCCAAGGCGGTGCCCGCGGTGGTCAAGGACGGTCCGACCACGGCGGTGATCGACGGCGGTTGGGGCTTCGGCCAGCCGGCGTCGCGCCTGGCGATGCAACTGGCCATCGACAAGGCGCGGCAGATGGGCGTCGCCTGCGTCGCCGTCAGGAACGCCAACCATATGGGCCGGGTCGGCTACTACACCGGCATGGCCGCCCGCCACGGCATGATCGGACTGGGCTGCGTCAATCTGCACGGGGCCAGCCCCTGCGTGGCGCCGTTCGGCGGCATCGATCGCCGGCTGCCGACCAATCCCTTCTCGATCGCCTTTCCGACCGACCGCGACCCCGATTTCCTGGCCGATATGACCACCAGCGTGGTGGCCGAAGGCAAGCTGCAGATGCGCCGCAACCGGGGGCTCCAGGCCGAGCAGAACTGGATCATCGACCATGACGGCAAGGCCACGGTCGATCCGTGGGACTTCTATTCCGAACCGGTCGGCGCCCTGTTGCCGATGGGCGGGGTGGTGGCGCATAAGGGCTTCGCCCTGTCGATGGCGATCGAAGGGCTGGCCGGTGGGCTGTCCGGCGCCGGCTGCTCCAACCCCGACGCCAACCGGCACGGCAATGCCTGCTGGTACACGGTCATCCGCATCGACGCCTTCACCCCCCTCGACGAGTTCAAGGCCAATGTCGGCAAGCTGATCGACCATGTGAAGTCGTCACGCAAGGCCGAGGGGATCGACGAGATCTTCTATCCCGGGCAACCGGAACATTTCCGCCGCGCCGAGCGCCTGAGCAGCGGTATCGCGGTGGATCCGCAGACCTGGGAATGGTTGGCCCGCATGGCGGCCAAGGTCGGCGTGCAGCCGCCTCCGGGCCCTCTCAGCGGAAGGTGAATGGCAGGACGATGCTGATGCCGGGTGCCGGCGCCACCACCGTCGGCGGGGGCACGTAATAGCCTTGCGGCGGCGCGACCACCAGCGGAGGACGGGCATAAGCCGGACGGCGCTCGCGGCGCCAATCTTGCCGATCCTCGTGCCGATCCGCCCGTTCCTCGTGGCGGCCGCGGTCGTGGCCATGCCCGTCGTCGTCGGCCAGGGCCGGAGCGGCCAGGGCGGCAGCCAGACCTGCCGCCACCCAGAACCCCACCAGCAGGCGGCAGAAACCCATCATCGTTGCTGCGCGCATGAATTCCTCCTCGAGCCGCCGGTCAGCGATGACGCATGCTGCGCCGCTTGTGCTGGCGGAAGACCTCGTCGGCCACCTTCTTCTGCGAATCGGGCATGCTGGCGTACAGAGTGCCGAACGCGTCGGCCAGCTTGCGGACCCCGGCGGCATGGTTCTCGGCGATATCGGCATAGGCGCGCAAATCGTCAATGGCGGTCATGCTGGCCTCGTTCTGGCGCTTTTCTTGGATGAGCTCTGCAGCGGCCTTTTGGCTGTCGCGCATGATCTGGGCGACGGCGTTCCATTGGGGCTCCTGCTCGGGGGTGATCTGCAGCTTCTGGTGCAACTCGGCGATCCGTGCCTCGACCGGGTCGTGCCGGCCATGCGCCTGCCCATGCATATGCCCCGGCATCGCCTGCGGCGCCGGTTGCTCGGCCTGCTGGGCCAGAACGGGATTGGCCATCGCCAGGGCGACCATGACTGCGAAGGCCGAGGCGGCGGCCGGGCCCAGGACAGTCTTGCGGCCAGGAATGGAGTGGCGGGGTTGCAACATCGGATCCACCTTTTCTGGTTTCTGGGACAACGGAAGGATGGGCGGCAATTATGGACAAATCGAGGCGGAGCTTGCCGAACCGCCGCCGCCACACTTTAATCGGCAACATCCCGGGCGACGATCAGGCCGATGGGCATATGGCGAAATCGACGCGCGCCACCTTGGCGCTGGAGAAGGCGGGAAAACAGTTCGAGCTGCTGGAATACGCTCAGTTGGTCAGGTGGTCGAGGAAGCGGTTGAAGGCGGTGTCCAGGGTGGTCGACACCTCGGCCAGGCGATGCGATTGCGCCGTCACCGTGCCGAGCGCCCCCTCGACCTCCTTGGTTCCAGTGGCCAGGTTTTCCATCCGCTGCGAGATCTTCGCCGTGGTCGCCGCGGCGTCGCCGACGCTGCGTGCGATGCCGTCGGTGGCGGCGCCCTGCTGGACGATGGCGGTGGCCATGGTGCCGCTGATCTCGTCGACGCCCCGCATGGCTTCGGTGATGCCCTGCATGTCGCCCACCGCTTGGCCGGTCTGGCCCTGGATGGCGGCGATATAGCCGGCGATCTCTTCGGTCGCCTCGCCGGTCCGCTTGGCCAGCTGGTTGACCTCGGCGGCCACCACGGCAAAGCCTTTGCCCGCCTCGCCGGCCCGCGCCGCCTCGATGGTGGCGTTCAGCGCCAGCAGATTGGTCTTGTGGGCGACCTCGCGGATGATGGCGACGACGGCCCCGATCTTGGCGGTCGAACCGGCCAGGGTGCCGATGGCCTGGTTGGTCTGCCCCGATTTGTCGACCGCCGCGGCGACAAAGCGGCGCAGCGTCTCGGCCTGCTGGCCGACGGCACGGATCGAGCCGGCCAATTCGTCGGTGGTCGCCGCGATCTTGTCCATATGGTTGCTGGCCGTTTGCGCATCGGCGGCGACACCGCGGATTCCGTCGTTCAACGAGCCGGTGACGGCCAGCAGGTTGCCGGTGGTGCCGTCGACCCCCTTGGCCACCGCGGCCAGTTGCGGCAATTCCCGCTGCACGCTGCGACGAAAGGCTTCAGCCAGTTCGCGCAGACCGCGCCGCCGTTCCTCTTCGGCCTCGGCCTGGCGGTCGACCAGCGTCTGATGGGCGTCCATCAGCGACAGGATGCAGAAGCGGATGGCATGGCCGACCCGTCGCGCCTTGGCCGGCGCTCCGGCGACGGCCAGATTGGCCACCCGCCGGCCACGGAAATCCAGCGCCAGGTTGCAACCGGCGCGCATCGCCTTGGACCGCATGGCCTGCCAGCGCGAGACCCGGATTTCATCGCATTCCCCGGCCATCACCCGGGCCGCCAGTTCGTGGCGCGCGCCGATCCGCTGCTTGGCGCTCGAGGCCAGGATGATCCCGCCTTGGCCCATCACCGTGACAACATGGTCGAATTCGGCGGCAAAGCGCTCGCAGAGCCCCTGCAGGAAGGCAACATCCAGTTCGGCTTCGGCTTCCATCGTTCCCTCTCTTCGCTCTTCCGGAGCGGCGGCTTTGCCGACCCCGATCCCCGGCGGCGTGTCACCAAAACGGTATGGAGATTCCGCCCGACGGGCAAGGGGCAAGCGCATCCCCATCCATAAGCACCGATGGCCGCCGAGTTACGATGAACAGTCAACTGGCGTTTAATATTTTTGCAACACCTGATCACCACTGTTGCCGATTTCTCACAACATGACACTCGCATTACATACTTTACTGGCGCTTTACAAGAAACGGCCACCGCATTATCTTCCGCAGCAGCTTCCATTGGCGATCAGGACGCCCATGTTCCGCATCTCCTCGAAAGAAGAATTCAACGCATATTTCGAAAGTCATGGCGATTTGTCCTTTACCCGGATCGAAGGGCTGAAGCTCCCCAGCGGGCCGTTGCCCAGCCTGGCCCAGGCCACCATGCTCGACTGCGTTCTACCGGCCGGCCTGACCATGCCGGAGAATCTGGAAGGGGCGCTGTTCGTCGGCTGCCGGATGCGCGGCCTTCGCTTCCGGCGGAGCAATCTGTTCAATGCCTGCTTCATTCGCTGCGACCTGTCCGAGAGCGAATTCGAGGCTTGTGATCTGTCGACCACCGAATTCAACGACTGCCTGATGACGGCGACGCGGTTGATCGACTGCGACCTGCCCGATCCGGCCATAGCAGCTTAGCCCCCGCTATCCCCTGCAACCCCTACGACATTTTAGAATGCCTCTAAAGCATATTGACAGGGCTTAAAGGGATTGTCCCGAGCCGTGTTGAAATTCGCTCGGCAGGCGTCACGGTCTGAACAGGCTACGCGGCCTTGGCGTGCTGTTCAAGATCGGGGTTGATGGAATGCTTGGCCTGATGGGCCAGCAGGGCGGCTCGCAGGGT
>CAIOJO010000248.1 GCA_903858635.1 uncultured Telmatospirillum sp. | reverse complement strand
CGGAAATGCCCGCCTTCCGGCTCCGCCGGAACAGCGGCAGGGACGCCGGTGCCACTAATTTTTCACAGCCCCCCACTCGACAAAAAAATGGCGGCGCCGAAGCGCCGCCATCCGTGTCGTCCCTATGTTCGGGTCGCCTACTCGTTGTTGGCGATCCGCCGCAGGATGTCGAAGCGGCGCCGCACATCGACATTGGCCGCTTCGACCATGCGCTGGTAGCGCGCCGGGTCCTGCTGCTCGGTGATCCGGAAGCGGGTTTCGTTGGACATGAACTCGCCCAGTTGGAGCTGCGGCTCGACGGCGTCCAATTCCATCGCCTTCTCGTTGGTGCCCAGCTTGCGCGGATCGTAGCGGTAGATCGGCCAGTAACCGCTTTGCACCGCCGCCTTCTGGCGGTCGAAGGCGGCCGACATCTCGTAGCCGTGGGCGATGCAATGGGCGTAGGCGATGATCAGCGACACCCCGTCATAGGACGCGGCTTCCTGCAGCACACGGACCGTGTGGTTGTCGCGGGCGCCGAAGGCCACCGAGGCGACATAGACATTGCCGTAGGTCAGGGCGATCAGGCCCAGGTCCTTCTTCGGCCGCGGCTTGCCGGCGGTGGCGAATTTCGCCGTGGCGCCGAGCGGCGTGGCCTTCGATGACTGGCCGCCGGTGTTGGAATAGACCTCGGTATCCATCACCAGGATATTGACGTTGCGGCCCGAGGCCAGCACATGGTCGAGACCGCCGTAGCCGATGTCGTAGGCCCAGCCGTCGCCGCCGACGATCCACACGACCTTTTCCACCAGGAAATCGGCCACCTCGTGCAGCCTGGCCACCGCGGAGCCGTTCAGCCCGGCGAGATGGCTTTTCAAGGCGGTCACCCGCACACGTTGGGCGTCGATCCCCGCGTCGTCGCTTTGATTGGCGTAGAGGATCTCGTTGACCAGGACTTCCGGCAGTTGGCCGGACAATTCCTTGACCAACTGGCGGGCCTGGGCCCGGCCCTGGTCGACGGCCAGGCGGAAGCCCATGCCGAATTCGGCATTGTCCTCGAACAGCGAGTTGCTCCAGGCCGGTCCGCGGCCGTTGGCGTCGGCCGCATAGGGGGTGGTCGGCAGGTTGCCGCCGAAGATCGACGAGCAGCCGGTGGCGTTGGCCACCATCAGGCGGTCGCCGTACAGCTGGGTCAGCAGCTTGACGTAGGGCGTCTCACCGCAGCCGAGGCAGGCCCCGGAGAACTCGAACAGCGGCTTGATGAACTGCGACGACTTCAGGTTCATCCGGAATTTCGAACGCTCGAGGTCGGGCAGCGACAGGAAATAGTCGAAGTTGGTCCGCTCGGCGTCCAGCAGCGGGTCCTTCACGGCCATGAACAGGGCCAGGCGCTGCGAATTGGCCTTGTCGCGGCCGGGGCAGACCTTGACGCAAAGGGTGCAGCCGGTGCAGTCCTCGGGCGCCACCTGCAGCAGATAGGTGCCGCCCTTCACCTCGCTGCCCTTGTAGGGCATGGTCTTCAGGGTTTCCGGCGGGTTGGTCAGGCCGTCGGGCTCGACCAGCTTGGCGCGGATCGCGGCATGCGGGCAGACCATCACGCATTTGTTGCACTGGATGCACAGCGACGGCTCCCAGATCGGAATCTGGTCGGCGATGTTGCGCTTCTCGTACTGGGCGGTGCCGACCGGCCAGGTGCCGTCGACCGGGAAGGCGCTGACCGGCAGCAGGTCGCCCTTGCCGGCCAGCATCATGGCGGTCACCCGCTGCACGAAGTCGGGGGCATCGAGCGGGACGATGGGCGGCAGGTCGCGGGTGGCGGTGGCCGTCTTCGGCACCGTCACCTCGGCCAGATGGGCCAGCGTCATGTCGACCGCGGCACAGTTCTTCTCGACCAGCTTCTGGCTCTTGCGGCCGTAGCTCTTTTCGATCGACTTCTTGATCTGGGTGATCGCCTCGTCGCGCGGCAGCACCTCGGACAGGGCGAAGAAGCAGGTCTGCATGATGGTGTTGATGCGGGCGCCCATCGCCGCGGCGGCGGCCACGTTGCGCGCATCGATCACGTAGAACTTGAGGCCCTTGTCGATGATTGCCTGCTGCACCGAGCGCGGCAGCTTGTCCCACACCTGATCGGCCGGATGCGGCGAGTTCAACAGGAAGGTACCGCCCTGCTTGGCGTAGGAGAGGACATCGATCTTGTCGAGGAAGACGAAGTGGTGGCAGGCCAGGAAATCGGCCTGTTGCACCAGATAGGCCGACTGCACCGGCCGGCTGGAAAACCGCAGATGCGAGATGGTGATGGCGCCCGACTTCTTCGAATCGTAGACGAAATAGGCCTGGGCATAGAGGTCGGTATTGTCGGCGATGATCTTGATCGAGTTCTTGTTGGCGCCGACCGTGCCGTCCGAGCCCAGCCCGAAGAACACCGCCTCGCGGGTGTCGCCGGCGGCCAAAGTGAAGCTGTCGTCGACCTCGAGCGACAGCCGGGTGACGTCGTCGTTGATGCCGACGGTGAAATGCGGCTTCGGCTTGTCACGGGTCAACTCGTCGAACACCGCCTTGACCATGGCGGGGCTGAATTCCTTGGAGGCCAAGCCGTAGCGACCGCCGATGACGCGGGGCTCGCTGGCGGTCGGACGCAGGCCCTGGGCCCGGGCCTCGGCCAGCGCCGTCACGATGTCCTGATACAAGGGCTCGCCGACGGCGCCCGGCTCCTTGCAGCGGTCGAGGACGGCGATCGAGCGCACCGAAGGCGGCAGCGCGGCGACGAAGCCGTCGACCGAGAAGGGGCGATACAGGCGCACCTTGAGGACGCCCACCTTGCGGCCCATCTGGTTCAGTCGCGCCGCCGTGGTGTCGGCGGTCTCGGCGCCCGAACCCATGGCCACGATGACCTGTTCGGCTTCGGGGTGGCCGCTGTACTCGAACAGTTGATAGCGGCGTCCGGTGACCTTGGCGAAGCGGTCCATTTCCGCCTCGACGATGCCGGGCAGGACGTCGTAGTAGGGGTTGCGCGCTTCCTGCGCCTGGAAGAAGCAGTCGGGGTTCTGCGCCGTGCCGCGCACCGCCGGATGTTCCGGCGACAGGCCGCGCCGCCGATGCGCCACCACCAGGTCGTCGTCGATCAGGGCGCGCAGTTCGTCGTCCGACAGGGACACGATCTTGGACACTTCGTGCGAAGTGCGGAAACCGTCGAAGAAGTGCAGGAAGGGGACCCGCGAACGCAGCGTCGCCGCCTGGGCGATGGCGGCGAAATCCTGGGCTTCCTGCACCGAGCACGAGGCCAGCATGGCGAACCCGGTCTGGCGGGTGGCCATCACGTCCGAGTGGTCGCCGAAGATCGACAGGGCATGGGTGGCCAGGGTCCGGGCCGACACATGCATGACGAACGAGGTCAGCTCGCCGGCGATCTTGTACATATTGGGGATCATCAGCAGCAGGCCCTGCGAGGCCGTGAAGGTGGTGCCCAGGGCACCTGCCTGAATGACCCCGTGTACGGCCCCGGCGGCGCCGCCTTCGGACTGCATTTCGGTGATCTCGGGGACCACGCCCCAGATGTTGGTGGCGCCCTCGGCCGCCCATTGGTCGGCCAGTTCGCCCATCGTCGAGGATGGGGTGATCGGGTAAATCACGGCAATTTCGTTGGTGCGGAACGCCACCGAGGCGCAAGCCTCATTGCCATCGACGGTAATCATCTTCCCTTGCGACATCTTCTCTCTCAACCTGGGCAAAGCCCCCCCGCGGGGGCGGTATTCGAAGACATGGGCGGCCATTTGAACGACCATCCAGAGTGTGAGCTACATACCTCATTGGCGTTGCGGCGCACAATATTTATGGAAATTTTTTTTCAGAATAGTTGCATGTAAGAGACAGTTCGTTGCGTGAGCCAGGCGATCTGGGTTTGAAACGTTCGTTCCGGTTCTCGCAGCGGTATGGAAATATCTCGCGTCGGTGTGGAAATCCGTTGCCGAATGGGCGACCATCATCAACGACTTGGCCCCGACACGGGGGCCTCAATGGGGGAAAGGAAACATTCATGCGAAGGCTTGCCTGTGCCGCCGCACTGTCCGCGGCACTGTGGGGCGGCGCTGTTGCCGCCGCCGAACCGTTGCGAATCGGCGTATTGACCGACCAGAGCGGCAATTTCTCGGCCCTGTCGGGGGCCGGCTCGGTCCTTGCCGCGCAAATGGCCGCCGAGGACTTCGGCGGCAAGGTGCTGGGGCGTCCGATCGAGATCCTGCAGGCCGATCACCAGAACAAGACCGATATCGGACTGGAGATCGCCCGGCGCTGGTTCGAGGTCGACCACGTTTCCGCCATCGCCGATCTGGTCAATTCCGCCGTGGCCCTCGGGGTCCAGGAGTTGAGCCGCCACGAGAAGCGGATTGCCCTGCAGTCGGGGGCGGGCACCACCGAGCTGACCGGCAAGGCCTGTTCGCCCTATGGCGTGCAGTGGACCTGGGATACCTACGAGGCGGCGGTGGCGCCGGTCCGTGCCCTGCTCAAGGACGGCGGCGACAGCTGGTTCTTCGTCACCGCCGACTTCGCCTTTGGCGCGGCCATGCAACGGGACGCCGAGAAAGCCATCCGGGCGGGCGGCGGCACGGTGGTCGGTTCGGTCAAGCACCCGCTCAACAACCAGGATTTCGGCTCGTTCCTGCTGCAGGCGCAGGCGTCGAAGGCCAAGGTGGTGGCCTTTGCCAATGGCGGCGCCGACGCCACCAATTCGGTGAAGCAATCGGCCGAATTCGGCCTGGCCGCCAGCGGCACAAAACTGGCCGGGCTGGCCCTGAACATCACCGACATCGACGCCATCGGCCTCAAGGATGCGCAGGGCTTCATGTATGTCGAAGCCTTCTATTGGGACCTCAACGAGGCGACACGGGCCTGGAGCAAACGCTTTTTCGCCCGGCAGAAGGCCATGCCGAGCCAGATGCAGGCCGGCGTCTATTCCTCGGTCACCCATTATCTGAAGGCGGTGGCGGCGGCCGGCACCGACGACGCCGACAAGGTGATGCAGCAGATGCGGGCCCTGCCGGTCAACGACTTCTTTGCCACCGGCGGTCGTGTGCGGGCCGACGGCCGCATGGTGCACGACGTCTATCTGGTCCGCGTCAAGTCGCCGGCCGAATCCAAGTACCCCTGGGACTATTACCAGATCGTCCGCAAGATTCCGGGCGACGAGGCCTTCCGCCCGCTGGCCGAGAGCGAGTGCCCGCTGGTGAAGTAGGTTAACGAAGCCCCTCACCCTCCCGCTACGCGGGCCCCTCCCTCTCCCATTGCCGTGGGCGAGGGGCCACTTTGCTCTTGCGGCAGAAAAGAAGCCCCTCTCCCGCCCCGCGGGAGAGGGGCTTATCCGCGTGGGCCTTTCCTACATCCGCGTGCGGCGGGCATAAAGGGTGTTCGCCTCGGAATCCCAGGCGTCGACTTCCGCTTCGCGCAGGGCCTCGTCGTGGTCGTCGACCTCGGCCGCCACCTTGCCGTCGACGGCGATTTCCCACTTTCCGTGATCGGGGAACACATCCACCACCGAACGGCCGAATTCGGCATGCTCGACCATGGTCAGGCCGGGGATCGGGTAATGGTCATTGGGGACACGCTGCCATGTGTTCATGGCCGTCCTCCTTTTGTTGACCACGCTCTCGGAAGTCGGGTCCGGTTACCGGAGGGATCTCCGGGCTCGGCGGATCGAGAGCGGGGCCGCTCTCAAGCTGTGACGGCGTCGTAACCGATGGTTGATCGCCATATGTTGATGATGCTCTCATCGATGCGATGGTCAAATGCTCGAACCGCGCGCTTGCAATGCGCTCGCTGCATCGTGGGGGACCGACAAGGAGGATGGGCGGCGATGATCACTCTGTACGGCTTCGGCCCACGGTTCGGCCTTCCTATTGCGCGCGGCTGACCGCGCGCTTTTATCCAAGCGCTTGAAAAACTGCGCGAAGCATTCCCCGTTTGTTACAGTGAGGGCCCATTTGTTGCCGGAACCCCTGATGTCGGAAGAATTGGATCTCGAAAACCTGGTGACGTTTCGCTTGTCGCGGCTCTCGGACACCCTGGAGCGGGCAGCCAGCGTCGCCTATGGTCGCGACCACGAGCTCAATCTGACGGCTTGGCGGACCCTGGTGATCCTGAACGGTTACGAGCCGACGACGGTGCAGGACATCAGCCGCCGCTCGCGCATCGATAAGGGGTGGATCAGCCGATCGGTCGCCCGCTTGGAAAGCCGCGGCCTGCTGGCCCGCATGCCGAACGGCAACGACAATCGAAGCGTATTGCTGAGCCTGACCGACGAGGGCCGCCGTCTGGTCGCCCGGATTGCTCCTTTGTCGAAGCAACGGCACGAGTCGCTGCTATCGGTTCTGGACGAGTCCGAACGGGAAAAGTTCATGCGGGCGCTCGACTTGATCCAGCGCCGGGTCGATCAAATGATGGTCGAGGACGAAGCCGGCCTGGCCGAGTGGGAGTGAGCCACCCAGCCAGGCCGTGCTCCTGGGTCAATGACCGCCCAGTTGCGCCTCTGCCTCGTGGCGGTGCGCTTCCGTGACGGCGACGTTATGTTCGCGTGACGTTTCCGGATGTACCGCTTGTTTGATCAGCAGGGCGAGGGCGGCGATCAGGCCGGGGACGGCGATGATGGCGAAGATTTGCGAGGTGCCCAACTGGCGGGCGGTCAGTTCGGCTACCAGGACCGAGCCGGCGATGCCGCCGAAGCGACCGATTCCCAGCATCCATGCCACCCCGGTGGCCCGGCCTTGGGTCGGATAGAAGCCGGCTGCCAGCGCCGGCATCGAGGACTGGGCGGTGTTCATCAAGGTGCCGGCGACCAGCACCAACAGCATCAGCAGCCCGACATTGCCGACCGCCTGACCGATGGCGTAGATGGCAACTGCGGTCAGCACATAGCCCAGCGCGATCACGTAATTGGCGTTGGTGCGGTCCATCAGCCAGCCGAACAGGATCGCGCCGACGCCGCCCAAGGGGAACAGGGCCGAAACCAAGGTGGCGGTCTTCGGATCGAGGCCGGCATCCTTCATCAGAAGGGGCATCCAGTTGATCAGCGCATAGAAGATGACCAGACCCATGAAATAGGTCAGCCACATCATGACCGAGCCGACCAGATAGTTGCGCGAGAGGATGACGCCGAACCCGCTCTTGGCGGCGGTCTTCGGGGCGCGTTCGGTAATGATGAAATTCTGTGCCTGGGCGGCGGTCGCAGAAATGCGGGTCAAGACGGCGCGAATTTTTTCAAGCGGCAGCTTTTTGGCGACCAGGTAGCGGACGGATTCGGGAAGAAAGAACCCCATCAGGACGACCAGCACCAGGGGAGCGGTGCCGCCGAGCATCAGTACGCTGCGCCAGCCCCATTGCGGGATCATCCATGCGGCGAGAAAACCGCCGAACGCCGCGCCGAGAGGAAAGCCGCAGAACATGGCATTGGTGAGGACCGCCCGGCGGCGATCCGGGCAATACTCGCTGATCAGGGTGATGGCATTGGGCATCGCCGCGCCGAGACCGACGCCGGTGATGAAACGGGCGGTGGTCAATATGTTCAGGTTGCCGGCGAAGGAAGAGCCCAGGCAGGCCAGGGAAAACAGCAAAACCGCGCCGATGAGGACCAGTTTGCGGCCGACCAGATCGGCGAGCGGGCCCGCCAAGAGGGCGCCGGCAGCCAGGCCGAACAGCGCCGCGCTCAACACCGGCCCGAGGGCCGGCCGGGTAAGAGTCCATTCCTTGAGGAGGGATGGCGCTATATAGCCGATAGCGGCAGTGTCAAAGCCATCGAGTAGCACAACAAAAAAGCACAGGCTGAAGACGATCCATTGGTAGAATGAGAAAGGATTCTCATTTAGAAAGGTCTGTACATTTATCGTGCTGTCTTTTGGCATTGCGTTCCTCCCACGGAAACAAAGAGTCGCGGGTTATTATTGTTATTATCGCAGATTATCGAAAAATAACCTGCTTTGCGTCACTGGCTGACGCCCGCATGCAGCGCATAGAGCCATCATCGGATTATAGTTGTCAACACAACAATTGAATGAACGTTCAGGCGGCGGCTCGGCCGAACGACCTATAGCAGCCATTCGTAAGGGGCCGACCGCACCAGATGGCTAGGTTGTTGCCGCGGCAGGCCCAGTGCTAAATGGTCTCCAGCGGCGGCGCTCCCCAATACCGAGCTGGTGGCATTCTCCTGTCTCCCAGTCTCAGCGCCGCCGCTGCCCAAAGCGGCCGCACTGTCGTTATCCCGGCCTAGCCCATCAAGTCCTGAGGACAGACCTTAGTCCCGTCCCGCTTCGACCAGCTTGACGGCCAATCCCTCGGGATTGGTGAACATGACCTCGTGACTGCCCGGCATCTGGACCAGGCGGCACAGCCCGAGGCGGCCCGACATGCGCGGATGCCAGCCCCATTCTCCGGGCGGCAGGGCGGTGTCCTCGGTGCAGTTGAGGAAGCTGCGGGGCGTGGTCAGCGCATAGAATTTCTTCAGGTCGAGCTTGTCGGTGAGCGGCCGGTAAGGCTGAGGGGTGAGCTGGGCGTAACTGCTTTGGGCCAGTTCGAGACCGGCGTCGTTGATGAAGACGTCGCGCCATACCGGGAACGGGAGCATCACCGTGTGGTCCGGACTGGCTGCCGCCAGTTGATCGAACAGGGCGACATGGGGCGGCGGCACATTGTCGGTCAGGCTCTGGCCATCCAGCGGCACGAAGGCATTCCAGAACACCATCCGGCGAATGCGTTCGGGCATCACTTCGGCCAGCTTGGCGATGATGGTGCCGCCGTAGCTGTGACCGACCAGGACGAAGTCGCCGAGATCGTTGTTCAGGATATGGGCGAGGATCGAGGCCGTGCAGGCCGCGTGATCGACGTTGCGATCGGCATCCTTGCCGTTCCCGGCCAAGGTCGGCGTATGCACCTCATGGCCCATGCGCCGCAAGGCGGTGGCGACCGGGGCCCATAGGCCGCCATCGTGCCAGGCGCCGTGAACCAGAACGAACCGATACATCGCTGGCTACTCCTCGCTTGCTCCGCTTCCAACAGACTAGCAGGCGGGCCCGCTGCGGCAACCGGGGGAACGGCGACCGATCCGTCCAATAGGGAACAAAACAGTTTCCCTGGGCGCACCCTTCCGGGTGACGGCGGCCACCCCATATCGTCGAAGGACGTGGTGGGGAGGGGCGCAGTGCAGGTTACGTCGACACAGGTGATCATCGTCGGTGGGGGGCCCTGCGGTCTGATGCTGGCCAACGAACTGGGGCGGCGCGGCATCGGGGCCGTGCTGGTCGACGAGAAGCCTTCCACCGCGTTCAACCCGCAGGCCAACGCGACGCAGGCGCGGACCATGGAACATTACCGTCGGTTGGGCTTCGCCGACGAGGTCCGGGCCGAGGGCTTGCCGGCCGATTATCCCACTGACATCGCCTATCTGACCCGCTTCACCGGCCATGAATTGGCCCGCTTCGCCCTGCCTTCGGCCAAACAGGCGAGTCAGGTGGTGCGGGGCCTGTCGGGTTCGTGGAGCGCCGCCGAGCTGCCGCACCGGGTCTCGCAGAAATATGTCGAGGCGGTGTTGCGGCGTCACGCCGCCAGGCTGCCCGGGATTTTCCTCCACTACGGCTGGCGCCTGGTCGGCTTCGTCGATCACGGGAACGCGGTGGTGGCCGAGGTCGAGTGCCTGGCCGACGGCCGGCGGCGTCTCTTGCGGGGCGATTACCTGGTCGGGGCCGACGGGGCGCGCAGTTCGGTCCGGCAAGCCCTGGGCTTTGCCTATGGCGGCGAGACCGGGGTGTGCCGCGACTTCATGGGCGGGCGCATGTGTGCCGTTTATCTGCGGGCTCCCGGGTTCTACCAGGCGGTGCCGCATCCCAAGGCGTGGATGTACGTCACCTTCAACCATGACCGCCGTACCTTCATGGCGTCGGTGGATGGCCGCGGCGAATTCGCCTTCCACACCCAGCTGCGCCCGGGCGAGGACGAGTACAGCCTGACCGATGCCGATGCCAAGGCGATGTTCGCCCAAGCCGCTGGTGCTTCGCTGGAGGTCGAGCTGTTGTCCCGCGGCATGTGGACCGCCGGCCATGCGCTGGTGGCCGACGGTTTCCACCGGGGCCGGGTGTTTCTGGGCGGCGACGCGGTCCATCTGTTCACGCCGACCGGCGGGCTGGGCTACAACACGGCGGTCGAGGACGCGGTCAATCTCGGCTGGAAGCTCGCCCAGGTGCTGAAAGGGAGTGCCGGCCGGACCCTGCTTGACAGCTACGCGCTGGAGCGGCGCCCCTTGGCGCTCCGCAACACCGGCTATGCGCGCGGCTTTGCCGATTCCCTGGGATTGTTCCGGGCGGCGCCGGAGCTCGAGGACGACACGCCGGCCGGAGCGATGGCGCGGGCCGAGGCCGGGGATTACCTGAATGCCCATGCGCGCGGCGAGTTCAATATTCCCGGGGTGACCTTCGGCAGCCGCTACGACGCCTCGCCGGTGATCGTCGCCGACGGCACCGTGCCGCCGCCCGACTCGGCCAACAGCTATACGCCGACCGCCTGTCCCGGCGGGCGGGCGCCGCATCTGTGGCTGGCCGACGGGCGGTCCTTGTTCGACCGGTTCGGCTTCGAATGGACCTTGCTGCGTCTCGGCGGCCAGGCGCCGGCGGCGGTTGGCTTCGAGCGGGCGGCCGGGCGGGCCGGGATCGCCTTGTCGGTGGTCGACCTGCCCGATGAGGCGGCCCGCGACCTCTACGAGGCCGATCTGGCGCTGATCCGACCCGACCAGATCGTCGCCTGGCGCGGCAACGGGAGCGTGGCGGCGCCCGACCACATCCTTGCCGCGGTGACCGGGCGAGGGCTGAGTTAGGCGGCACCCAGGCGGTCGACGAAACGGTCGAGGGCGTCGCCGAGTTCGCCGGTCATCCGCACCAGTTCTGCGCTGGCCTGGCTGACCTCGTCGCTGGCAAGACTGGCCGAGCCGGCCGTACCCATCATGGTCTTCAGCCGCAGGGCGATGTCGGCGGTGGCTTCGGCGGCTTGGCCGACCCGTTCGGCAATGTCGCTGGTGGCCGCATCCTGACTGGTCATGGCGGCCGAGATGGCGGTCGAGATTTCATTCATGCGGCCGATGATGGCGCTGACCGAAGCGATTTCCTCGACCACCTCTCCGGCCGAGCTGCGAATCGACGTCACCACTCGACCGATTTCGTCGGTGGCGCGTGCCGTCTGGTTGGCCAGATGCTTCACTTCGTTGGCCACCACCGCAAAGCCCTTGCCGGCTTCGCCGGCCCTGGCCGCCTCGATGGTGGCATTCAAGGCCAGGAGATTGGTCTGGGCGGCGATGTCGGTGATCAAGGCGACGATTTCGCCAATCCGGGCGGTGGCTTCGCCCAAAGCACCGATCTTCTCCGAGGCATCGCCTGTGGCGACGGTGGCCTGGCTGGTTATGGTTTCGGCCGACAGGACCTGCGAGCGCACCTCGGCGATCGACTGGGCCAGGGCGCGTGCCGCCTGGGCCACCACATCGACCGTGGTGGCCACCGTATCCGATGCCGGCACCGCCTCGGCGCATCGATTCCGGGTCAATCCCACATCGCCGCGCATGGCCGTCGATTTGTCGCCCATGACCGATACCGTGGCGACCACCCCCGGCATCAGCGCCGCGAGGGTGCCACGCAGTTCGGTGCCGACCTCGTCGAGGGCCCGGCGGCGGGCAATGGCGGTGCGCTGTCCCGCCAGTTCGACCTCGCGGTGACCGTGGCGGACCGCCCAGATATTGAGCTTCACCAGCTCGACGGCGGCGGCCATCCGGCCAAGCTCGTCGTGGCGCCGGCCACCCGGCACCGGCGCGTCGAGGTCGTTGACGGCCAGCCGGAGCAGGGCCTCGGTGACGGCGGTCAGGCTGCGCACCAAGTCGCCGGCCACCGCCAGCGTGACCAGGAGGGCGACCGCCGCGGCAAGCCCGGCGCTCCATAGGGCGGGGCCCGAACTTCCCGCCGCCCAGGCGCCCAGGAAGCCAAGCGACGCCGCCAGCGCCGGCACTGCCTGGCGCAGCCGCAACGAGCGCAGGCTGAAGGCGGGCAGGGGGGCGAAGCGGGCCTGGAGGAAGGCCGAGAAGGCCATATCGTCGTTGCGGATATGCTCGACCAGCCAGGCTTCGACGAAGTCGATCAGTCCGTGGTCGATGGCGCCGGCGCGGCCGGCCCGATGGTCGGCCAGGGCCTGGCCGGCGCGCGCGGCAAACTGGTCGTGCTGACCCTTGTGGGCGGCATGGCCGGGGTAGCCATTGCCTTCCAGCAGGGCCTCTTCGCGCCGGAAATGGAAGACGGCGAACTCGGCCAGCCGTTCGAAGGCGAAGCCGATATCGTAGCCGGGGGCATGGCTGGCCAGCAAACCGCGCAGCTCCTCCAGCATGTCGAACAGCCGGTGATGGTCGGCGTCGATGGCCGAAAGCCCCACCGACAAAGACTCTGTCCATCCGTTGGCCATGATCGCTCGCCATCCGCTGCCGCGGCCAAAGGCGACCGCTTCCTATTAACCAAGCACGCCGGTCGCGTATGGCTCATTGAGGTTGGTCAAGCGGCGGGTCAAATACTGGCGATCAGCCCGCCGTCGACGCGGATCATGGCGCCGGTGACGTAGGAGGCCCGTTCGCTGGCCAGGAAGGTGACCATATCGGCGTATTCCTCGGGCCGGCCGTAACGTCCCAGGGCGATCATCGCCGCGCTCTCGGCGACGACTTGGGGAATCGTCTTGCCTTCGCGATTGGCCTTGGCCTGGTCCACCGCGTGCACCCGTTCGGTGGCGATGCGGCCGGGGACCACCACATTGACGGTGATGCCGTCCTTTGCCACCTCGCGGGCGAGGGTCTTCGACCAGCCGACCAGGGACAGCCGCAAGGCGTTGGACAGCCCGAGATTGGCAATCGGCTGCACCACACCCGACGAGGTGCTGGTGATCACCCGGCCCCATGCCTTGGCCTTCATGCCGGGCAGTACGCGATCGGTGGTGGCGATCACCGACAGCACCATTGCCCGGAAATGGCTGCTCCACACGGCCGGGTCCTGCCCCGCCGCGGGGGCGGTCGGGGGGCCGCCGGTGTTGTTGACCAGAATGTCCACCCGGCCGAAACGATGTTCAACCTCGCTCACTTTGGCGTCGATGACCGACAAATCGCCCAGATCCCACACCAGCGGGAACGCCTTGCCACCGTCTTGCTCGATCGCCGTGGTGGTCTGTTCGACCGATTCGCGATGCAGGCCCGCCACGGCGACGGCAACGCCTTCGCGGGCCAAACAGCGGGCGGTGGCCGCACCGAGGCCGCGGCCACCGGCCAGGACCAATGCCGTTTTCCCCTGCAAAGACAAGTCCATCGGAAGCCTCCTTCGAATGTTTTCTGAGGTGAGTGCGTCGACCGGTCATGCCACCAACCGAAAAATCGTTGTCAACGCAACCAACTGTTATTGACAAATAAATTAGCATAGTGGTACCAGAATGCGCTTTTGGTCGTTCCCCCAGGGGGAACGACCCAATACCAAAATAAGCAGCAATTGGCTGCCAGTCCGATGCTTTTCGCGGGGAGGAGCAGGATGTCCCGATCATCCGAAAGTCGGTCGGTCGACGTCGCCTCGATCGTCGAGCATCATCCGCTTGGCTGCCATCGGCTGCATGAAATGCGCCGATAGGGATCAGGCGTGATCTGCGTTATCGTTTTCGTAAGTTTTCACAAGAAAACCGCCTAGGGGAGCAAGTCATGCAAGACGTTTCGGCATTGAGCGTTTTCTTTACTCCAAAGAGCGTCGCCGTGATCGGCGCGTCCTCGGATCCCAAGAAGCCGGGGAATACCATCCTGCGCAACATGATCGCGATGGGCTACAAGGGCAAACTGTACCCGGTTAATCCGCGCGAAGCGTCGATCCTCGACCTGCCCTGCTTCAAGAGCGTGAGCGACATCCCCGACCCGGTCGAGCTGGTCGTGCTGATCGTGGCGGCCGAGGCGGCGGTGCCGGTGGCCAAGGAACTGGCGGCGCGCAAGGCCCGCTTCAATGACGTGAAGGCCGTGGTGTGCATGTCGGCCGGGTTCGGCGAGGTGGCCACCGCCGAAGGCAGTCAGCGCGAGAAGGATCTGGTGGCGACGCTGCGCGACGCCGGCATCCGCATGGTCGGTCCCAATTGCGTCGGCGTGATCGATGCGGTGAGCGGCCTCAATACCAATTTCGACATCGGCGCCTATCCGACCGGCGGCATCAGCGTGCTGACCCAGAGCGGCGCCTTCGGCAATTCGTTCCTGCTGTCCGCCGGCAACACCGGCAAGGTCGGCCTCAACAAGTTCGTCTCGGTCGGCAACATGGTCGATGTGCAGATGGCCGAGTTGATGCGCTTCCTGAAGGACGACGACTCGACCAAGGTCATCGGCATCTATCTGGAAGGCCTGTCGGATCCGCGCAGCTTTTTCGAGGCGGCGCGCGAGGTGACCGCGGCCAAGCCGGTGGTCATCCTGAAGAGCGGCCGCAGCGAATTGGGCACCACCGCCGCCTTGTCCCATACCGGCGCCATCGCCGGAGCCGACGCCATCTACGACGGGGCCTTCCGCCAGTTCGGCCTGATCCGCACCCGTAGCGTCGCCGATTTCTTCGACACCTTGCGGGCCTTTGCCAAGCAGCCGGTGCCGGCGGGCAACGGCTTTGCCGTGCTGACCCATATGGGTGGGCCGGGAACCATGTGCATCGACGAGCTCTCGACGCTGCCGGCCATCAGGATGGCGCCGTTCAGCAGCGAAACCGAGGCGGCGCTGAAAGCCATCCTGCCGGCCGCCGCCAATATCGGCCATCCGCCCGGCTATATCGACATGACGGCGACCACCGACGAGACGCTGCACGACAAGATTCTCAAGCTGCTGTTCAAGGACCCGAACATCGACGGTGTGGTGCAGATCCTGGGGCCGAGCGCCTTCCACAACCAGACCTCGCTCGCCAAGGAGGTCGCCAGCGGGTTCGAATCGCAGGGCAGCGTCAAGAAGAAGCCGTTGCTCAATGCGGTCATCTTCGGCAGCGAATTCGCCAGCGACCTGAAGCGGGGCCTCGAGGATGCCGGCATGCCCACCTTCGATTATTCGGACTCGGTGGCCCGGATTGCGGCCCATCTGGCCGGCTATGGCGCCACCCGGGCGGCAGTGGCGGCGCGGGTCCCCGCCCACAGCCAGGCAGGTCGCAGCGAGGGACCGACGGCGCAATTGATCGCGGCGGCCGCCAAGGAAGGTCGGGTCAGTCTGCTCGAGCCGGAAGCCTATTCGGTCTGCGACCAGTACGGCATCCGGGTGCCGCCGTTCAAGCTGGTGGAGTCGCTGGACGGGGCCCTGGCCGCCGCGCAAGCGATCGGCTATCCGGTGGTGCTGAAGGTGGTGTCGGCG
>CAIOJO010000247.1 GCA_903858635.1 uncultured Telmatospirillum sp. | reverse complement strand
GATGGACAGCTTCGACTACGGCGACAGTAAGCGGCACAAGGAGCTTCACGCGGCATTCACGGCGAGAATCGAGGTCGTCGGGACAAGCGAGATCAGTGTGGCGGATGTCCGCCGGAAACTGCTCGTATCCGTCTACGATTGGCTGATGTCCCACATCACCGATGTCGATCGCGTCATGATCGCCCAATTGCAGGGGGAATACGGCACCGCCCACCTAGACCCCTATGAAACCCAAACCACCACCGTCATCGACCACGCCCACAAGATCGTCCGCCAAATCCAGAAGCAGTCCATTCAACTGAACGGTACTGCTGACGGCCCCGCGAAATCGTCAATTTGTCGTCGTATCGCCGAGGCGACGGAACGCCTGATCAACCTGATGGGACTGGCCTGCACGCGCATCGAGGTTTGCGGATGCAGCACCTTCCAGTTGCGCCGGCTGGCTGATGTCAGGGCCGCCGTCAACACCAACGCCGAAAGTCTTGTGGCGGCGGCCGCCCGCAATCTGATCGATTACGGCAACAGGATCATTTCAGGGAAACACGGCATCCCGCTTGGCGTCGGGGCCGTCCTGACCCGAAAAACCGAGCGGATCCAGTCCTTGGTCCAGATCATCGGCGGGATGGATGCCCTGAACCCGGCATCGAAAGCCGCCGTGGCAGAGGCGATGGAGATCGCCGGGGTCGTCCAAGCACTGGCCATCGAGAACTCGGCGGAGCTTACGGAGGTTCACCTGCTTCCGCGCCCCGGCGGCCAATCATGCCAGCCGGGGAAACGTTGATACGCCGCCGCCGCGCTCCGGTGATGGGGATCGTGGGATATGCTATGCTCGGACAGGAGAATCGGAGACGGCCATGCCGGCCAAGAAAAAGACTGCTCTCGACGCTGAGATTGATGCGGTACTGGCGGAGGGCGGCCCGCCAGCCAGAGTCGGAGGATTCTTCCGGGCGCTGTGGGATGCGTTCCCGGTCTGCCGGGTCGGTTGCAAGGCCTGCGGCGAATGCGGCACGCAGGTGAAGCCATCAGGGGATCGGGACTGACCATGCCGCGCCATTTCGGGCTGTCGGTCCAACCTCGAATGCACAGCCGGCATCGGCGCTGCCGTGATCGCGCCCTATGGTGGCTGATTGCCATGGTGGTGGTGGCCGTCTCCGTCTGGGCCATGGCGGGCTGAGCGAACGCCGGAAGCCCCAAGCCGGCGACGCCGCCGAACCATCGTCGGTCCGAAGAGGATCAGGTCGCATGCGGACGCTATCTGCCAAAGCGGTCATGGATAACGGGAACCGGACTAGGCAGGGGTTCGGTCGGCGGACTTCCCACTTGGTCCACGCCGTGCCGCGTCCGGCTCATTCCGGTGATACCCGTTCGACTGCGCGGCTGTCGGGAAAAACGACCGTGAACGTCGCCCCTTGGCCATTCTTGCTGTCGACCTCGATGCGACCGCCGTGCGCCTCGATGATCCGCGAGCATATGTAAAGGCCGAGCCCATTGGACCTTTCGCCCGCCGTCCCGGTCTTCCCCTTGACGAACGGCTTGAACAGATTGGCCATGACGTCCGCGGAAATGCCTGCGCCTTGGTCGGAAACCGACAATCGTTTGCCATCGTCGCCCTCCCACACCAGGACGGTGACGACATCCCCCGCTTTGGAGAACTTGATCGCATTGCCGATCAGGTTGTTCAGCACCTGCTCGATCTTCACGGCATCGCCCTCAACCCATACCGGCGGCGCATCAACGGACAGCCCCACCTGCTTCTTCTCGGCGGCGACGACACCGATGTCCACGGCCTTGCGGGCCACGGTGGCGAGATTCAACCGCTGGCGAATGACCTTGATGTCACCGGCATCGGCCACGGCCAAAGCCAGCACCTCCTCGATCAGATTGTTCATGAAGGTGGCGGATTCGCGGATGGCTTGGAGCGAGGTAATCATCCGCTCCGACAGGCTCTTCTCCTCGGTCATCTCAAGGAGTTCGGCATAACCGCTGCTCGCCCGCCTTCATGCCAACAAGGCGGAATTGCTGCGTGTCCTCGACCGGCCGGAAATTCCGCTCCACACCAACGGATCGGAAAACGACATCCGCTGCCAAGTCATCCGCCGCAAGGTCAGCGGCACCACCCGCAGCGACCAGGGGCGCGACTGCCGCGATGCCTTCCTTGGCCTCGCCAAGACCTGCCGCAAGCTCGGCATCTCGTTCTGGGATTTCCTGGGGGACCGCCTCGGCGCCGCTGTCGTCAACGCCGTGCCGAGCCTGCCCGCGATGATCGCCGCGCGCTACGCCGCCTGAGCGCCCGGACTTTTGCCCCAGTTACCGCATTTATGCGTAACCAATTGAATCTAAATGCTTCTAAAAATTCCGCGTGTTTGGGCTTTCGTACAGAACGACCGCTGTACCCCCGGGAACCGCCACTCGTCGGGAACGTCCCCTATGCCGGCTGTGTGCCAGGAAGAGCCATGCGTCCAAACTCGGAAATCAGGATGATTTCCCCCCTCGCCGGAGCTAATCTGATGACATTCGGTTGGATGATCAAGGGCACCCATTTTGGTGTCGGCTGAAGATCAGAGGGGGCGACGGGGGATGAGGCCGCTTTCGGCATGCACCAGTATCGTCGGCATCGCGGACACCGGACTGCGCATGGTCGTTCGGGAGTTGCTGATCACCCTGAAGTTGCGTGACATCGAATACGCGGCTTATGCCTCTGACCCATTAGCGTCATCATCCGGTTTCGGGCGCCGCTTTTTCGGCCCGGTCCCGTCGATCTGAACGCCGTCCTGGGTCTTGCGTTGGCGGGGGCTTTTTCGGTTCACCG
>CAIOJO010000246.1 GCA_903858635.1 uncultured Telmatospirillum sp. | reverse complement strand
GCCGACGGCGACCGAGCCATGGCCCCGCATCAGGGCGACCGACTTGTCGCCCAGCGCCTTGGCCAGATCTTCGCCCAGCTTGTTGTTGCGGATCAGCATGTCGGTTTCGCCGGCCGCCTTCTTGATGTCGAACACCGGCGCCCCAGCGCCGAGGAACGAACTCATATGGTACAACGGCTTCAAGGGCACCCCGGTCACTCCGAACGGGATGACCGCCGGCGAATGGCTGTGGACGATGGCCTTGACGTCGGGCCGCAGCTTATAGATCTCGCCGTGGATGAACCGTTCGAGATAGGAGGCGCGGCCGTTGGCGTCCAAGGCGTTGCTGTCGAGGTCGTATTCGATGATGTCGGCCGCGGTGACCAGCGACGGCGCCATGCTGCGCGCCAGGTAATAATGATTGGGATTGATCTCGCTGCGCACGCTGATATGGCCGAAGCCGTCGACCACCGCCTGGTCGAACAGGATGTGGTTGGCCACCACCAGATCGGCGATCAGTTTGGGTTCCGCCGCCGGATCGGCCTGCGCCGGCCGAGCGAGCCCGGCCCCCAGGACGAGGCACCCCAGGCCCAGCACGGCCCATGTCATCTTTCGCAGCATTGTTGTCTCCCGCCTGATCGCCGTTGTCCGCGATGTTGCGACTGTGAATCACTGTCGATTGTTTGCCCAAGCTCCGGGTGAGTCAACAGCGCCGGGCTGAAAACCAAGAAACCGCCAAGGCGCCAAGACGCCAAGGTGTTCGATCCGCAGATGGCGCAGATGAATGCAGATCGTTAAGCAATGCCTTCGGCAATCAGGCGACGCCACCGGCCCCTTCATCATCTGCGGCCATCTGCGTCATCTGCGGATTATAATCTCGTTGCCTTGGCGCCTTGGCGCCTTGGCGGTTCATCGATTTACCCTTTTCAGCCCTACGCACCGCCTCCCAGCGGCGGCTTCATCCAATCCGCCGGGAAGGGGAAGATGATGGTCGAGGTGCGTTCGGTGGCGATGTCGCGCAGCGTGGTGAGATAGCGCAGTTGCATGGCCCCCGGTTCGGCGGCCAGTTCGCGGGCCGCCTCGACCAATTTGGCGGCGGCCTGCTGTTCGCCTTCCGCATTGATCACCTTGGCGCGGCGGCTGCGCTCGGCTTCGGCCTGCTGGGCGATGGCGCGGACCATACTGGGGTCGATGTCGACCTGTTTGATCTCGACCACGGTGACCTTGATGCCCCAAGCCTCGGTCTGGCGGTCGAGGATGGTCTGAATGTCGGTGTTGAGCTTGTCGCGCTCGGCCAGCATCTCGTCCAACTGGTGCTTGCCCAGCACCGAACGCAGCGTCGTCTGGGCCAACTGGCTGGTGGCCGCCATGTAGTTCTGCACCTGGATCACCGCCCGGTCGGCGTCGACGACGCGGAAATAGACGACCGCGCTCACCTTCACCGACACGTTGTCGCGCGAGATCACGTCCTGACTGGGCACATCGAGCACCACGGTGCGCAAATCGATGCGGACGAATTGCTGGATCACCGGAAAGATGAGGATCAGCCCGGGGCCCTTGATCCCGGTGAACCGGCCGAGGGTGAACACCACGCCGCGCTCGTATTCGCGCAGGATCCGAATGGCGTTGGCGAGAATCAGGACCAGCGGCACCCCCGCCGCCACGACCGGTATCAGCATCTCCATCACTTGCTCCTCCCTGTCATCACCTGCAGCACCAGCCCGTCGCGGCCGGTCACCCGCACCTTCTGCCCGGCTTCCAGCGGCGCCGCGGCGCGCGCCTGCCATTCCTCGCCCAGCAGGTGGACATGGCCGCCGAGACCGGCCCAATCGACCACCACCGCTTCGGCCCCGAGAATCGCCTCGCTGCCGGTGACGCGGCGCTGGCGCCGGACCCGCACCACCAGACCCAGAGTCCACACCAGCACCACAAGGCTGCCCAGGGTGCCGCCGGCCACTACCCAGATCGGCAGCGCCTGTTCGGGTGCCATGCCGCTGAACATCATGACCGAGCCCAGCGCGAAGGCCAGGGCCCCGCCGACGCCAAGCACGCCGTGGGAAACGACGAAGGGTTCGGCGGCCATCAAGGCGATGCCGAGCAGCATCAGGCTGACCCCGGCCCAATTGAGCGGCAGCAGATTAAGGGCGTAGAGCGCCAATAGCAGCGCCACCCCGCCGGCCACCCCGGGAAATACGTGGCCGGGGGCCATCATCTCGAACAGCAGCCCGTAGATGCCGGTCAATAGCAGGAGATAGGCCACCTCGGGGTTGGTCACCACCGCCAGGAACCGGCTGTGCCAGGGCATCGGCAGCGCCTCGACGGTCAGGTCCCTGGTGGCCAGGGTGGTTTTCTGGCCCCCGACCAGGACGCTGCGTCCGTCGCTCTTGGCCAGCAATTCGGCGGTGTCGGCGGCCAGGAAGTCGACGACCTTCTGTTGGACCGCCTCGGCGGCGGTCAGGGTTGCCGCCTCGCGCACCGCCTTTTCGGCCCAGGCGGCGTTACGTTCGTGCAGGTCGGCCAGAGCCCGCATATAGGCGGCCGCATCGTTGACCGCCTTGGCGACATGGGGATCGCCACCGCCGGCGGCCGGTTTGCCGCCGCCCAGATCGACCGGGGTCGCGGCACCGACCGTCGTGCCCGGCGCCATGGCGGCGATCGGGCAGCCGTACAGGATATAGGTCCCGGCGCTGGCCGCCCGGGCCCCCGACGGCGCCACCAGGCAGGCCACCGGCACCGTCGCGGTGAGGATCGTCCCGACGATGGTCCGCATGGCCCGTTCGAGTCCGCCGGGCGTATCCAAACGGATGATGACCAGGGGAGCGTTGCGCCCTTCGGCGGTGGCCAGGCCATTCGTCACGTAATCGGCAGTGGCCGGGCCGATGGCGCCCTTGATGTCGAGCAGCAAGGCGGCCGGCCGGTCCGCCCCATGGGCGGCAATGGCGGCCATCAGCCCCAAGACCAATAGCGAAGCGACCCAGGCACGGATCCACGCATGCTTCATGGCACGGTCGCTCCATTCGGGCGCAAACCCCGAGCTCTTCCATCATACCGCGAAGGCCAGAA
The DNA here is from genome assembly GCA_903858635.1 of uncultured Telmatospirillum sp. Classification (GTDB taxonomy): domain Bacteria; phylum Pseudomonadota; class Alphaproteobacteria; order Rhodospirillales; family Magnetospirillaceae; genus DUZF01. Next base: position 17,703 of record CAIOJO010000246.1, on the reverse strand, counting down.
CCGCGACAGCGACAGTTGACCAGACCGCCGGCTGGAACGCGCCGGACGCGACGATCTTGCAGCGATCGTCCATCCCCTCTAATTGGTAGCAGGTACTTGGGAGGCTGACATGGCTGGCTATGACTTCGACCTGTTCACCATCGGCGCCGGCTCGGGCGGAGTCCGCGCCAGTCGCCTGGCCGCCGGCCTGGGCGCCCGCGTCGCCATCGCCGAGGAAAGCCGCGTCGGCGGCACCTGCGTCTTGCGCGGCTGCGTGCCGAAGAAGCTGCTGGTGATCGGCAGCCACTTCGCCGAAGACTTCATCGACGCCAAGGGCTACGGCTGGACCGTCGGCGCCCGCAGCCTCGATTGGCCGGCCCTGATCGCCGCCAAGGACCGTGAGCTCGACCGCCTGAACGCCATCTATCTGCGCCTGTTGGACGATGCCGGGGTCAGCCTGGTGGAAGGTCGGGCCCGCCTGGTCGATCCGCACACGGTCGAGGTGGCGGGACGTCGCTATACCGCCCGCTACATCCTGCTGGCCACCGGCGGCTGGCCCTACCTGCCCGAGATCCACGGCATCGAGCACGCCATGACCTCCAACGAGGCGCTCGACCTGCCGAGCCTGCCGAAGCGTTTGGCGGTGGTCGGCGGCGGCTATATCGCGGTCGAATTTGCCGGCCTGTTCAACGCGGTCGGCGTCAAAGTGACGCAGATCCTGCGGGCCGACGGGCTGCTGCGCGGATTCGACCAGGATGTTCGCGTCGCCCTGGCCGAAGAGATGGCCGTCAAGGGGGTGACCCTGATGCGCCAGACGGTGGTCCGCAGCATTCAGGCCTGCCCCCAAGGCGACCTTAGCCTGAGACTGGGCGGCGCCTTGGAAACGGTCGGCGAGGACCTGCGGGTCGACGCTGTGCTCTACGCTACCGGACGGCGCCCCAATACCAAGGGGCTTGGCCTGGAGGAGGTCGGCGTGCGGCTCGACGCCGAGGGTGCGGTGGTGGTCGATCAATTTTCGCGGACCGCGGTCGACAGCATCTACGCCATCGGCGACGTCACCGACCGGATGAACCTGACGCCGGTCGCCATCGCCGAAGCCCAGTGCCTGATCGACACCCTGTTCAAGGATCGGCCCACGGCGATGGACTACCAAAACATCCCGTCGGCGGTGTTCAGCCAGCCGCCGGTCGGCACCGTCGGCCTCACCGAACGGCAGGCCCGCGAGCAATTCGGTGACATCGACATCTATCTCAGCCGCTTTCGGCCGATGCGGCATACCCTGTCCGGCAGGGCCGAGCGGACACTGATGAAACTGGTGGTCCGACGCTCCGACCAGCGGGTTCTCGGCTGCCACATGGTCGGCGCCGACGCCCCGGAGATCATGCAGGGCTTGGCGGTGGCGCTGAAATGCGGGGCCACCAAGGAGCAATTCGACGCCACCATCGGCATTCATCCCACCGCCGCCGAGGAATTCGTCACCATGCGGGACAAACTGCCCGATCCGGAGGCGGTGCCGAGCTAAGGCTGAGGACTCAGCGGACGCGGCGTTTGCTGACCGGGGTCGGTGGGCGGGCGAAATAGTCGCTGTCGGTCCGCCCGCGATCGCGGTTGAGCAGACGGAACAGGATGGCCAAGGCCATGGGCGGGCCGATGATCCAGGCCACGTTCTTCAGCCACAGCAGGAAGCTGTCGTGCTGTTTGGCCAGGATGATGGCTTCCTTGCAGTCGTAGCGCTGCTGGAAGGTGCCGCCGCAGGTCCGCATGCGGGCCTCGACCTCGGACGACTTGAAGCCGAACTGATCGGGATCGACATCGATGAAGGCCACATAGATGGTCACCGACATCCACAAGACGGTGGCGATCAGCCCGACCCACTTCATGACCAAGCGTGTTTTTGTCTCGGCCAAGGATTGACTCCATTTCCCCGTGGGTCTGTCGGTCCGATGCCTCGCAACCGAAAGACCAAGCTCCATTCTTAGCACATCATATGGCTGGGGGGGAGACCCGGCTTTCGCCCCCACTTGGCGGCCTTTATGCGCCGCGGCCCTTGTTGCGCGGTGGCGCTGGAATAAATCTGTCCAAGGGCGTATATGCAGGCTTTCCCGTCTTGAACGCGCCCAAAGGAATGGTCATGGCCGAAAAATGGACACCCGACGGCTGGCGGAGCAAGCCGATCCAGCAGGTGCCAGACTATCCGGATGCCGAGAAGCTGGCAGCGGTCGAGGCGCAATTGCGCAATTATCCGCCGCTGGTCTTCGCCGGTGAGGCGCGCCGGCTCAAGGCCCAGTTGGCCAAGGCGGCCGAAGGCAAGGCCTTCGTCCTGCAGGGTGGCGATTGCGCCGAGAGCTTCGCCGAATTCCACCCCAACAATATCCGCGACACCTTCCGCGTATTGCTGCAGATGGCGGTAGTGCTGACCTTCGGGGCCGCCTGCCCGGTGGTCAAGGTGGGCCGCCTGGCCGGCCAGTTCGCCAAGCCGCGTTCGGCCCCGTTCGAAACCATCGACGGGGTCGATCTGCCGTCCTATCGCGGCGACATGGTCAACGGCATGGAGTTCACCCCGGAAGCGCGGAATCCCGATCCCGAGCGGTTGATCCGCGCCTTCAACCAATCTGCCGCCACACTCAACCTGCTGCGCGCCTTCGCGCAGGGCGGCTATGCCGACCTGCATAAGGTGCATCAATGGAATCTCGGCTTCGTCGCCGGCAATTCCGGGGCGCGTTATGCCGACCTGTGCAATCGCTTGGACGAAACCCTGGCTTTCATGGAAGCCTGCGGCCTCACCTCGGAAAACGCGCCGCAGATCCGCGAGACCGACTTCTTCACCTCCCATGAGGCGCTGATCCTGCAATACGAGCAGGCCCTGACCCGGATCGATTCCACCACCGGCGACTGGTACGACTGCTCGGCCCATATGCTGTGGGTGGGCGACCGCACCCGGCAGCCCGACGGAGCCCATGTCGAGTTCCTGCGCGGCATCAGCAATCCGGTCGGCTGCAAGGCCGGGCCGACCTCCAATCCGGACGACCTGCTGCGCCTGATCGACATCCTGAACCCGGCCAATGAGCCGGGCCGCCTGACCGTCATCACCCGCATGGGCGCCGAGCAGGTCGAGACCAAGCTGCCGCCCCTGCTGCGCGCGGTGAAGCGGGAAGGCCGGGCGGTGGTCTGGCTGTGCGACCCGATGCATGCCAACACGGTCAAGATGGGCGACTACAAGACCCGTTCCTTCGACCGCATCCTGGCCGAGGTGAAGGGCTTCTTCGCCGCGCACCGGGCCGAAGGAACGCAATCGGGCGGCGTGCATTTCGAGATGACCGGCCAGGACGTCACCGAATGCATCGGCGGCACCCAGGCCATCACCGAAGCCCGCCTGGGCGACCGCTACCACACCCACTGCGACCCGCGGCTGAATGCCACCCAGGCGCTGGAACTCGCCTTCCTGGTGGCGGAAGCGTTGAAGGAAGGCCGCACGCAGGCCCGGATGATGGCGGTGTCATGACCGGGAAGGTGGTCGTCCGGCCCTCGGCCGAGCGGATCGAGGGACTGACCGACCATTATTTCCTCCGCACCAAGGCCATCGTCGGCCGCTACGGCGATTGCCAGGTCACCTATGCGGTGTTCATGCGCCGGCCGGTGGTGTTCACCCCGCGCCTGGCCGTGCAGTGGATGGAACAGGTGGCCGAACAGCGCGGCACCCGTTTCGCCATTGAACTCCTCTACCCCGAAGGTGCTTGGGTCGGGGCGGGCGAGCCGCTGCTGTACATCACCGGCTCGCTGCTCCATCTGGTCGATCTCGAGACCATCCTGCTGCAGAAGCTGGGCGCGCCCTGCGTCGCCGCCTACAACGCCTACACCATGTGCATGGACCTGCCGCATGTGGCCTTCCTGGCGATGGACGCCCGCCACTGCGTCGGCAGCGAAATGGGCGAGATGATGGCCTATGCGGCGTCGGTCGGTTCGGAGGCGGCACGGCGAGCCACCAATGCCAAGGGCTTCATCGGCAACGCCACCGGCGCCACCGCCCATTTCTTCGGCTTGGCCGCCGGCAAGGGAACCATGCCGCACGGGCTGATCGGCTATGCCGGCTCGACCTTGCGCGCCGCCGAGATGTTCCATGAGACCTTCCCCGACGACGACGTCACCGTGCTGGTCGACTATTTCGCCCGCGAGGTCACCGATACCCTGGCCGTCTGCCGCCGCTTCCCGGAGCTGGCGGCGGCCGGACGCCTCGGCATCCGCCTCGATACCCATGGCGGGCGCTTCGTCGAGGGGCTCGACCCGCAGCGCTCCTATGCGGTGCTCGAGCGGCATGCGCCCACGTCGATCCGCGGCTACCGCACCGAGACCGAACTCCGCTACCTGGTCGGCACCGGGGTATCGGCGGCCGCCATCTGGCATCTGCGGGAACAGTTGAATGCCGCGGGCTTCGACAAGGTGCGCATCGTCGCGTCGTCCGGCTTCAACCCGGCCAAATGCCGGGTGATGGCCTATTCGAACGCGCCGGTCGACGTGGTCGGCACCGGCTCGTTCCTGCCGGAGAATTGGAGCGAGACCTATGCCACCGCCGACATCATCGCCTATGACGGGGTGCCCAAGGTGAAGGTCGGCCGGGAATTCCTGCTGCGCCGAAGCCCGGCAGACACATCGGACACAGCCGGCGATCATGGTTGACCTCGTTTGGGGAACGCACAGCGTCGGCCAGCCGGGACATCTGGATGAAGACGTTGCCCTGGTGCTGGCACGGGTGGCCGAAAAGGGCCTGCCGAAAATCAGCCAATTGACCGTCGCCGCGGCGCGTCAGGAGTTCCTGACCCAGGTGACGAAGACCAATCCGCCGGCACCGGACGGTGTCGATGCGACCGATCTTTGCATCGCCGGGCCGGGCGGTCCGCTGCCGCTGCGCATCTACCGGGCGACGCCGCAACCGGTGGGAACCCTGGTCTATTATCACGGCGGCGGCTTCGTCCTGGGCGGCATCGCCTCGCATGATCCGATCTGCCGCAGCATCGCCAAACAGAGCGGCAGCACGGTGGTCGCCGTCGATTACCGCCTGGCCCCGGAGCATCCCTATCCGGCCGCGGTGGATGACGCGCTGGCGGCGCTCGACTGGGCCGCCGCCGGACCGCCCGAACTGGACGACGGCACGGGGCCATTGGGGGTCGCCGGCGACAGCGCCGGCGGCACCTTGGCGGCGGTCGCCGCCCTCGCTGCGCGCGACCGGGGGATTCGGCTGGCCCTGCAGATTCTGGCCTACCCGGCCGTCGACCAGACGGGCGGCCATGCCTCGCGGCAGCGCTTGGCCGAAGGCTATCTACTGACCGGCGACGACATCGCCTGGTTCGGCCGGCAGTATTTTGGCGATACCGGCAATCGCCTGGACGAACCCGCCGCTTCGCCGCTGCGCGCCCTTTCGCATGCCGGTTTGGCCCCCGCCCTGGTGATCACCGCCGGCTTCGATCCCCTGGCCGACGAGGGCGCCGCCTATGCGGCCCGGCTGGTCGCAGCGGGCGTTGCAGTCCGCCATCTGCGCCTGGAAGGGGCCATCCACGGTTGCCTCGGCCTGGCCCGGTGGCTGGTCTGCGGCCGCCGCGCCCTGGACGAAATCGCGACGGCCTGGAAGACCGCCTGCCGCAGCCCGGCCTGAACGACATTCGTTATTTGTTTTCAACATGTTAGTCAATGCCTCCCGACCCTTGTCGGGGAATAGGAACGCGGCAGCGATCAACAGTTGAGAATCCAACATGCGTGGCCCTCTTGACATCGCCGCACCGATGAATGATCATTCAGTCAGTCGACAAATCAATCAAGTTGATGGGGGTGGAATGTCCGATCCGATCGTTGGCCTGGAGCGCCGCGCGTCCATTGCCGTGCTCACCTTGGCGAGTCCGCCGGTCAACGCACTGTCCACCGCCCTGATTGCCGCTTTGCATAAGGCGCTCGACGCCATCGAAGGGGACAAGGGCATCAGCGTGGTCCACATCCGCAGCACCGGGAAGGTGTTCTGCGCCGGCGCCGACCTTGCCGAGATGCGGGCAAATCTGGCCGATCCCAACTCGGTGGATACCCAGATCGACTTCGTCCGCGATCTGCAGAAGGTTCTGGCCCGCATCGAAGCGCTGCCGATGACCACCGTGGTCGAACTTGGCGGCGCCGCCATGGGCGGCGGCCTCGAGCTGGCCTTGGCCTGCGACTTCCGCGTCGCCGCCAATGAGGCCAAGCTGGCCCTGCCCGAGGTCAATCTCGGACTGATCCCCGGGGCCGGCGGCACCCAGCGCCTGACGGCGCTGTGCGGGCAGGCGATTGCCAAGCGGCTGATCCTCGGGGCGGAAATCCTCGACGGCGGCACCGCGGCTGCCCTCGGCGTGGTCCATTGGTCGGTGCCGCGGGCCGAACTGCCCGGCTTCGCCGACGCGCTGACCGTTCGGCTGGGCAAGCTGCCCCGAGGGGCGGTGGCGGTGGCCAAGGCCTGCATCACCGCAGAGGCCGATCCCAATCGTGACGGCTATGAGGAGGAACTGACCGGGACCCGCGACCTCCTATTGCACGAACCCGAGACGCGGGCCCGCGTCGAAGCCTTCCTGGCCGGCCAGCGTTAGCCGCTGCCCGCCTTCAAAATTCCAGCGTGAGGAGATTACAGATATGAAGTTTGATGGGAAAATCGTTCTGGTGACCGGCGCCGCCTCCGGCATCGGCCTGTGCACCGCGCAGGGTTTTGCCGCTCTCGGCGCCGACGTGCTGCTGGGCGACATCAATGTCGAGGCCGGCGAAAAGGCCGCCGCCGAAATCCGCGCCAATGGCGGCAAGGCGACCTTCGGCAAGCTCGACCTGACCGATCCCGCCTCGATCAAGGCCTGCAAGGAGTGGGTCCTGGCCAACAAGGGCCGCGTCGACGTGATCGCCAATGTCGCCGGCTGGGGTCATATCCAGCCCTTCGTCGAGAACGACGACGCCTTCGTCAACAAGGTGCTGGCCCTCAACCTGCGGGCCCCGGTCGAGCTGATGCGCGCCTTCTTCCCGGTGCTGATCGAGCAGAAGGGCGGCAAGGTGGTGCTGGTCTCCAGCGATGCCGGCCGCGTCGGCAGCTTGGGCGAGAGCGTCTATTCGGCCGCCAAGGGCGGCGTCATCGCCTTCACCAAGGCGCTGGCCCGCGAAGGCGCCCGCCATGGCATCAACGTCAACTGCATCTGCCCCGGCCCGACCGACACCCCGCTGCTGCGGTCCGAGCCGGAGAAGTTCCTCGAGGCATTCGTCAAGGCCATCCCGATGCGGCGCTTCGGCAAGCCGTCGGAAGTGGCCGACGGGATCATTTTCTTTGGCAGCAACCGGGCCGACTACATCACCGGCCAGGTTCTGAGCGTCAACGGCGGCATCGCCATGGTGGGCTGACCACCAACCGTTCCTTCAGACAAGAGGATTGAGACATGAGAGAGTTCAAGGCAGCCAATTACAAGGCCACGCATTTCGGTTGGAAGGTCGAGGGCAAGGTGGCGACGCTCACCCTCAACCGCCCCGAGAAGAAGAATCCGCTGACATTCGACTCCTACGGCGAACTGCGCGACCTGTTCCAGGACATGGTCTATGCCAATGACGTCAAGGCGGTGGTGATCACCGGCGAAGGCGGCAACTTCTGTTCGGGCGGCGACGTGCACGAGATCATCGGCCCGCTGACCAAGATGGAAATGCCCGGCCTGCTGGAGTTCTGCCGGATGACCGGCGATGCGGTCAAGGCCATGCGGATGGCCCCCCAGCCGATCATCGCCGCCATCGACGGCATCTGCGCCGGCGCCGGCACCATGCTGGCCTGCGCCTCGGACATCCGTCTCGGCACGGCCCGCAGCAAGGTCGCCTTCCTGTTCACCCGGGTCGGCCTGGCCGGCGCCGATATGGGCGCCTGCACCCTGCTGCCGCGCCTGATCGGCATGTCCCGTGCGGCCGAACTGCTCTACACCGGCCGTGCCATGCCGGGTGACGAAGCCGAACGCTACGGCTTCTACAACACCCTGCACGCTCCGGAAGAAGTGCTGGCGGCGGCCACCAAGCTGGCCACCACCCTGGCCGACGGCCCCACCTTCGGCCATGCCATGACCAAGAAGATGCTGTGGCAGGAATGGAGCGCCGGCCTCGGCGAGTGCATCGAGGCGGAAGCCCAGGCGCAGTCGATCTGCATGCAGACCAACGACTTCGAGCGGGCTTACATCGCCTTCGCCAACAAGCAGAGCCCGAAGTTCGAGGGCAACTGATATAACGCTACCTTTCCCTCTCCCCTTGCGGGAGAGGGAGGGGCCCGCGAAGCGGGAGGGTGAGGGGAAAGCCACCCATCGCGGAGGCGGCCCCCTCACCCCACCCCTCTCCCGCAAGGGGAGAGGGGCTCGCACTCCATCAGGTGATCGTCATGCTCGAAAAGTCCTTCCTCACCTGGCCATTCTTCGACGACTCGCACCGCAGCTTCGCGGCCGCTCTCGAGGATTGGGCCGTCGCATCCCTGCCCAGCTTGTGCCCCGAGGACAAAGCCCATGGCCCGGCCATGGACGACACCGCGCGCGGCCTGGTACGGGAACTCGGCAAGGCGGGATTCCTGAAGGCCTGCATTCCGGCCGCCTATGGCGGGCGAGCCAAGGACTTCGACGTGCGCGGTCTGTGCCTGGGCCGCGAGATCCTGGGCCGGCACGCCGGCCTGGCCGATTTTTCCTTCGCCATGCAGGGATTGGGCAGCGCCGCCATCACCCTGTTCGGCAATGACAAGCAGAAGAGCCATTACCTGCCGCGCGTCGGTCGCGGCGAGGCGATCGCCGCCTTCGCCATTTCCGAGGTCAATGCCGGCTCGGATGTCGGAGCGATGACCACGCGGGCGGTGGCCGACGGCGACCATTACGTCATCGACGGGGCCAAGACCTGGATTTCCAATGCCGGTCTGGCCGATTTCTACACCGTCTTCGCCCGCATCGGCGACACCCCCGGCGCCAAGGGTCTGGCCGCCTTCGTGGTCGATGCCGAGACCGCGGGCCTGTCGGTGTCCGAGCGGATCGATGTGATCGCCCCCCACCCCTTGGGTTCGCTCAAGTTTGACAGCTGCCGGGTGCCCGCCGCCAATATGCTGGGCAAACCGGGAGAAGGCTTCAAGGTGGCGATGTCGGTGCTCGACGTATTCCGCTCGACGGTCGGCGCCGCGGCCCTCGGTTTCGCCCGCCGCGCCTTCGAGGAAGCGGTCGACCGGGTGTTCGCGCGCGAAGTGTTCGGCACCAAACTGGCCGACTACCAGTTGACCCAGGCCAAGATCGCCGAGATGGCCTTGGCCATCGACGCCGCCGCGCTGCTGATCTATCGCGCCGCCTGGACCAAGGACATCGGTGGCGGCCGGGTCACGCGCGAAGCATCGATGGCCAAGCTGTTCGCCACCGAACAGGCGCAAATGGTCATCGACCAGGCGGTCCAGCTATGGGGCGGCCTGGGCGTGGTCAGCGGCGTGGTGGTGGAAAAGCTGTACCGCGAGATCCGCGCGCTCAGGATCTACGAAGGAACCAGCGAAGTGCAGAAGCTGGTCATCGCCTCCAAGGTCTTCGAAGGCTATCACGCCGACCGGACCAAAGCTTGACTCAGCCCATTCGAAACGAGGAGACGAACATGAAATTGCAGGGAAAGGTGGCGCTGGTCACCGGCGCCGCGTCGGGCATCGGCCGGGCCATCGCCGAGCAGCTGGCGGAAGAGGGCGCCTCGATCGTCATCGCCGACATCCAGGACAAGGCCGGCGAAGAGGTGGCTGCGGCGAACCGGGACAAGGGCCACAAGGCCGAATTCATTCGCTTCGACGTCACCGATGCGGCCTCGATCGAAGCCGGCTTCGCCGAGACGGCGAAGCGGCTGGGCCCGGTCACCATCCTGGTCAACAACGCCGGCATCGCCAAGGCGGCCCCGTTCGGCAAGACCGATCTCGCTTTCTGGGACCTGATGATCAAGATCGACCTGACCGGGCCCTTCCTGTGCATGAAGGCTGCGATTCCGGGCATGCTGGCGGCCGGCTTCGGCCGAATCGTCAACATCGCCTCGACTGCCGGCCAGACCGGTTATCCCTATTGCGCCGCCTATTGCGCCGCCAAGCACGGGCTGGTCGGCATGAGCCGCTCGCTGGCCCGCGAGTACGCGGCCAAGCCGCTGACGGTCAATTGCGTGTGCCCCGGCTATGCCGACACGCCGATCGTCGAGAGCGCCATCGCCAACATCGTCGCCAAGACCGGCCGCTCGCGCGAAGACGCGCTGGCCGAATTGGTCGCCCACAATCCGCAGCGCCGGCTGATCAAACCGCAGGAAGTGGCCGACGCGGTCACCTGGCTGTGCCTGCCCGGTTCGGCCTCGGTGACCGGCCAGAACATCGGCGTCGCCGGCGGCGAGATGATGTGAGCGTCACGGCGCGATGACGATCTTGCCCTGCGTGTGGCCGGCTTGGCTGGCCTCCTGCGCCAGGGCGGCCTCGGCCAGTGGATAGACGCGACTGACCAGCGGCTTTAGCTTGCCTTCCTCGGCCAATTGCCCGAGGAAGGCAAGGTCGGCCTGTGTCGGCCGCACCATGATCGCCCGGGCCCGCCTGGCCGTGCGCAGGATGCCGAGCAACCGTTCGACAGCATCCCAGACGAAGACGTCGGGTGCCGGCAGGGTGGTGACATAGGTCCCACCGGGCGCCAGCAGATGGCGGCAGCGGCGGAACGAACCCTTGGCCACCGCGTCGAGGATGACGTCATACCGCCTGTCGCCGGCGGTGACGTCTTCCTGGTGGTAATCGACCACCCGATCCGCCCCCAGGCCGCGCACGAAGGCCAGGTTGGCCGGGCCGCAGGTTGCCGTGACGGTGGCGCCCATCGCCTTGGCGATCTGCACGCCGAAATGGCCGACACCGCCGGCGCCACCCAGAATCAGCGCCTGGCCGCCGGCGGAAAGATGCCCCAGGTCACGCAGGGCCTGCAGCGCCGTGCAGGCGGCAATCGGCAAAGTGGCGGCCTCGGCATAGCTCAACTTCGGCGTCTTGCGGGCGAACCTGCCTTGCCGCAGCACGGCCAATTCGGCATAGGCGCCGCCCCGCCGCAGATCGGCGAAGCCGACCACCGGGTCGCCGGCCTGCCAGCCGGTCACCCCCGCTCCCGCCGCCACCACCTCTCCCGCCATGTCGCCGCCCGGAATGTAGGGGAATTGCAGGCGAAGAATAAGACGCAGATGACCCTGGCGGATCTTCCAGTCCACCGGATTGACCGCAGCCGCGCGCACCCGGATCAGGACCTCGCCGGCCCCCGGCCGGGGATCCGACATCTGGCGCAACTGCAAACGATCGCTGCCGCCGTAGGCCTCCATGACAATTGCCCGCATCGTCGACCTCGCGGTTGAGGGGAACGGCTAGCCTAACGCAAATTTAGGGGTGATGGATCGCCCAGCTTGTGACGTGGCTCACATCACCGGGGGCGCATTCATGCAAACATAGTGTAAACTGAATATAACGAAGATACAGTTTGTATTACATTGAACGGCATGCCACGCTCACCATAAGTTATATGTAAATACGAAAGCGGGAGGCACATCCGAGAAAATTGCCACGACAACGCGGGGGTACGCGCAATGAAAGCGGCACTTTTCTTCATGGATATCATATCTGTAGTTGCCGGCATCGCGATTACTTTTGTCTTGTTTGATGGATACTCCATTGCCCAAGGCCCCGGAGCCGGGCCGGGCCATTTTTGGACGGATCATGGCGCCCACCTTCCCTTCGACGTGATCGCGCTGGCCCTGGCCCTGGCGGCTCTTCCGCTGGCCCGGCGAGGCTTGGTCCATTTGTGCAGTCCGCACAGCGTCGCCGAGTTCCAGGACATGGCAGCGGCGATTCGGCGCCTCGGCCACCAGCACCGCGTCCATGCCCTCAATCTCTATCTGGCCCATCTTCCCGAGGAGCGTTGGCGCAACGTCTTCGCCACCGAAAACGACCTGTGGAACTGGCTGGGCGAAGCCTTTCAGGACCGCGAGCTGCGGGCGCAAATGCGCCCCGAGGTGGCTTCCCGTGTCGCCCGCGCCGGCCAGGCCACGGGCCGGCTCGCCACAGCGGCGTGACGCCGCCTAAGAATCGACCTTGCCTGTCCGGTTAAGACAGACACCTCTATATGTATGAAACTGGCGATGGTGTCGCTCAGGACCTCAATAAGGCAGCCTATTTCTTCAAATTGGGTGGGCCGGGTGGACAGGGCGACCTGCTTAGGGTTTACGCGAGGCAGGCCGAACAGGGAGACGCGGTCGCGCAGGTCAATCTGGCAAAGTTATACGAGAGCCTCCCGCACTACTATAAGGACGAAGCTTCCGCCAACCGGAACGTGGCAGAGGCTGTCGCTTGGTATGGCAAGGCTGCCGCACAGGGTAACGGCGAAGCTGCTCTCTCCCTTGGCCTCATATACGCTGGCTTGAAATACGGCAACCGGTGGCCCAAGGACGATTCCGAAGCGAAGAAGTGGCTGACCACGGCTTCGGACCTGGGGAATCAGAACGCACAAGTAATGCTGGCTCAGCTTTACTGGCGGGAATGGGGAGAACCAGAGAAGGCGTTTAGCCTTTACGAGAAGGTGGCTGAGCAAGGTGTCAACGAGGCCGAAAACGCACTAGGACTGATGTACGAAAGCGGTGAAGGAATACCGCACGACGACGACAAGGCCGTCGAATGGTACAGCCGCGCCGTTGCGCATGGCTCGAAGCCGGCAAAGGCTAATCTTGATGCCCTAATGGAAAGCAGGTCGGGCGATAGGAACATTGATGCCAAAACTGAAAGGTCGGACACTGCAACGCAGCCAAGTAGTACCAGCGGCGAGACGAACGGCGTTGAATACCTTAAATCCGGGAATATGGTTGCCGGGTTCGATAGAAGCGGACACGGAGCTGTCCTTTGTAGCTGGCAGATCAATTACTCAATCATGCTCGGACTCAAGATCTGCGATCCGGATCGCCATCGTCAGCTCCAAGATGACCTCGCCAAGAGCGAGGATGCCATTAACGATTTTATCGTCCAGAATAGCCCCACACCCGTAACAAAGGAGCAGCTTGAGAAGCGCATCTCCGATGCGGAGTCCAAGTTTCGGGCAGAACTGCAGAAGGCCGGAGGGGCTGACAAGTGTACCCTCGGGGACATGGGGCCGATGGTCATGAGTATGGAACAGGTCTCTAGTAGGGCTAGATTGAAGGGGGTGGCGGACCTCCTCTCCGTTCCCAGGCCGCCGGTAATGAATCCTTGCCTCTGACTGAGGTGACGCAGTCGCTTTCTCACGACCTCTCACGCCCTTGAGCCGCTACTGTTCGGCGAGTTTGGGCCCAACTACGACCGGCGCCAATTCGATATGAGACTGACCGTTCAGGGTCAAACTCACCCAGATTACTGGCGGCAAAGTGGGGCGGCTCTCGACGGCACAGCAGACCCCGCCCAGCCGTTAAGTCCGTTCGTGCCAGCGGCGCGGGTCGCGGTTGCCGTGGAAACAGGCGAAGACCTGGACGAATTCACCCTGCACGCGGAAGAACAAGCCGTAGGGAAATCGCCGGAAGCCGGCTCGCCGCGCGTCTCCGCGGGCAATCGGAAACTGCCGGGGATTCTCTACGAGGCGGGCGATCAGAGCCTCGAACTCGTCAACAAACCGGCCCCCCTGCTCGGGCGCGTGCGCCTTGTACCATGCCACCGCTTCTGCAAGCTCGGCCGCCGCCGCGGCCGTAATGCGGACCCGCATTACTCGATATGCTGCCGGAGGTCAGCCAGTACGTCGGCGGCGTCTCTGCCGTGCTTAATGTCCTCGTCAAGCGTGGCAAGCCGTCGGTCGATCTCTACCGATTGGGCCGCCGTCAAGGGTATGTCGGCGGCGTCGAGGCTATCCCAAAGCTGCCCGATAAGGTCGAGGCGTTCTTGCGGCGAAAGATGGCGAATGTCGATCATCGGCATGGAGGGATTATAGGGGCCGGGCATCGCGATTTCCACCCCTGCTGAGGGCTTCCCCCGCTCGAACCCAACCGGTTGGGAGCTTCCTCTATGGGTCAGGTCCTGCCGATTGGGCGACTTCGGCACGGGCCATCATTAACCCTATAGGAAGTGGGTGCCCGTCTTAACCGGATTGGCGAGGAATTGACGGCTAGCAGCCTTGGTAATCGGGCCGGCGCTTCTCGGCGAAGGCCCGCATGCCTTCCTTCTGGTCCTTGCTGTCGAATAGCAGCTGGAAGGCCTTGCGCTCCAGCATCAGGGCGGTTTCCAACGGCGCGTCGGCCCCGGCCAGCATCACCTCCTTGATCTGCTGGACGGCCAAGGGCGGCATGGCGGCGATGGTTTGGGCCAGGGCCAGCGCCGCCGGCAGCACTTCGGCATCGGCCACCACCTCGCTGACCAGGCCCATGGCCTCGGCCTCGCGGGCCGTCACCGGCTTTCCGGTCAACACCATCTTCATCGCTTTGAATTTGCCGACCGCCCGCAGCAGCCGCTGCGTGCCGCCGGCCCCCGGCATGATGCCGACCCGCACCTCGGGCTGCCCGAACTGGGCCGATTCGCCGGCGATGATGATGTCGGCATGCATCGCCAACTCGCAGCCCCCGCCCAGCGCATAGCCGTTGACCGCGGCGATGACCGGCTTTGGACATTGGGCGATGGCCCGCCACAACAGGTGGGTCCGCCGCAGCATGATCTCGATGGCGCCGGCCTCGGCCATATCCTTGATGTCGGCACCGGCGGCGAATGCCTCGGCGTTACCGGTCAGCACGATGGCCCGCAGCGTATCGTCGGCGGCCGCTTCGGTGAACGCCTCGGCCAATTGCATCCGCACCGCGTTGTTCAGCGCATTCTTCGCTTCCGGCCGATTGAGGCGCACCAACAAGACATCGTGACGGGGACGCTCGAGCAGAATTTCCGGCATGTCGGGATACCTCGGTTGGTCGGAATTGGTCTAATGCCAAACGCCACTTACTCGAATTGACGACGACAGTTTCGACGTTGCTTCGGCGGCGCGGTTCGGCTATTGAATGATTATTCATTCATACCAAATGGCCGTCAATCGGCATTTGGGACACGGCCAGGATGGGAGATCCCATATGCATCCCAACGGCGTTCCTGAAGTCAAGAGCCAAGTCACCGACGAGGTGCTGGTCCACCGCCGCCGCGGCCAGATCATCGCCGCCGCGGTGGAACTGTTCGCTCGGCAAGGCTTTTACCGGACGACGATTCAGGAGATCGCCAAGCTGGCCGGAGTCAGCAGCGGCCTCATCTACCAGTATGTCAGCGACAAGGAAGACGTTCTTCTGCTGTCGCTCTTGAGCGTGCTCGATTCCTACAAGCACGAGATCCCTGCCGCAATGGAAGGCCTGAGCGATCCGTTGGCGCGCTACCGGGCTGCCGTGCAGGCCTATTGCCGGGTAGTCGACCAGCGCCGCGAAGCGACCGTGCTGGCCTACCGCTCGACCAAGTCGCTGCCGGAAGACCGCCGCCAGTTGATCAAGAACCACGAGATCGAGACCAACGGCCTGATCGAAGCCGCGCTCCGCGACTGCATCGCGGAAGGCCTGTTCCGCGAGGTGAACGTCGAGTTGGTGACCTATCAGCTGGTCACCTTCGCCCATAGCTGGGCCCTGAAATACTGGCGCCTGAAGCAGCTTGTGACGCTCGAAGAATATATCGCCCATGGCCTCGATTTCTTCGCCCGCGCCCTGCTGACACCAAAGGGCTGGCGCCATTACAGCAAGCTGGCCGATGCCGGCACGGCAGGCCCACCCAAGGCGATTGCCGCCAAGCCGCGCAAGCAACGCCGGACGGCGTCGGGGACCTAGCCCGCACGGATTAATCACCCGCGATGCGGACCGGTATCCGCACGAACTGTCTTGACCAAAACGGCTGAATGAATAATCATTCATTCCAAAGAGAGGAATGGAGGGGTGTCCAAGAATGCGTCTGCCCGGAGCCGGGACGCCGCATTCGTCCAGACCGCGATCTCCAACTTGGGTACGGGTGATGCAATGCGCCGGAACCGAGGCCGATGGGCCCGTTCGGCGTGATCGGGATCCATTTTTGCAAGCGGAAAGCTTCGGGGGAAAGTGATGCAGGACGTTTCAGCATTGAGCGTTTTTTTCAATCCTAAGAGCGTGGCCGTGATCGGCGCGTCTTCGGATCCCAAGAAGGCGGGAAATGCTGTGCTCCGCAACATGATCGCGATGGGCTACCAGGGCAAACTGTACCCGGTCAATCCGCGCGAAGCGTCGATCCTCGGCCTGCCCTGCTACAAGAACGTGAGCGACATCCCCGACCCGGTCGAACTGGTCGTGCTGATCGTGGCGGCCGAGGCGGCGGTGCCGGTGGCCCGGGAACTGGCCGCGCGCAAGGCCCGCTTCAACGATGTGAAGGCCGTGGTGTGCATGTCGGCCGGGTTCGGCGAGGTGGCCACCGCCGAGGCGAACCAGCGCGAGAAGGATCTGGTCTCGACGCTGCGCGGCGCCGACATCCGCATGGTCGGTCCCAATTGCGTCGGGGTGATCGACGCGGTGACCGGTTTTAACACCAATTTCGACATCGGCGCCTATCCGAGTGGCGGCATCAGCGTACTGACCCAGAGCGGCGCCTTCGGCAATTCGTTCCTGTTCGCGTCGGGCACCACCGGCCGGGTCGGCCTGAACAAGTTCGTCTCGGTCGGCAACATGGCCGATGTGCAGATGGCCGAGTTGTTGCGCTTCCTGAAGGACGACGACTCGACCAAGGTGATCGGCATCTATCTGGAAGGCCTGTCGGATCCGCGCGGCTTTTTCGAGGCCGCCCGCGAAGTCACGGCGGCCAAGCCGGTGGTGATCCTGAAAAGCGGTCAGAGCGAGTTGGGCACCACCGCCGCCTTGTCCCATACCGGGGCCATCGCCGGGGCCGACGCCATCTACGACGGGGCCTTCCGCCAGTTCGGGCTGATCCGCACCCGCACCGTCGCCGAGTTCTACGACACCTTGCGGGCGTTTTCCAAGCAGCCGATCCCCAGCGGCAACCGCGTCGCCCTGCTGACCCATATGGGCGGGCCGGGAACCATGTGCATCGACGCGATCTCGGCGCTGCCCGCCATCAAGATGGCGAACTTCAGCAAGGAAACGGAAACGGCGCTGAAAGCCATCCTGTCCCCCGCCGCCAATATCAGCCACCCGCCCGGCTATATCGACCTGACGGCAGCCCATACCGAGAAACTGCACAACCAGGTGCTCAAGATCCTGTTCGATGATCCAAACGTCGACGCGGTCATCCAGATCCTGGCGCCCAGCGCCTTTCTCGACCAGCCCCTGCTGGCAAAGGAGATCGCCGCCGCTTACCACGCCCAGGGCAGTGCCAAGAAGCCACTGCTCAACGCGGTGACCTTTGGCGATTTCGCCACCGAGCTGAAGCGGGGCCTGGAGGATGCCGGCCTGCCGACCTTCGATTATCCCGACACCATCGCCCAGATCGCCGCTCATCTGGCCGGCTATGGCGCCGCCCGGACCACGGTGGCGCGGGTCCCCGCCCACAGCCAGGCAGGTCGCAGCGAGGGACCGACCGCGCAGTTGATCGCGGCGGCCGCCAAGGAAGGTCGGGTCAGCCTGCTCGAGCCGGAAGCCTATTCGGTCTGCGACCAGTACGGCATCCGGGTGCCGCCGTTCAAGCTGGTGGAGTCGCTGGACGGGGCCCTGGCCGCCGCGCAAGCGATCGGCTATCCGGTGGTGCTGAAGGTGGTGTCGGCG
>CAIOJO010000245.1 GCA_903858635.1 uncultured Telmatospirillum sp. | reverse complement strand
TGTCGCCGGAACGACGGCGGCCAATGTGGTAGATTTCTTCATGGCGTTGCTCTCCTTTGCGGATTCGACACCCCGAGCCTACAGGCTCAAGGTGAGCAACGCCTGCCCTCCAATTTCAACATCGACCGGGACATCCCCCGGCGCCCAGCCAATTGTGGATAATCGTCGCATTTGGGATATTGGCCGCGTTGGCGAAGCTGTTCACCAGGAATTGGTTGGCATAGGCGGCGCCGTTGGCGTTGTATTCAGCGATGTATTGGGTTGCCCAATAGGTGACGCCACCCGCCATCTGGGCCTCGGTCAAGTTGCTGGCGAGCGCCGCCTGCTCGTACATCTGCTGCACCAGTGGCGACACGTTCGCCACTGTGAGTGGCCCGGTGGGAACCACAAAGGCCGGCGTGCCTCCTGTTCCGGCGGCATTGATGAAGGATTGATCGAGGAAGACAACCGCCGCGTCGGTCATCGTGCCGGCGGCTATATCGGCAGGAGTCAAGAACAAGCTCTCGACCTGCTGCACCCAATACTTCAATCCGCCAACAGCCGTGCTTGACAGAGAGTAATTGAGAACAGACGAATATAGACTGTACACATAGTCGACGATATTTGCTTCCGGCAAGGCCGCGATATTGGCCGCCACCGTGGGCGCGCTGATCGCTCCGCTGGCCAACTGCCCCGCGTATTGCGCGATGAGTGCCTGATTCGTTGCGCTGGTCGAATCAAACAAAATGTCATTGAAGTCGTTGGTAATGGTCTGAGTAGCGGTCAGGACCATAAGAGCCTCCGCATGAATGAGCAACGTTCGTTGCAACAAATGGGTGGCATGGCGCCTGCCGGGGACGCCAGCGCAGTGCTAGGCCACGCAAATTACGCGCATTCCAATTGCGGCCCATCCAAATTAATTATTTGAATATAGCGACCCGCGATTCGAACTGGAAGCCTTTAATACTGTGAGAAGACCGCTTCGTGGTCACAAGCGAATCCGTCGGTTTCAGCGGCACAGCCACCGGAGCACGCGGTCGTGCTGCCGAGCGCCCCGAGCTGTGCACTGCCAGGGCATGCCGCCGAGGCGATTCGCCCCCGCGGCCAAAAAACATCGCCGGCTGTGTAAAACGTCACAGACCCGGCGGTCGATTTTCAAGCGTTATGTCGTTGCGGTTGAGCCAATGCGCCGATAGCGAAGGGCGAGGCCAAAATGAAGAATACGGGAGGCCAAGGTGACAAAGGCTGCTCTCTGGTCGATCTCATCGGAGATAGAGATCACAAATAAATAACAGTGGCCTTGCTTCTTTATCACGAGTCGACTCGCCTATTCTGTCTTACGCGATATGCCATATATCGCTCACATGAGTCATGAGAACGACTCTTATGGCCGAGGCAATCATGATCTTTACAAGAATAAACATGGACTTAGGGCATGAGATTTAACCGCCTCTAAACACAGCTGTATCTAATTTAGTGGTCGATGATGCAACCCAGGGAAAATGCTAACCCTCAGGGGATGGAGTGAAAGCAAATGACCCAGTTCCGAAAGACAGCCCGATTATCCTTGCTGGCCGCCGCCATGGTGGTCTGTGGCCTCGGCGGCTTCGCCTGGGCCGATGCCGGCGAAGACGGGGGGCCGACGCGGTCCAACCCGCCGGTGGCCAATCCACCGGTGACCAGCAACCCGGGCACCCCGGCGGTCCCGGCCGCCCAGGGCCTGACCTGCGCCATCACCAGTGCGGCCGCCGCGGCGCCGCCGACCGGTGCGCTGAAAGGCTTCGCCTTCACCGGCACCGGAAGCGGTCCCGCCAATGGCGTTCTCTCGGTGGAATGGACCTTTGGTGGCGGTGCCGCCCCCATTTCAGGCAGCTATGCCGGATCGTTCACCTCGACGACGGGCCCGGTGGGGTTCGACGTAAACGGCACGTTCAATGTCGTGCTGGCGGTTACCGGCACCAACGGAAGCCGCTGCCAGGCGACCACCACGGTCGCCGTATCGCCGCTACCGACCGGACTTCCGGCGAAGGTGTCCGAACAACCGGCACCGGGCAACTCGGGCGCCGGCAATTCCGCCTATGCGGTGTTGGCCTTCAATGACCTCGGCATGCATTGCGCCGACATCAGCTCGGTGCCCTACAGCATCCTGCCGCCGTTCAACGTGATGAACGCCCAGGTCATCCGCAAGGGCACCACCGCGAGCAATCCGGCGGTGGTCGATCCGGCCCAGATTCCGATGTCCCTGGTCTATTCGGCGGCATCGAATCCCAACGATCCGGCGGGCGCCAACTCGATCAGTTCGACCGCCCGCAATTGGCCGGTGGGCATCGCATTCTCCAGCGCCCTGATCCAACGGACCGATTTCTGGGACGTGGTGACCAGCCCGGCGACCGGGCAGAACACCACCATCGCCAGCCTGTTGTTCGCCGGTCTCAATCCAAAGCCCGACGAGGGCCTGCAGACCAACCTGAATGCCGATCACGGCCGCTATATGCCGGGCATCAGCGCGCCCTATGCGGCGAACAAGCCGCAGAGCTTCTCGACCTTCGTCACGGCGCAGAAATGGTTCAGCGCGCAGGGCATTCCGATGTCCCCGGTGGATGACGCCGGCCGTCAGAACCCCTATCCGCTGGTACGGGTCCAGGCGGTGTCGCCCACCGGCAGCGTGCTCGCCACCACCGATGCGGTGGTTCCGATCTCCAGCGAGATCGATTGCGCCGGCTGTCACGCCCTCGGCGGCCCCGGTGCCGATCCCACGGCTCGGGCCAACGGACCGACCTTTGTGGCAACCACCAGCAACAACCGCTACGACAAGCTGAAGGCGGCAAAGATCAACATCGTCCGCCTGCACGACTTCAAGCACAACACCCAGCTGGGAGCCAGCCAGCCCTTCGTCTGCGCCGGATGTCACCGCTCCAATGCGCTGGCCGGGGTCGGCGGTCCGGGCGGCGACCCGGCCCGGCAATCCATGTCCGGGGCGATGCACGGCTTCCATGGTCAGCTGCTGGTGGATGCCGCCGGCAACCTGGTCCGCGACGCCAAGGGCGAACCGGTCCTGTCGACCAGTCCGGTGGCGGGCGGCCCGCAACCCCTGGTGCCGGCCTCCGGTCCCATGGAGGGCAACTGCTTCCAGTGTCACCCTGGCAAGATCACCCAATGTTTCCGCGACGTCATGAGCAAGGCCGGCCAGGTTTGCACCGACTGCCATGGCGGCATGCTCTCGGTGGCCGGCGTATTTCCGCTGACATCCACCGGGAAGCCGCGGACCCCCTGGGGCGACGAACCGCACTGCGAATCCTGCCATCAGGGCCAGCCGGCGGTACAGACCCTGGCCTACACCAAGGGCGACGCGACCGCCGCGCCGGTCATCCCGGCAAACCTCACCTTCGCCGCCGAATCCGGCAAGCTCTATCGCGACAGCCACGGTCATGGCGGCGTCGCCTGCGAGGGATGCCATGGCAGTCCGCATGCCATCTGGCCGGTGATCAATCCCAACGCCAATGACAACGTCACCACCTCGCAGCTGCAGGGTCATGCCGGCAAGCTGGCCGAATGCACGGCCTGCCACGCCGCCGGCAGCTTCGGCAAGGGCACGCTGCAAGGGCCGCATGGCCTGCACCCGATCAACGATCAGCGGTGGATCGGCGGTCACGGCGATTTCGCCCATCAGGGACGCGGCGGCGATAGCTGCGCCACATGCCACGGCACCGACCATCTCGGCACCCGGCTGTCCAAGGCGCAAGCCGACCGCAGCTTCAAGATCGAAGGACGGACCGTCTCGGTGAAGCAGGGCGATGTGGTGGGCTGCGGCCTCTGCCATAGCGTCCAGACCAGCTTCGGCGGCGACTGATCGGCCGGCGCCGATGACGTGGTGACGATGGGCCCCTGTCCGCCAGGACAGGGGCCTTTCGCCTTGGCGAGGCCGCGGCCGGCGGCGTAGAGTTGGCCGCGGCCGGACCTTTGGGACTGCTTGACCTGGATGAGATTCCGCTACGAAGCGATGCAGCCGGACGGACGGCGGGTGGTCGGCCAGATCGACGCGCCCAGCCTGCGCAGCGCCCACCGCTCGCTGATCCGCCGCGGCATGGAGCCCGCCGCCATCGACCCGGCCGGGAAAGCCGGTCGGCCGGGGCGCCGGCGCAAGGTCGAGGCGCGCGACCTGGTGGACATGCTGGTCGGCTTGCAGGCCCTGGTGGCCGGCGGCGTGCCCCTGGCCGAAGCGCTGACGGCGCTGGCCGAGGCAACCGAGCATCCGCTGCTCGGCGCCGCTTATGGCGAGCTGATTGCGGCGCTGCGGCGCGGCGAGAAGTTCTGCCAGGCCTTCGCGCGCTGCTTTCCGTGGCTGCCGCTTTATATCCACCGGCTGGTCGAAGCCGGCGAATTGAGCGGTCGCATGGGTGAAGCCCTGGCCGATGCGGCGGCGCAGATGAACGCCGAGCGGAAACTGCGCAGCGACCTGCGCAGCGCCACGGCCTATCCGATCTTCCTGATCGGCTTCGGGCTGGCCGCCGTGCTGTTCATCTTCGCCGTGGTGGTGCCGCGCTTCGCCGTCCTGTTCGAGGGCAAGATGGACCGCTTGCCGCTGCTTTCGGCGGCGGTCATCGCCACCGGAATGTGGATCAACAGCCATCTGGCCCTGTTGGTGAGCGCGGCCGCTGTCGTCGGGCTGGGCATCGTCATGGCGTCGCGGCAGGTGGCGGTACGGCAGCGCGGCTTCACCCTGCTGCTCAGCCTGCCGGTGCTGCGCGGCTGGTTGCTGGAGCTGGAAACGGCCCGCTGGGCGGCGGTCCTGTCGCGTCTGTTGGAGAACCGGGTGCCCCTCCTGCCGAGCCTGGAATTGGCCCGGACGGTGCTGCGCGGATCGGATCTGCAGCTGCGGCTGGCCCAGGTGGAACGGGGTCTCAGGGGCGGCGGAACGCTGTCGGCCCTGCTCGAAGAGGTCGGGCTGCTGCCCGCGACGGCGCTGACCCTGGTCCGGGTCGGCGAACGCTCGGGCAGCCTTGCCGCGATGATGCGCAGCGTCGCCCAGATCTACGAAGAGGCGGTGCGCAACCGCCTGAAGACGGTGCTCACCATCATCGAGCCGGTCGCCATCGTATTGATCGGCGGCGCCGTCGGCCTGGTGGCGATCGCCGTCTTCCTGGCGGTCACCAGCATCAACGACCTGTCGGGGATGTGAGGACAGGCGGAAGCTCGACCAGCTCTGCCGGCGGCGGGTCGCCGCGGTCCGGCGGCAGCGCCACGGCATAGTCGATGCGGGTGGGAGCGCTGCCGGTCGGCGTCAAGGTGATGGACCGCAGCTGCAGTAGCGGCTCGCCGGGTGCACGCAACGACAGCCGCAGGGTATTGGCCGGCAGGGTGAAATTGTGCAGCGGATCGATGCGGCCCTCGGCCCCCATTGCCGCCAGCAATGCGGCATCGTTGGAAATGACCTGCCGCGACCGGTAGTCCAGGACCTTCTCGGCCGTCGCCCGCGACATCCCGGGAATAGTCAGCAGCACCGTCAATCCCGCCGTATTGACATTGACCCCCTGTACCTGGTCGGCGCCGGTGACCGTGGGCAAGGCAGCGGGACCGCTCCACAGGGTGTCGGTGTCCGCCCAATGCAGAACCCGCTGCAGTTCCCACGGGGTCAGCAGGGGCCGGTGGCGCGGCGGCGGCAAGCCGGCCCGTTGATAGGCCTCGTCCTCCAGACCCGGCGCTGCCTGCGGGGTCGGCGGGGTCATGTAGTCGAGCAGCGACTGGGTGAGCAGGGCGCGCTGGTCGAGCGGCACCCCGAACTGCCGCAGCAGCTCGCCCAGTCCCAATTCGTCCATGGCGTTCAGATTGTAGAGGCCGCGGCCGTCCATCAGCCGCAGAGTGACCGGACCGCTGCGGTACGGCCGGCCGTCCACGGCGATGGCCGGGCCGGACGCGACGCGACCGGGCGGTTCGGTGGGGCGGCCCTGCCCCACCGGCTGCGCAGAGGTGCCGTGCAGCCCATCGGCGGTCAGCCGGCCGGTCGCCAGCCGCCAGGCGATGGCCTGTACGACGCCGTGGATCTGGGCATCCGCCTCGATGCGGTCCTGCGAGGCGGCGGCCCGCCCCAGACTGTCGGCCATCCAGCCGCCGATGACGGCGGCGACCAGGGCCAGCACGGCGACCGCGGCGATCACCGCCGGCAGCACGAAGCCTTGTTGCCGGTCGACATGGCGGATGGTCCTGGGGCGGCTGGTCGTGCGGATGGTCATGGCAGGTTGGGCGGCGCCTGGCGCGCCCCGCGCGGTGCGGCCAGGATAGGCCAGGCCTGGGAGCCGCGCCAGGCGTCGAGTCGGATCACCGCCGGCAGCTCGGCGCCCGACGGCCCGGTCGCTGCGCTGTCGGGCGCCGGCGGCCAGCCATCGGCACAGGCCAGACCGCTGCCGCAATATTGGAAGCCGCCGCTGTCGCCCGGCCACGAGGCGATCAGCAGCGGTGCCCGACCGGACGCGGTATAGCGCAGCTCTGTGCGACCGCTGGCGGGGTCGAAGGTCAAGTCCCAGCGGATCGGCGTCGGCACGCCGGGCGGACCGGCGATCGGCGCCACCGACAGGCCGGCCAGGCTGCGCGGGCCGCCGCTGAACCTGTCCGAGCCGCCATCGGCCAGCAGACCCTGGACGGAGTCGCGGAACCACCCGGCGACCAGGGTCGGCGCTTCGCTCCCTTCCAGATAGGCGGCCAAGCGCTGCCGCAGATCGACCGTCTGCCCCAAGGCCGACAGCAGGATGCCGCTGATCAGGGCGACCAGCACCAGCACCACCAGCATCTCGACCAGGGTGAAGCCGCCGCAGCGGCTTCCCACCCGCCGCCGCTTCATGTCTCGGCCGCGTCGAGACCGGTGACCCGGACCACCTCGTCGACGCTGGTCAGCCCGGCTGCGGCCTTGATCAGACCGTCCTGGCGCAAGGACCGGAAGCCGCGTTGGCGAGCGATCCGGGCCAGTTCCTGGGTCGATTTCCGTTCGAGAATGGCGGACCGGATCGCCTCGGTCACCTCGACCAATTCATAGATGCCGGACCGCCCCTGATAGCCGGTGCGCTGACAGCGCGGGCAGCCCACCGCCTGACGCCATTGCGCCTGGGCGGCCGGCTTCCCCAGTTCGGCCAGCAGGCTGGCATGGGGCGGTTCAGCCGGGACGGAACAATCCGGACAAAGGCGGCGAACCAGACGCTGGGCCACCACCGCCCGCACCGCCGAAGCCACCAGGAACGGCTCGACGCCCATATCCACCAGCCGGGTGAAGGCCGATAGCGCATCGTTGGTGTGCAGGGTCGACAGCACCAGATGTCCGGTCAGCGCCGCCTGCACGGCGATCTCGGCGGTGTCGCGGTCGCGGATCTCGCCGATCATGATGACATCGGGGTCCTGGCGCAGGATGGAGCGGAGCGCCCGGGCGAAGCTGTAGCCGATATCGGTGTGAACCTGGACTTGATTGACCCCGGCGATGTCGTATTCCACCGGATCTTCGACGGTGATGATCTTCTTGGAGCCGTCATTGACCGCTTCCAGGGCTGCATAAAGGGTGGTCGACTTGCCCGAGCCGGTCGGACCGGTCACCAGGATGATGCCGTTCGGCTGATGGATCGCCGCGGTGAGGCAGTCCCGTTGATCCGCCGCCATGCCCAGCCGCTCCAGCCGGAACTGCTGGCGCTCCTTCGGCAGCAGGCGCAGGACCAGGGATTCCCCCCAGGTTCCCGGCAGGGCCGACACCCGGATATCGACGTCCTGGCCATTGATCCGCTGGGTGGTCCGGCCGTCCTGGGGCAGGCGGCGCTCGGCGATGTCCATGCCGGCCAGCAGCTTGACCCGCGAGGCCACCGCGTCGAAGCGATCGCGTGGCAGGGTCAGGCGCGTGTGCAGCACGCCGTCGACCCGATGGCGAATGCGGAACAGCTTCTCTTCCGGCTCCACATGAATGTCGGAGGCCCGTTCATTGAGCGCCTGCGACAAGGTGTTGCTGACCAGTTCGACCACCGGCGCCTCTTCGGCCAGTTCGCGCAGATGGGTGACCTCGTCCGAGATGTTGCGCCGGTCCTGGCGCAGCGTCTGGTCCACCGCGTCGAGCAGGCGATCGAGATCCTGATTCAAGGCCAGGCACCAGCGGATCGGATGGTGGGTTCCGAATGCCGCGGCGAGGGTCTCGTTGAGGCTGGGCGACAGGGGATCGCGGGCCACCGCGTGGATCGCCCCGTCGACCGCCGTCTCCCAGGCCACGGCTTCCTGGTCGAGCCACCATTCGACCGGAATCCCCGATCGTTCGATGGTCGCCAGCACTGTCTGCGGATCGGCCGGAACGGCGTCGGCATCCAGGATCGGCAACCCGAGCTGGGCCGACAGCGCCGCCAGCAGCTCGTTTTCGGCCAGGGCGCCGATGCGCACCAGGACACCGCCGAGACGACCGCCGAAGCGAGCCTGGAAGGCGAGCCCGCGTTCGAGATCTTCGGCGCTGATGGCGCCACGGGCGACCAGGCTCTGGCCGATCGGCAGGCGTTGCAGATCGGGTTTGGCACGCCCGGTGGATTCGACGTCGCCGGCCGCCATCGGTCTATTCCCAGGCCAGAGAGAGGGGATCGAAACCGTAGTGGCGCCCCACCGCCACCACCAGCATGCCGAGGCAAAGCCCCGGTCCGAAGGCCAGGCGACGAACGGCCAGGTTCTCCCGGCTCGCCGACCAGCCGGCCAAGGCCAAGGTGGCGCAGGCCGCCACCAGAATCATCGCCGGCACGCCGGCGGGCCCGGCCAGTGCCCCGCCGGCGAAGGCCAGCTTGACGTCGCCAAGGCCCATTCCCTCACGGTGGCGAAGCAGCTGGTAGGCCCAGCGCACCGCCGCCAGCATGCTGCTCGCCACCAGGCCGCCGAGGGCGCCCGCCAGCAACCGGTGTTCGGGATAGAGCGGCGCCCACAGGCTGGCGGCAAGCGCCACCAAGCCCAGCAGGGCGACCAGGACATCGGGCAGGATCAGCCAGCGACGGTCGATCTCCATCAGCACCAGGGCGATGCAGGCCAGCAGGGCGAAGGCAAAGGCCTGTCCCGAGACCCCGTAGATCAGGCCTCCGAGAAGAAAGCAGCCGACGGCACCGGCCGCCATCAGCGAGGCCATGGCGAAGCTCGGGCTCAACACGGCAGCCATGAACCGCGACAATGGAAAGCCATACAGGGATCATACTCTGTTTGTTGTGGATCCTGTATAGTGCGAAACTGGTGGCCTGGGTTGGAAGCAAGGGGAACCGGTGCGAACGTTGTTTGGTCGCTTGACCCTTGCGCTGCGCCCTCGCCTTGGGCAGCGCAGCATGGCGGCGGGCTTCACCTTGCTCGAACTGCTGATCGTCCTGGTCATCGTGGCGCTGCTCGCCGGATTGGTCGGGCCGCGCCTGTTGGAACGGCTGGACACCTCGAAACAGACCACGGCGGAGGCGCAGATCCGCATTCTGCGGACCGCCCTGGACACCTTGCGGCTTGACCTCGGCCGCTATCCGAACACGGAAGAAGGCTTGACGCTGCTGGCGGCGCCGCCCGCCGATCCCGAGTTGCGGGCGAGATGGCGCGGCCCCTATTTGGAAGGCGCCTTGCCCAACGATCCGTGGGGACATCCCTACAACTACGCTTATGCGGCGGCGGGCAATCCGCCGTTCAGTCTTTATAGTTTCGGTGCGGACGGCAAACCGGGTGGCGAAGGAATCGATCAAGACATCGGCATTCTGCCGCTGCGCTGAGCGGCTTTGGCCCCCATCCTGCGGCGGCGCCGGCTTCACCCTGGTGGAGATGCTGGTGGTGCTGGTCGTGGTGGCGGCGTTGACCGGTCTTGCGGTTCCGGCCACCGGTCGCCTGGCCGCCAGCTTCCGGCTGGCCAGCGAACGGCAACAGGTGGAACGGCAGTTGCGGGAACTCCCTTTGACCATGCGCCAGTCCGGCCGCGACGGTCTGCTGACCGAAGGCGAGGCGCCGCCCGCCATGATCCGCCTGACGCTCGACCTGCCCAAGGACTGGAGCCTGCACACCGAGCGACCGATCCGCTACCATTTCACCGGTGCCTGCGACGGCGGCGAGGTGGTGATCAGCCGCTCTTCCGAACACTGGCATTACCAATTGACCCCGCCGCTGTGCCGCCCCCGGCAGATCGATGCCGCCGGCCGCTAGCCCCCGTCGCAAGAAATTCGCCGGACCGAGCCGGGCCGGGTCGCAGGCCGGTTTCACCCTGATCGAGGCCATCGTCGCCTTGGTGGTGCTGTCGGCCGGCGTGATCGGCTTCTACGGGTTCCTGTCCTCCGCCATCAATTCCGCCCGCCGGGCCGAGCAGGCCCTCATTTCCGTCGACCGCCGACAGAACGCGCTGGAGTTGGCGAATGCCATCAACCCCATGCAAACCCCCGACGGGGTGTTCGATCTGGGGCCTTACCGCATCCGATGGTCGTCGGCGATCATCGACGGCCCGCGCCAAAGCACCCGCGGCCTAAACGGCGCCGGAATCTTCAAGGTGGCCCTGTACCGATTGACCTTGAGCTTTCCCGACGACCGGCAAATGGCGCCGATCACGTTAACGCAAATGGGATATCGGCGTGATAGGCTGGTTGGCCAATCCGCCGCCGGAGGCGCGAACTAGCCCCTATGACCGTCCAGCCCGCCAGCCCTCCGATGATGCCGGCCCCACACCCTCGCCCGGGCCGGCTTGCCAATTTGGCCGCCCTGCTGCGACCGCCGCCGCGACTCTACCGGCAGCGGCGCGACGGTGTCGACTTGCCCGATGCCGGGCGTGGACCGCGCTGGTGGATCCTGTCGCGGGGTCTCTGCCGGTTCCACCGCATCCCGCTGGCGCCGGGCGGTAGCCGCCAATCCCTGACCCTCGCCATGGCACGGCTGTCGCCGTTCGAGGAAACCGCGACCCATCTCCATACGGGCGACCGCTTCGTCACCGCCTGGCTGTGGGATCAGGGGGCCGCCTTTGCCGCCGCCCGGGAGGCCGGCCTCGACCCGCGGCAATTGCGCTTCCTGCCGGAAACGGTCCTGTTGCCGCCCCAGCCCGAAGGCCTGCGCCTGGTCGAGACCATGGACGGGGTCGAAGCCCAGTATTGGAATGACGGCAGCCTGGTGGCCAGCCGCTGGTGGGCGGAGCCGCCGGACGATCAGGCCTGGCTGCTGTTCCAGCGTGGCGGTTCGCTGCCTCCCGACCGCCTGTCCGCGGTGCCTCCCCGACCGCTGCAACTGGCCTGGCTGGAGCGGCCGTGGACCAGGCCCCGTCCCGGTGCCAAATTGGCCCTCGGGCGGGTCGACGCACGCCTGGCGGCCGCCGCCCTGGCCTTGCCGGCGCTGGTCGCCCTTGGCATCCAGGCCGGCCAGGCGATGCGGCTGAGCCACGACATCGGCGTTCTCGAGCGCGAGGTCGCGGCCCGTTCGGAAGATGTCCGACCGATCCTCGACGCCCGCAGCCGCGCTCTCGACAATCTGGCGGCGATCCGCCTGTGGCGCGATGTCGATCCCTATCCCGGCCAACTCCGCCTGATGGCCTTGGTGGCCCGAAAACTGCCGGCCAACGAGACGCATTTCACCGACTGGTCATTCGACCGCGGACAGTTGGAGGTGACCCTGGCCGCCAATCGGCCCCTGGACACGCTGTCTTTCGTTCGCGGCTTCGAGGGCGCCGACGGGTTCAGGAACGTCACGGTCGAACGGGTCGGCAGCGACAATGCATTGCGCATCAGACTGATGGTGCCGACCAAATGGTGACGGCAAGCAAACGCCCCGGCTCGCTGGCCAGCCAGGCCCGGCGCCTCCTCGACGAGTTCTCCGGCAACCGGCGGGCCCAGGCGGGATTGGCGGTGATCGCCCTGTTGGTGGCGGCGCTCGGCTGGTCGCGGCTCGACACCACGGTCGAACGGCTGCGGCGCGAGGAAGTTCAACAGCGCCAACTGCTGGAACGCATCGTCGCCCTGCGCGGCGAAGGGCAATGGGTCGAGCGCGCCGCCGCCAGCGACAAGCTGCGCCGCGCCTTGGAAGACCGCCTGTGGCCAGCCGAATCGGAGGGCGCCGCCGCCGCCAATCTGTCGGACTTCATCACCAATGTGGGTCGCCAGGCCGGCCTGATCAATGTTCAGGTCAAGGTCGACATCGGCAGACCCAAGCCCTTGCCGGGCGATTACCGGCAACTGCTGGCGACCGTCAGCGCCCTGCCCAGCGTGCCCTCCTTACTGGCCTTCCTCGACCGCCTGGAACAAGAGCCGCATCTGCTGCGGGTCGAACGCCTGGTGATCCAGCAACAGCCGCTGCCGCGCCTGGACCTCACCCTGGTCGCCCTGGCACGGCTGCCCCCAGCCTCGGGAAGCGGTCCATGACCGACCTGTCGGGGGGCCGGCGGCCCAACTTATGGATCACCGCGACGCTGGCCGCCGCCGCCGCCCTGTCGCTGGCCTTCGGCTGGCAAATGGGCAAGGAAGCGCCGCAATCCGCCCTGGCACCGGCGGCCGAAGCCTGGTCATTGCCCCGGCCGCAAGAGGCGGCGCCGGGGCAGGACATGGCGGAAATCACCACCAAGCGGCCCTGGGCCGCCGAAGGCCGCGCGGCCGGGATGGGGGTTGTCCGGCCCGACGCCGGCAGCGGAGCGGCTGGCTGGCGGCTGGCCGGAACAGTCCAGCGCGGCGACCAACAGTTCGCATTGATCGCGCGGGGCAGCGCCCTGGAATACAAGGGGGTCGGCGATTCGCTTCCCGATGGAAGTATTATTTTGCAAATCAATCAGGACGGTGTCATCACGGATGGCGGATCTTCCTCTCCCGACAAGAAGACCAGACATACTTTGTTCGGCACCAGGAAATGACATGATCGGCGCCATTTCGTCTCGCAGCTCCTGTGCCCGCCTCGGCATCCTCGCGCTCCTGGCCCTGGCCCTCGGCGGCTGCAGCACGCTGCAGGACCTTTCGGCGATGACGCCGACCTTCGCCGGCAAGACGCCGGCGCAGCACGCGACGGAATCGCTGCTGCTGGCCCCCAACGAAACCCGCCGCAGCATTGATGCCGGGCCGCCGCCGCCGACCGCCGCAGCGGCGGTGCGGCAGGCCGAGACGGCGCCGCCGGCGCTCGACGGAACCGTCCGCGAGGCGCTGAGTCTCGAGCAGGTCTCGCTGATCACCATGATCGACGAGGTGTTCGCCAAAGCCCTGCACCTGACCGTCAGCCCCGACCCCAGCATCGCCACACGCACCGACGTGGTGACCCTGCGCACCGCCGGCCCGCTGCCGGCCAAGGAACTGTTCGCTGTGGCGCAGAAGGTCCTGGCCGGCTACGGATTGGCCGTCGGCTGGGACGGAGCGGTGCTCAAGGTCGCCCCCGATGCGGCGATGATGGCGCAGATGCCCGAGCTGATTCGCAGCCGCGCCCTGCCCGACCTGCCGGTGGCGCTGCGGCCGATCTTTCAGGTGGTCGAACTGCAGCAGGTCTCGGCCCAGGACATGATCGCCACTCTGAACAACGCCTTTGGCAGCAAGGTCAAGCTGTTCGCCACCCCGAAATCCAACGCCGTCATGGTGTTCGGCCTGCCCGAAAACGTCGCCGCGGTGGTCGAGGCGGTCCATGTCCTCGATCAGGCCCGTTTGGCCGGCCGCCAGAGCCTGCGATTCAGCCCGGTATACTGGACGGCGCCGCGCCTGGCGGCGAAGCTGGCCGAAATTCTGCGGGCCGAGGGCTATGATGCCAGCGCCGGCAGCCCCGGCGGCGAACTGCCGCAGGCGACCATCACCCTGGTGCCGGTGGAGAGCAACAATTCGCTGCTCGCCTTCGCCGCCGACCCGCGCGTGCTGGCCCATCTGCGGCAGTGGGCGACCGATCTCGACCAGCCGGCAAAGGCCGACCCGTCGCGCAACGTCTTCGTCTACGCGGTCAAGAACACCACCGCGGCCAGTCTCGGCCGCACCGTGCAGGGTGTCCTGGGCGGCGGACGGGCCGCCACCGCCGGCGGCGAGTTTCCCGAAGCGCGCCTCGAACAAGCCGGCCGCAGCCAGCCGGCGGCCGGCACTGCCACCTCTGGTGGCGGGATGGGGGGCGGCGGAATGGGCGGTTCGAGCCAGGCCGGCCAGACCACCCTGGGTGGGGCGTCCATCAATCAGGCCGGGGCGCCAGCGGCCGCCCGGTCGTCCGACGAGTCATTCGGCGACGCCACCACCGGGACCGGTCCGCGCATCGTCATCGATGCCGCCCGCAACGCCCTGGTGTTCATCGGCGGCGCCCAGGACTACGAGCGCATCCGCCCGGTGCTCGATGCCCTCGACAAGCCGCCGCGCGAAGCCCTGATCGAGGTGACGGTGGCCGAGATCACCCTCGACGACACCAACAATCTCGGCATCGAATGGAGCATGTTCAACCATCTGGGCGGATCGTTGAACGAGCGGGCCGGAACCGGCTCCAATGTCCTGTCGCCGAGTTCGCCGTCGTCGGCGGTGGGCATCCCGCTGGGCGCTTCGGGCTTCAATTACGCCATCCTGAACCGTGTCGGCGACGTTCGCCTGGTACTCAACGCCTTCGCCCAGAACAACAATGTGCGGGTCATCTCGACGCCGCGGGTGCTGGCCAAGAGCGGCAGCCAGGCCAATATCGAGGTGGGCACCGAAGTACCGATCATCACCAGCCAGGGCACCACCAATCAGGTCCAGGTCAACGGGACCTCGGGCATCATCCAGTCGATCGAATACCAGAAGACCGGCGTGCTGCTGGCGGTGACTCCGGTGGTGCATTCTGGCGACCGCATCGATCTGACGGTCAGCCAGGAGGTCAGCCAGGCGCTGCCCAACACCACCCCCGGCATCACCAGCCCGCTGATCCAGAACCGCAACCTGTCGACCCAGCTGACCCTGGCCGATGGGGCAACGGTGGTGATCGGCGGCCTGATTTCCGAGAATGTCACCAATGACGACAGCGGCGTGCCGTTCTTCAAGGACGTCCCGGGGCTGGGTTTGCTGTTCCAGAACCAGGCGGCCCACAAGACGCGGCAGGAACTGCTGGTCTTCATCACCCCCTATGTAATCTCGAGCGACGCCGATTCGGCCGCCATCACCAAGAACTTCCAGGACCAGATGCGGGCCTGGCCGACCACCAGCGGCGAGTTGCACTGGTAAGGGGAAGCGGCCGGCGCAGCGGGAGAGCGAGGTCGGCGGCCTCAGCGGAGCTGGAAATCCGGCGTCGCCGCGACGGCGCCGGCCAGCGCGCGCAGCCCGGCATTCAGCGCCTTGGGATTGCCGAAGATGCCATGCGCCCCGAGCACGCCGGTCGAGCCGGCAAAGGTCGACAACGCCGCCATGGTCGCGGCGCTGGGCGCCGACCCCAGCATGGCGCCGGCCACCGCACCGACCGCCTCGGCCACCGTTTTCGCGGCCAGCGCCACTTCGGCGAACACTGTGCCGTCCCCGTCCAGCAGAATTCCGGACGATTCGGCCGTCACGCGGCTGGCCGAGCTCCACCGGCAGATCATGTCATTGGTTCCGGTCCAGGCCGAGGCGACATCGGGCATGCCGTTCGGGGTCGGCCAATGGAACATCGGCGCCCCCATCGACGACAGCATGCCGGTCAGGCCGGATTGCGGATTGATCTCGGCACCGCTGGCACGGATGAGGGAGGCCAGGTACTCGAACGGGGTCTTGACCTTCTGCCCGGCCGCCGCGGCGAATTCCGCCGAGCCGATCAGGGCCTGCAGGACCAGGGCGATCTGATTGGGCGAATCGACATGCTGGCTGAACACCCCGGCCAGGCTCTGCACCAGGGCATCATTGGCCGCCGGCACCTCCTGGATGAAGTGGACATAGAGCTTGGTGGCGATGGTCTGGGCCGTGCCGGGGTGCCGGGCCAGGCTGTCGATCAGCCGCAGGCCTTCCGCTTCAGCGATGCCGGCCGGGTAGGTCTGGCCGAAGATGGTCTTGGCGTTGAAGTCGTGGTTCGACGGATTGAACAGGAAGGCGCCGGTGTTGGGATGCGTTCCGTCGGCCGCCTTTTGATGACCGTCGGCGATGGTCCAGCCGGTCAGCACCCGCGCCGCATTGGTGACGTCGGTGTCGGAATAGCCGGTGCTTTCCAGATTGGCCGGCGCCGTCTCGCCCAGATATCTTTGGATGCCCAGGGTATGCAGCTCCATGATCTCGCGGGCGTAGTTCTCGTTGGGATGGCTGGCCACCGAGCTGTTGAGATTGAGGTAGGACATCATCACCGCCGATTGGGCGGTGGCGGTCAGCATGCTGCGGAAATTGCCCAGGGCATTGGTCCTGAGCACCGTGTCATAGGCCGGCCACATGGCGGAAATGACGCTGCTCTGATAGGCGTCGACCGAGAAATGGTTGTGCCAGAAATCGACCATCACCTCCTGGATCTGCCAGGACGAGAACGCCGCCCGCAGCCAGCGGGCGACCACCACCTCGTCGGCCGGGCGCCGCGACCAGGCCTTGTTGGCGGTGGTGTCGGCCTGGGCATTGGACCACAGATCCGGCGCGGACTTGAACAGATAGGTCAGCGGCAATGTCTGGCTGGTGGTGGTGCCGTCGCTGGCCATCAGGCTGATCGGCATCTTGATCGCCGCCAGGCGCTGCAGCACCGCCGGGTCATCGGCCGCCGGCGCCGCCAATTGCGCCGCCAGCCACGGGTTGAGGTTGCCGGCGCCGAGGGGCTGGGGATCGTTGAAACGCGGGCCGAAGGTGAACCGGCTGGTGATGAGGTCGGTGAGGCTCATGAGATGATCGCCCTATGCCGCAAACAGGCCGAGCGGCTGCGTCGGCGGCGTGAAGCCGGGAAAAACCGTCGAAGCCAGGTCGCCGCGGGTGGCCGAGACCACCTCGGACAACACGCTGCGGTAATCGGTGGTCACCGGAACGTCGCCGAGATCGAGGACCGCCGGCTTGAGGCCGGACCACTGGCCGTAGATCCGCCCGCCCCGCACCTTGCCGCCCAGCACCGTCATCACATTGCCGTGTCCATGGTCGGTACCGCCGCTGGCGTTGCTCTGCACCCGCCGGCCGAATTCCGACATCATCACGACGGTCACCCGGTCGGCATAGGCGGCGATGTCGGCGTAGAAGGCGCCGAGGGCCTTCGACAGCACCGAGACCGAGCCGGCGAAGCGCGGTTGCTGGTTCACATGGGTGTCCCAGTTGGTGTACTCGACCTCGGCCATCTGCAGCCCGACATTGAGCTTGATCAGTTCGGCGATCACCGAGAACCCCTTGGCCAGGGAGTCGGTGCCATAGGTACCGGGCTTTGGTGGCGTGAAGCCGCTGTTCACCTTCTGGAAGGCATTGACGGCATTGATGGCGCTGCGTCCGCTGGCGCCGGTCAAACCCGGCGCAGCCGCATAGGCGCTGGCCAGGAACTGGGCCTGGGCGGTCGAACCGAGGACGAAGGA
Organism: uncultured Telmatospirillum sp.; assembly: GCA_903858635.1. Lineage (GTDB taxonomy): Bacteria > Pseudomonadota > Alphaproteobacteria > Rhodospirillales > Magnetospirillaceae > DUZF01. Next base: position 4,219 of record CAIOJO010000245.1, on the reverse strand, counting down.
ATTGGGATCGGGCAGGCTGACCGCCCCCGGGTCGCCGCTCAGCGAGGCCGGCAGGGTCGGCGCCGCCGAAACCAGCGCGAAAGTCGAAGCCGAGATGCCGCTGGACAGCCCGTACTGGCCGATCCAGCCATTGCTCCGGGTGAGCGCGACCGGATCGGCAACCCCGTGCTCGAGGAAGGCCTGCATCTGGAAATGGCTGCGGGAATCGGCCGGAATCCCGGCGGCGTGGACGAAGGCCAGATGCCCCGCGTCGTAGAGAGTCTTGAGCTCGGGAGCCGATGGATGCAGCCGCCAGTCGTTGGCGCTGGGGCCGTTGGCCAGGGACAGGCCGGCCGAAGCCCCGCTGGACAACAACCGGAGCGAGGCAGGGCGCGCCGCGTTCAGATCGGCGTCGTCGGAGGGGGCAACCAGGTTGAGGCCATCCATGCCGCCGCGCATCAAGGCGAAGACGATGATGTTGGAAGCACCGGCGCCACCGGCAGCAAAGGCCAGGCGGAGCGGAAACGTCGCCGCTACGCCGCCGGCAACCGCAGTCTTCAACAACATGCGACGGGAAATCGCCATCCAGGGCCCCTTCCGACAAGCCGACTGATACTTAATCGCACTCTAACACCGTTATCTATTTCCCAGGAATGGTTTCTGCGGCGCGTCGGCCCGGCTCTGCTCGGCAGGCAATTCCGCCGTCCTGGCCATTGCCACCCCATATGACAAGCAAGCGGGATCGATCCTGCCCCCGATCGAGGTGACGATGTCCCGCCAATGGGCGATCCTTCTGTGCTGCGTCGTCGCATCGATGGCACCTGTCGGGACAACCGCAGCCGAGGCTTCCGACCCGGACCAGTTGGTCGGCATGGCCGACTCCGCCTTTCGGCAGGGCGATTATCCGCGCGCCGCGCAATTGGGCCGAGCCGCCGGCACCGCCCGAGGCCGCACGGTGGCGGCCTGGGCGGGACTGGTCGAAGGAAAATTCGTGGCCCCGTCGTCCGAACGCATGCCGGACATTCTTCGCGCCGAACAGGATGCCCGCCAGGCGCTCGCCCTCGACGCGGCGGACGTCGAAGGACACCTCGCGCTGGTCATCGCGCTGGGCTTCATCGGCCGACAGGAGGGCGGTGTGGCGGCGCATTTCGAAGGCATCGCCCGCGAGGCAAGGCAACATATCGACCTGGCTTTGGCTCTCGCGCCACGCAATGCCTGGGCCAACGCCCTGCTCGGCGGCTGGAACCTGGAGATCGTCTACGACGGGGGTGCCCTCGGCCGGCAGATCTACGGGGCGTCGCTGCAGCAGGGAATCGACGCCTATGGCCGCGCCCTGGCCATCGACCCCGACAATAGTCCGATCGCCTATCAATATGCGCTGGAACTTCTGGCCCTGGACGGCGCCTCGCACCACGACAGGGCGCGACGATTGCTGACCGACATCGTCACCCGGCCACCCGGCGACGCCCTGGACGCCCTGATCCGGGTCCGGGCCTTCGCGGCGATGGGTGCCCTTGACGCCGATGACGACGACCGGGTCGCCAGCCTGGTGCGGGAAGAGCTGGGCGGGCCGCCATGAAGCGGCGCATCCGCGTCTGGCTGATGGTGCTGCTGGCGGCGCCCCTGGCATCCTGCACCGCCTGGCGGGTGGTGACGCACCGCACCAGCAGCGATCCCGTCCAGGCGCCGGCCGGCCGCTATCGGCTGGATCCGCCACATTGGAGCGTCGTGTTCGACGTCGATCACTTCGGCTTCAGCCGCTTCGTCATGCGCTTCCGGCAAGTGTCGGCCACGGTCGATCTGGTGCCGCAGAATCCCGAACAGAGCCGGGTGAGCGCGGTGATCCAGGCGGCCAGCGTCGATACCAACGACGCCGCACTCGATCGCCTGGTGCAAGGCCCCGACATGCTGGATGTCGAGCACTTTCCGCAGATCCGCTTCGAAAGCACGGCCCTGCGGCGCACCGCCCAAGCCACCGGCGAAATGACCGGCAATCTGACCATCCATGGGCGGACGCGACCGGTGCTGCTGCAGGTCACCTACAACGGCGGGGCGCCCAATCCCCTGACCAGGGACTATACCCTGGGCTTTGGCGCGACCGGGGCGTTCGATCGCTCGGAATTCGGCCTCAACGCCTGGTTCCCGGCCGTCGGCGACCAGATCAGGCTGTCCATTCAGGCCGAGTTCGCAGCCAACGGCGGCGGGCAGGTTGAGGGCGAGTGACGTCGCCAGATCAGCGCATTTCAAGCATCGGCTGACATACCAATAAACGACGCAAGCGCGGGGCAAACCGCGGCTTTACCGTCCGCGGGAAGGCTCGCCGGCGCTCCGGCGCCACGCGTCCTCGGATCGCTCTACGCCGTCGATGAACCATCGTGGCCCGGTATCGACCGAGAGGATTGCCGGACCCAGGGGATTGCTGATTTGCCTGGCGCGCCCGGTGGCATCGACAATCTTGATGACAACGGAGCGGCCATCCCGGTCTTTGCTCTTTCGGTGCCCGTAGCGGCGCAGCAGCATGGAACCGCCGCCGATCTGAATCGGGAACGACAGGTTATGCTCCCTGATGACCTCGTCCACGACCGCGAAGCTGTAGCGGAGCAGGGACTTCCATTCGTCGTTATGGGGCCCGTCAGAAATTGGGTACGAGGCCATGGAGATGCTCCTCGAGTTCGGGGTGATGCAGCGCGAGTCGCTTGCCCTGCTTCTTCACGAATCGGGCCAGCGTAGACGCCTTGATGTCGTGTCGGTCGCAGAAGCGCAGGATTTCCGTCAGCGACAGCTCACCCAGGAAGCGCTCGAAATGTCCGGCGAACCCTTTCGGCACGGTGTTGGACGCCAGGCCGTGTGCAAGTGTCTTCGCGTCGATGCGCTTCGGGAACGGAACATTGACCGAGGTGACCACGATCCGGTCGATATCGGCCGGCAGGGTATAGCGCCGCGGCTGCTCCTCGCAGGCCTGGCGTACGCGGGTGACGATGGCCGCCACCTCGTCCTTACGCCGCCGGTGTTCCTCGCGGAACGACTTGGCCAGATCGAGAAGGCGCTCGCGATAGGCCGGCGGAACCAACGCCTCGACCTTCACCAGATCGGACGCCCCGCCGGACGTCTTGTATCGCTCTTGCCGTGCCGCCTTGCCTCCGAGCAGAACATAGCGTCTCCAGGAGACGTCCTCAACCCTCTAGAAGTTCTACGAAAGATATCGGAAAACTCGGCCTGGGAAAGAGTGGGTGAGCCGTCCATACCGATGATCGCGCCCCCGACCACCGCCACCGACGACTCCAACTTCAGCCCGGCATTTCGGTGATTTTGTCGTCGTCGGCCGTTCGGCGAGACCGGCAGCGCACCCATGAGGCAGCATATCAGCCAAATTCAGCACCAGTGCGTCGGGCCGACGGGTTCATCACTCCGACGACGCATTGACTGCCGGTGAATCGCCATTATGATAACAGTTATCTAATCGCCCTCTCGACAGGACGCCAGCCATGCCGCGCAGTTTCGCCCTCGGCGACCGATTCGAAGCGTTCATCGACACCCAAGTCAAAACCGGCCGATACAACAACGCCAGCGAAGTCGTGCGGGAAGGGCTCCGACTGCTCGAAGACTACGAGCTGACGCTACGGTCGCGCACCGATGAACTGCGCAGCTTGGTCGACGAAGGCTTGGCCAGCGGCGCATCGGCCAGCGACGGCGCCGAATTCCTCGACCGGCTGAAAACAAAATACGCCACCAAGCCGAAAACCGACTGACGCGTGATGCGATTTCGTTTCACCGTCGCGGCCGAACAGGACATCGAAGAAATTGGTGACAATATCGGCCGTGACAACCCGGCGCGCGCGGTCACTTTCATCGAGGCGTTGACCGAAAAATGTCGCCGGCTCATCGAACAGCCGGCAACCGCGCCACTTCGGCCCGAATTCGGCGACGGCGTTCGAATGCCCCCGTTCGGCCGCTACCTGGTTTTCTACTCGTTCGACGCCAATGAGCTGAAAATTATTCGCGTCATTCACGGCCGCTCCGCTGGATTATCAGCCTGCGAAAGGCAAAGAAGGGAGAGACCGATGCGTACGTGTAGAGCGACAATTATGATTGCCGCCTAGCGTCGATTATGGTTGCCTGTGAGAGACGCTGCCGAGTGGTGACTTGTTGTTATCACGGAGCCATGAGCAAGGCAACAGACTCCCCGTAGCGACAACTATGATAATTGTCGGCGTCTGTCACGGTCGATGACAGGGGTAAT
>CAIOJO010000244.1 GCA_903858635.1 uncultured Telmatospirillum sp. | reverse complement strand
TGTCACCGGAACGACGGTGGCTGATGTGGTAGATTTCTTCATGGCGTTGCTTTCCTTTCGTGGATTCGACACCCCGAGCCTACAGGCTCAAGGTGAGCAACGCCTGCTCTACAATTTCAACATCGACCGGGACATTTCCGGGTGATGGTGGCCAAGCTAAACGGCCGCTTTCAAGCGACCATCACCGGGGATGACAAGGCGTCGCAGACCCAGGCCGTCATCGATGGCGCATTCACCGTTGCCGGGTTCGTTGAACAGACCTCGGTCCGGCTCGGCTCGGTGCGCGGTCACCCCCAGCGGGTCAAATTGGCTCACGAACTGGCCAATGCGTCGGAAAGACTGATCAACCTGGTCGAGTTGGCGCAAATGCGGGTCGAGGTATTCGGCTGTACCGACTTTGAACTGGATCGGCTTCGCGGCATGAGGGAGGCGGTCGCCACCAGTGTGCGGGCCCAACTTGTGACCACCGTGGGGCGGCTGATCGATTACGGTTCGGCCATTGTCGCCGGCCGGCATGGCCTGCCGTTTGGAGTGGGGGCCGCCTTGACACGGCAAGTGGAGCGGATCGGCATGCTGATCCGCATTGTCGGCGGATTCGGCGAACTCGATGAGCGGCTGGCGGACAGGGTGGCGCAGGCCACCGACATCACCAACGAGGTGGTCGGGATCGAGGCGAAAGCCCTGGCAATGCCGAACTTCCACGCCTCGGTGAAGACCGAGGGAAAAGGGATGGGGTCGGTGGGCGACGCCAAGGACCATGCCTTCGTGGTCATGGTACAGAAGGCAAGCCGGAAGATCGCCGATCTACTCGAGAGCGCGGTCGATACGAACCGGATTGGTTTGGAAGATCTGTTCGATGAAGGTTACATGCCAATCGAAGGCACCAATCCCCAACAACATAAGACACAGTTCCTTGCCCTGGCCGACCAGCTTCTTCCCGAGGTGCAGGAGGCCGTCCTGGCCGACAACGAGTCGATTGTCTTTGCCGTGGCGGTCGATCGGAACGGCTACCTGCCGACGCACAACCGCAAATACTCTCTTCCGCAAGGCGACAATCCTGTATGGAATGCGGCCCACTGCCGAAACAGACGCATTTTTGACGACAAATGCGGCCTCGCGGCGGCGCGCAATATGACGCCAATTCTTCTCCAGACCTACCTGAGGGACATGGGAGGAGGCGAAATCGCCATCATGCGAGACGCCTCGTCCCCCATCACCGTCAAGGGCCGTCACTGGGGGGGCTTTCGTGTCGCCTACCCGATTGGTGACGTTTGAACTTTGGTCCAAAAGGCAGCGGCGTTGGAAGAGGAACAAATGCAGATTGAGGTTGCATGCCGGGCAGCATGCCATTCCTTCAGGCCATCGCCTTCATGGTCTTCGTCTTGCTTTATCTGCCCTGCTTGTCCACCATGGGAGCCCTGCGACGCGAGGCGGCCGGCCGGCGTTGAGTAGGGGGGGCGGTGTATTCCCTGGGCCTCGCCTGGAGTTTGGCGATGGTCATCGTCAGCGTGGGAGGATTGTGGTCATGAATGCCCTTTGGGACATTTCCGCCATCGCGGGGGTGGGCATCCTGGTGGCAGCCGCGCTGGTGCGCCACTTCGGCAAGTCTCCCTCCGGCCGCAGCCAACCGGGCTGTGACGGTTGCCGAGGCGGAGTCAAGAAGCCCGGCGCCGGGCAGTGCGGCTGACCGGTGCGGGGCGGGTCACCGCGAAACGCGCTATTAAAGATCGCCATTCTGATCGGCTTGGCGCTCCTGAGCGTGGTTGTGGTCGAGATCTTCGACAAGTCTCCGGGGGCTGCTCCGCCTCTCGCGACACGCGGCGTCCGACCACGCCGGGCGATAAGTTGGAGGAGGCATGAGCGAGGATTGCGGTTGCCCGGTTGGGCTGACCGGCGCGAACTGTGCTGACCGGGTGGCGCTTGTTCGCCGGGCTTTCCGGTTGGAATGGCTGACCATCGGCTGGATGATTGTCGAGGCCGCGGTCGCCCTGACCAGCGGCATCGCCGCCGGCAGTCTGTCGGTCACCGCCTTCGGTGTCGATAGCGTTATCGAGCTGTTGTCGGCGACCGTGCTGATCTGGCGGCTGTCGGTGGAGATCAGGCGCGGGCAGGTCTTCGCCGAGGAAGCCGAGGCACGGGCCAGCCGCATCGCCGGAGCCCTGCTGTTCGGTCTTGCCGCCTATGTGGCGGTCAGCGCCGTGCATGGGCTCTGGCAGCATCAGGAAGCCGAAATGTCGTTGCCGGGATTGGCCGTCACCGGCCTTGCCATACCGATCATGTATTGGCTGTCCCGCCGTAAGCTCGCCGTCGCCGAGGCCCTGGGGAGCAAGGCCATGCGTGCCGACGCGATGGAGAGCCTCACCTGCGGCTATTTGTCTGTCGTCGTGGTCATCGGCCTGGTCGCCCAGTGGCTGGCCGGCGCGTGGTGGATCGATGCCGTCACCTCCCTTGCCATCGTCGGTTTCCTGGTGAAGGAGGGGCGCGAGGCCTGGAGCGGCAAGAGCTGCGGCTGCTGCGAACCGGCGGCGGCTGGCTGACCGGCTGTCGAAGACGTTAAAATTGAAAATAAGAATGCATCGCATCAGTGCATGTGAAGTCGAAGGGGGAAGACATCGTGTTGTCCTCTCTCGGCGGCTGTGCTATTCACGAAGCGAATTGTGATCGCGTTTGGCGGTTTAGATTTCTCTATTTATCGTCAAGGAGGTTCAGGTGGCTGCTCAGATCGCGAACGGAGTGGTTTCCCCGATGGCGGCTCCGGCCGGGACGAAAGCCGCAGCGGCGGCCGCGGGCGAGGTGGAGCGCGAGGTGGTGGCTGCCAAGGCGGGCGGCACCAAGGCCTTGGCCGCCAAGGTGGCCCCGGCCGCGCAGGCCAAGGCGGCTGCGGCCGCCCTGCCAGGGGCCGGTGGCAAGGTGGCTTTTGGTGTCGGCAAGACGGGCGTCGGCGTCAAGACGGGCGTCAGCGTCAAGACGGCCGGCGGCTCGATGCTCGCCGGCAAGGGGCTCGGGCTCGGGCTTGGGCTCGGCCCCTGGGGGCCGGTGATCATCGGCGTCGTCGGCGCCGCAGCGATGTATGCCTATTTCAAGAGTCGGCAGGTTGAAGCCGCGCAGAATGATGAAGAAGTCGAGTTGCGTGAGGCACTGGCCTGAAGAACGGGGAGAGAGTTATGGCGGAAGCAGTCCTTCGTAGCGGGCTTGGGGCTCGTGCTATGGTGATGGCGGCGCTTTCTTATTTAAGCGTCTTGTGCTTCGTTCCCTTGGTGGTGGCCAGGGACGACGAGTTTGTCTATTTCCATGCCAGGCAGGGCCTCGTGATCTGGATGTGGGGTGTGCTGTCGCTATTCGCTCTCCACATTCCGGGGATCGGCGAATGGCTGTTTGGCTTGTCGTCCATGGCCGTCGTGGTCTTTTCCTTACTCGGCCTGGCCTCGGTTCTTTTCCAGCGCGCCTGGAAGCTGCCTCTGATCAGTTGGGTGACCGACCGGGTCTGATGGGCGTAGCGTGCCGCAAGGATTTTTCCTGCGGCAACTTAATCGTATCGTCGCGCGTCGACCGATGCCTGAACCCGGTTCTTCGGTTCAGTAAATGCTTGCCAAACGGGCCGGCGATCGGAAAGATCGTGGCGACCGGAGTGTTTGTGCGTGGTTGCGAGCCAAGGGACCGGCAGGCTTAATGAGCCGATGAAAACCCAGGACGAGGCGAAGGTGCAGCGCGACCCTCGGCCGGTTCGCCGGTCGAGCAACAGCGGGGGGGCGCGTGCCGCCCTGATGTTGCTGGCGGTGGTTCTCGTCGGCGGCCTCGCCGCTTGGCCGTGGTTGCAGCCGCGGTTGGGCGGCCTTTCCGGTGCTTGGACCACGGGCATGAATGACCGCCTCCCTGCCCCTGCCGGGGGGGCGCAAATTCCCCCTCTGGCCGAGCGAATCGAGATGTTGGAGGCCTCGCTCGGTCCACTGGCGACGCGGCTCGACTATATTGAACGTCGTTTGGCCCAGCTCGAGACCGATTCCCTCAAGATGGCATCGGAGCCGCGCAAGGATGCCGGCGCTCGACCGGGAGGCGCAGACCAGGCCCAGATAGCCCGGCTGGCCGAGGACGTTGCCGCCTTTAAAATTGAACTTGGGGCGGTCCGCAAACTTTCGGCCGAGGATGGCGGTGCGGCCAGATTATCCAGCGCGGTTGAGAAGGCGGAAGCTGCCTTTCGTCGCTTTGCCGAGCGGCGTGACCGCGCCCCGTTGTTCCTCGCGGCCCTTGGGCAATTGCGGGAAGCCGTGGAGCGTGGCAGTCCCTATCAAGTGGAACTGCATGCCGCGGTGGTCCTGGCAGACAAGGATGCGGTGGCACGGCTTGCCGTCCTAGGTTCCGCAGCGGCGGCCGGCGTCGTTACCCGCACCGGCTTGGTCGACGGTTTCCGACTGGCTGCAGCTGCCGCCCGTCGACTGGATGGCTCGGCCAACGCGGACTGGCTGCCCGTGGCCCTCCGTGGCTGGTTGGCGTCAGCCATCAGCATCCGGCGGGGCGACGGCAGCGAAACGAGCGTCGAAGGTGCCCTTGCCCGTGCCGCCAAACTGTTGGCCAGTGGCGATCTGGCCGGCGCCGTCGGTGTGGTCAAGACAATTGAGGGATCGGCTGCGCTGACCCTGGCGCCTTGGCTGGAGGCGGCGAAATCGCGGCTGAGCGTCGATGCGGCGCTCTCTGAACTGTCGGCGGCGGCAATCGCTGCGGCATCCGGTGACGAGTGAGCGATGCTGGCACGCCTCATCCTGCTTCTGGTCTTGGTTTCTCCGGTGGTCGCGGCCACTCTTTGGTTTTCGAATAATCCGGGGGCGGTGCAGATTCAGTGGCTGGGCTGGTGGGTCGAGACCAATATGCCGGTTCTCCTCGTCTCCCTGCTGCTGTTATTCACGGCCCTGTTCAGTCTCTTCCGGTTGACCGCCTCCCTGATGGGCCTGCCGGCAAAGCTGGGCCATTCGCGGAAGGCCAGGGGGCAGGAGAAGGGCATGACCGCCCTGCTGGCCGCGCTGGACGCGGTCGCTGCCAGCGACATCGGGGAGGGCCATCGCCTCGGTGCCGAGGCGGCTAAACTGCTGGGCAGCCCCGCCCTGGCCGCCCGGTTGGATCGGCTGATGCCACGCCCGCTGGTGCCGCCGGTCGCCGAGACAGGTCGGGATGCGGGCAAGAAGCGGAAGATCCCGCCACGCATAGGGCTCCTGTCGCGGCTTTCGGCGACTATCGTTCGACCGAAAGGGCGTGCCGCGCTGATCGGCACCCCTGCCGTGTCCGCGAAGGCTGTTGCCGCGCCTGTCCAGAGCCCCACGGCGGGCGAGAAGGTGTCCACCGTGGTGACCGACGGCCCTGCCCTGGGAAGTGACGATCTCACCTTATTCGCCGCCAAGGTCCGTGCGGCGGCCTGGGACGAGGCCCTGGTCCCAATTGACCAGGCGGTCGCGGCGGGTCGAATGCCGGCGGCAACAGGGGCGACGCTAAAATCCTCCGTGTTGGAGGCGAAGGCCGCCCAGGCCGGAGACACCGATTCCGGCGTGGCGTTGCAGTTGGCGCAGGAAGCGATAAAGGCCAACCCGGGGTTCCTGCCGGCGGTTCTGCATGTGATCCGCCTTGGCGCGGCCACAGGCCGTCGCGGCGAGGCCGAGGCGGCACTGGCGGCGGCGTGGCGCCGCACTCCGGCGCGCCCCCTTCTGGCCGCTTGCCGAGACTTGTGGAAGGACGACGATCCGCAAATGCACCTCAAGCGTTTGGAGGGATTGATCGAAGCCAACCCCAACCATCCGGAAAGCCATCTGGCCTTGGGCGAAGCGGCGGTCGCCGCCGAATGCTGGGGTGTGGCACGTCGTCATCTGGTGGCGGCAGTCAAGGCGGCGCCTTGTGCGCTTGGCTACCGGCTGATGGCTGAAGTCGAAGAGAAGGAGAGCGGTGGCACCACCGGCGCTGCCGAAATATGGCGTCGCAAGGAGCAGGAGGCCCCACCTGCGCCGGCATGGCGCTGTGGCGGCTGTGGTGCGACGTCGGCCGAATGGTCGATAACCTGTCCATCCTGTGACGCCATCGCGGCGATCGATTGGGCCGCCCGGGCGTGAGCTAACGGACCGACAGCGTGGTTACGGCGTAGATGAACAGTCCGACCAGGCCACCGACCAAGGTGCCGTTGACCCGGACATATTGTAGATCTTTGCCGACATAGCCTTCGAGTTTGTCGATCAGCGTCGCGGTCGGCCAGCGCATCACCAGATCCGTCAACAGCGCCCCGATCATCTCGCGTCTTGGAACCAGTAGAGCCTCCGCCGCGTCACGCAGCCAGCGATTCATCGAGGCGCGCATGTCGGCGTCATGTTCGAGGCGGTGGGCGATTTCGCCGAGGGCGTGCGCGACCGTTGCTTCGATGGAGCGGTCGTTGCCGACCAGGCGGGAATAGGCGTCGCCCCCGACCTGCCGCAAATAGGCATCGACGGCAGGATCCTCCAAGATTCGCATTTTGATGTCGTCGATTTTGGCGGCGAATTCCGGCGCGCTGGCCAGTTTGTCGATGGTGTCGTTCAGGAACTCTTCGAATTTCAGCTTCCACGGGTGGTCGTGGGATCCAAGTTCCGCCAGCGAGTTGTCGATGCCGCGGGCCACAGCCTGGGCGATCTGCTCTTCCACCCATAGCGGCAGCCACTCGGGGCAGCCCTCCGCCACCTTGGCGCGAACGAATGACCGGTTGGCGGCGACGAATCGCCGTGCTTCGGCGCTCAGGTAGTCAAACATGACTTGGTGGTAGCCGCGTCCGACCATATAGGATAGGGCGCCGGCCATGCGCGGGGCCGTGATCACCAAGTCCACCACCAGGTGGAGACCGCCGCCAATTGCGTCGCGCCATCTCTGTTCGCCGATGGTGTGGACGATGGGCGGGAGTGACCGGGTCAGTTTGGTGGCAATCGTCGTGGCGGTCGCAGGCTGTGCCAGCCAGCGACCGAGTCTGCCTGCGGTATCGAGTTCCTCTAAACGCAGCGCCATCGCCTGCGACGCCAGCAGGTTACCGGCGACGAATCGGCCGATGGCGCTGGCGATCCGGTGATGGTTGCGCGGGATCACCGCGGTGTGGGGAATGGGCAAACCTAGGGGATGGCGGAACAAGGCGGTCACCGCGAACCAATCGGCCACCCCCCCGACCATGGCAGCCTCGGCGAAGGCACGCACCGGAGCGAGCCAAGGCCATCGGTTTTGCCCCCAAACACAGGCGGCGAAGACGATCGCCGCCAGGCCCAATAATGTGGTGGCGACGGTCCGCATCCGCCGGAGTCCGGCCGCCCGCGCGCTGTCGTCGTTATCGATTGGAACCGGGTCGGGTGGGACGTCGAGAAACATCATATGGCTCCAATCCGCGGGGCCCTCCCCGAGCATCCCCGTGGCATGTGCCGGTCAGCGAGGGAGGTCAATCCCTTTTCAATTGTCAGTCGCAAATTAATGGTATTGTCGGGCGCACCCTTCCTTCTGATATAGTGCGGCCATTCACGGGGGGGCCTGGAGCTTAGGGGGATTATGACGCCTGCGCCAATCCAGACGCACCAGCGCAACGCGCTCTATTTGTTGTCGGCTCTGTGCATGGTGTTCATGACGCTTGTCGTCGCCATCCAGCCGTTGTTTCTACGAAATGTCCTCAATATCTCGTTCGCTACGGCCGGTGCCATCAACGCGAATGTGCAAGTTGTTACCGAGATCCTCGACTTGTTCGTTTTTGTCTATCTTGGGTATCTGTCTGATCGTCTGGGCCGCGTTAAAATTATCAGCGCCGGGTTTCTGGTTGCTGCCGTTGGGGGGCTAATCGCGCCGCTCAGCCCGTGGATCGGCGGGGCGGCCGGCGCCCTGGCAGTGTATTATGTCGCACGGGTCGTCATGTCGCTGGGAACCGGTGCGGTGTGGCCTCAGTTGTCGGCCCTGGCGGGCGATTTCAGTGATGACGCCAACCGGGCACGCCTGATGTCCAATACGGCCTTCATGATGGCGTTCGGCGTCACCCTGGTTTTTGCGGTGTTGATGCAGATCCCCAGGCATGCCGGGATCACTGCCACCATGCTGCTGACCGCTGCGATCGCCCTGGCCGCAGCGTGGCTGGCGCGAACCTTCCTGGTTGACGTCGCGCCGCGTACCAGCGAGCGCTCGATTCCCTGGCGCCGAATATGGGAATTGGTCCGCACGGAACCCCGCTTACGCTTGGCATTCGCCAGTTCGCTGTTTGCCCGCAGCGACATGGTCTTCGTCGGCCTGTTTCTGATGTTGTGGTTCATCTACTTCGCGGACCTCGTGAAGGTCGATCAGGCACGGGCGGCGGCCAATGCCGGACTATTGATCGGCCTGATGGGGGGAGTCGTCATGTTGTCGATCCCCTTGTGGCGGATGTTCATCGAGCGGTTTGGCCGGATTCAGGCGATCGCCCTGGGCATGACGCTGTCGGCAGTGGGTTTCATGACGCTCGGCCTTGTGGTCAATCCTTTCTCGTGGTTCATCGTATTGCCGGTCCTTCTGTTTTCCGCCGGCCAGGCTGGATGTTTCATCGCGCCGCAGATCCTGACAGTGGACCATGCGCCCCGAGAATTGCTGGGCTCTGTTCTTGGGGTGTTCAATGTGCTTGGCGGCCTCGGCATTATCTTTTTTGTGCAGATCGGCGGTTTCCTGTTTGACTATGTGGGGCCGCCGGCACCGTTCGTGTTTACCGGGGTTGGGAATCTGATTATAACCCTTTACGCAGTTTGGATCCTGAAGGCGGAAGGCCGCCGCCGTGAAGAGGTCGAAGCCCTCGGGTAAGGAGAGCTGGCGTCGCGCCACCTCTGCGACAATGACTGGAGTGACATTCATGCCAAGTGTGGTTTTCGGATTGCTTGCGCTGGCACTTGGACTGTGGGGAATGACCGCCTGGTGGTGGTCGGTGACCGAGTTCCTGCGCGGCGCGGTTCCGGTCGTCCTGATCGGTCTTGGTTTGGTTGCGCTGGCCGCCGGCGTTCAGCTGGTACGTGCGCCTCGCGCCGGTAAGGAAGCAGCCTTCGATCCCGACAGCAACGGTTGACGCCCATGTTCAATGGTGATGCGGAAGACGAGGGCCGTCCGAATGCCCTATGTGGCAAGGATCTGAAGCGCTACTTGATGATCATGGGCGTCGTCGCCCTGATCGTGTTGTTCGGCGCGTTCATTTATCGCCAGTCATCGGGCAACGGCATGCGGTTGAACGCGCTGTTCGACCAGTTCGGACGCAGCGGCAGCGCCGTCAACGTCCCGGTCATGCCGGCCACTCCCGCAGTACCGCTTCCGGTTCGCGCCCAGGTGGCGCCGCCGTCGTCCGCCGGGGCGATCGCCACCTTGCCGCCCGTCGTCGACTTCGGTCCAGCCCCGGCCGGCAATGGTGGACCGTTCTCCGAGGTCGTCAACGTTCTGCGCAACAGCGTGGTCAGCGTGACGGCGTCCTCGGCGACGGGGACGGCCATGCCGGATCCGCTTGGCCTGCCTAATCCCGATGGATTGCCGCATTTCGCCACCCCGATGACGCGGTCGGTCGAAAATATCGGCTCGGGGGCGATTGTCCGCAACGACGGCTACATCGTGACCAACTACCACGTCGTGCGTGGTGCGAATTCGGTGTTCGTCACGGTTCAGGACGATGTGGGCTCGACCCGCTATTCGGCCGAAATCGTCAAGATGGACGAGGCGCTGGATCTCGCCCTGCTCAAGATCACACCCAAGGCGCCCTTGTCGCCGGCGGTCCTGGGGGACAGCGATGCAGTGCGGGTTGCCGACGAGGTGATCGCCATCGGCACGCCCTTCGGCCTCGACATGACGGTCAGCCGTGGCATCGTTTCGGCCAAGCGCAAGTCGCTGGTCATCGAGGGCGTGACCCATTCCAACCTGCTGCAGACGGATGCGGCCATCAACCAGGGCAATTCCGGTGGCCCCTTGGTGGCATCCAACGGAACGATCATCGGCATCAACACCGCAATCTATACCCCCAACGGGGCCTTTGCCGGGATCGGCTTCGCCGTTCCCAGCAATCAGGCCCGCATGTTCATCCTCGACGAAGTCGGTTGGCTGCCCACTTCCACCTTGGAGGGGGCGAGTTTTGGCTTGGTGGCGATGCAAACCCAAGGGGGCGGCGGCGTGGGCGCGGCCGGTCCCGCCATCATTGCCGGGACGCCGGCGCCGCATACCGACGGCCGCCAGGCGATGGATTGCACCACCTGTCATGATGTCATTCGTGCGCGGAACGGGCCGGTGGTGTCTAGGGCCGGCCAGATGTCGATGACGCCCGTTGCCGCGCCAGGGGTTCCGCCGCCGCCGATCGCGGTGGGCTCGGTTTCGCCGCATACCGACGGCCGGCAAACCATGAATTGCGCCACTTGCCACCAGATGCTCAGCCCGGCTGGGGCGGCGACAGTTGCGGCTCCAGGCGCCGGGGGTTACGGATTCGCCCAGCCGCCGGGTAGTTTGGCCATCAACGTACAAGCCGCCCGGGGGCCGGCCGCCGCCCGCAACGGGGAGGTAACCCTGATGGGGGCGGCATTGACGGCAATGTCGCCCAGTCTCAGCCAGCAAACCGGGCAGTCCGCCGGGCGTGGCGTATTCCTGACCGGTGTCACCCCCAGTTCTCCGGCCGCGATCGCCGGGTTGCGGCCGGGCGACATTCTGCTCAAGGTCGACGGCCGCCCGGTCCAGGCTCCGCAAGACGTGGCGGCGATCCTGACCGGGATTCCGAACGGCCGCGCCGTCCGCCTCGGGGTCTTGCGGGATGGCGACGTTCGCGGCATGGATTTGGTGGTCGGGCCGGCCGGTGTCGCGGCTGCCGCGCCATCACCGGCTACTCGCTTCCAGCAGCCGATGGCCGGTCCGGTCGCATCAATTCCGCCTGCCCCCGCGCCGATGCCCAAGCCACCGACCGAGTTCAATTGGTTGGGCATGGAAATCGAGACCTTCCCGGCGATTCAACCCGTGGCCGGAGCACCGGGCGGCACCGGGGTCAAGGGGGCCCAGGTGGCGGAGATCGCACCCGGCTCACGTGCCGCGATGGCGGGCTTGCAGGCCAACGATATCATCATCGAGGTCAACAACCGGCCGGTGGCTGGTCCGGCTCGGCTCGACGCTGCGATCAAGGCGGTGGAGGCCGCCGGCCAACAGATCTTGATGAAGATCAATCGTAATGGGCAAGAATTCTATGTCGTTCTGTGACCGTGGAGCTGGACATGGCGACGAATAGACGTAACGGTGGCAAGGACTCATCGGGCGGTGAAAGCGCGCCCGAAAAGAAACGAAAAAGGGTCGTTCCCGAGACACCTCCGGAGATCGTGTCGGTTACGGGCGATCCTTTTCCTGCTGCGCCTCCCAAGCCTGAGCCCGGTGAGATGTGGGTGACGTTGCTCGAATCGTCGCCGTGGTCGACCGGACCGTCGACCACTGGTGAACGCGGATCTCCGCTGCCATCGCGTTCGGTTGGTGCGGCTCAGGGCCCCGAACTGGCGGCGCGGTGGTCCGAGCCGATCTGGCGTGCTCCTGACAGAGGCGAATCGGAGGAGAGTGACAGTGCTGCTACTGCGGCCGACGATGGCGCCGAATTCGGCGCGCAACCCGCCGCTGAAGCGCTTCCCTCCCCTGAGGGTGCCAGCCAACCCGAGGGGCCTCCAAAGGAGGCGCACGTTGGCGCAACCAGCCTGGCGGAACTCGTGCAGTTGACGGAATTCAGCTCATATCCGGTCGCACGGGGCGAAGGCAGCAGTATGGCGGCGGACGAAGTGGGACCGCCTGACATCGGGACCGAGCCGGTCATCGAGCCGCCCGAAGTCGAACTTCCCGGGCCGATGGACGCGTTCGAGGGAATGCCCCCCGCCGCTGGCGCCGCCGAGGAGGCCGTCCCTGCCGAGCCGGAAGAGGCTGTCGTTCCAATCCCGGAAACCGACGACGCTGCCACGGTGGTCGCGCCTGCCGAGCTGGGAGAGCCTGTCGTGCCAATCGCGGAAACCGTCGACGCTGCCATCGAGGCCGCGCATGCCGTGCCGGACGAGACCGTCGATCCAATCCCGGCAACCGACGACGCTGCCGCGGAGCCGATGGTGGAGGAATCGGAGACAGCGGAGACGATCGTCGGGCTTCCCGAGCTTGAAGTTGGCGTGGTCGTGGAAACGTTTGAGGCAATGCCTGAGGTTGAGCTTCCCGCCGAAGATGCCGCGCTTGCGGAACCGGCAGAATGGGATCGGGCGCGGTCGGAGCTCACGGACCAAGCGGCTATCATTGCGATGGTGATTGACGAGCCGGAGGCGGAGACGGTTTCTGCGCTGCCCGATATTGCCGAACTCACCGACGAAGGCGCCGACGCTACCGGTCGTGGCGACCCGGTCGAGCCGGCCGACCCGGCGGTGGCCGCCAGCGACGGCGGTCCGGAAACCGGCACCGCCGAGCCGACAACGGGGGCGCGGCAGGGTGCGGCGGTTCGCGAGGTGCCGGTCGAAGATCTGCTGGGGGGGGTACTTGACCTAGCCGGGTCGGCGGTGCGCGGGATTGCCGCCACTGCTGCGGGACTGGTCGATGGATTGGCCAAGGGCGGCCGGATGCTGGGCAGCGGTCTGCTGTCCGGTGCCCGTCGAGTGTCTGGGACCAATGAAAATTGCGGAAGCTGCGTGCCACCGCGCTGCGACAGCAAGGCTAAGAAATAGAAGCATGCAATCTTGTGATTCAGGGCGCCAACGGAGTGACCGAAATGAGTGATGGTGAGGGCAAGGGCAGGTTGTTACTGGGGATCGACCTGGGGACCTCCCACACGGCGGTGATGTCCAGCCGCGGCAAGAAGTTTCTGTTGAAGTCGATCGTCGGCTATCCAAAGGACGTGATCGGCTTGAAACTGCTTGGTCGTCCGCACGTCGTCGGTGACGAGGCGTTCGAGATGCGGACCTATCTCGACATCCGTTATCCGCTGCAGGATGGGGTCCTGAGCGAACTCAGCGACCGTGACCTGGATGTCGCGCGGCACCTCCTGACCCATGTGGTGCAGACCGCCGAGCCCGAGGGCAGCGATGAAATCTGCGCGGTGATCGGCGTTCCCGCACGGGCGTCGGGAGCCAACAAGGCGCTGTTGCTGAAGATGGCCCAGGAAGTGGTCCATACGGCGCTGGTGGTGTCGGAACCGTTCATGGTGGGTTACGGCCTGGACAGGCTGGTCAACACCATCATCGTCGATATTGGGGCAGGAACCACCGACCTTTGCGCATTGAGGGGGACCGTGCCCGCTCCCGAGGACCAAGTGACGCTTACCAAGGCGGGTAATTATGTCGACGAGCGGCTGCAAAACGCCATTCTCGAACGGCACCCCGAATTGCAGATGAACACCAACGTCGCCTGCTCGGTGAAGGAACGCTTTTCGTTCGTTGGTGTCGCCCCCGAGGCGGCGTCATTCGAGTTTCGTGCCGCCGGCAAGCCGGTCGTCTGCGACGTGACGGAGCCGGTAAAGATTGCCTGCGAGTCGCTGATGCCCGACATTATCGAAAGCATCGAAATGCTGTTGCGTTCCTTCCCGCCGGAATACCAGTCGACCGTTCTCAAGAACATCGTCGTTGCCGGCGGTGGGTCTCGGATCCGCGGCATCGCCGGGTACCTCAAGGACCAGCTGCGCGTATTCGGTGAAGCCGAAGTGACCTGTGTCAGCGACCCCACCTTCGACGGCTGCCGTGGGGCTTTGCGCCTAGCCCAGGAACTCCCGCCGCAGTACTGGCGGCAATTGGGCGACGTCGCCGGGGCATGAGCGGCCTCCACGCACGGGGAGGGATGCCGGGGCGCGATAGGACAACCGTATGCTAAGATTGATCGGATCGTTGTTATTCGGCGGGTTGATCGTGCTCGTGGCATCGTCCAACGCGCACATCGTCGAAACCAGGCTCGGGCCGTTGGTCGTGACGGCGCCGCATTTCGTTGTCCTGGGGGTGACGTTCTTTCTTGGGTTCGCCACTGCCGTCTTTGCGATGGTGGGACAGGCCCTGAAGCGGCGAAAGCGGAAATCGCCGTCCAAGAGCATCGTCATCAGCCGCTGAACCCTGGCCGGGCGCCATCCGGGCGAGGGACTGAGAGTGAGTGAAAGATGAGGAAAAGCGGTTGCACGGTATGCAGCAAGAGCATCGGCTGGATCGGCCTGGTGGTGAATGCCGTGCTCATGGTCATGAAGGCGTTCATCGGTCTGGTCGGCGGGTCACAAGCCATGCTCGCCGACGCCATGTATTCGCTGAAGGACATGCTGAACGCCCTGATGGTCATCTTCGGGACGACCATCTCCAGTAAGCCGCTGGATGCCGAACATCCTTACGGACATGGCAAGATCGAATTCATCCTGTCCATGCTGGTGAGCGTCATTTTCCTGGCGCTGACCGGCTATCTGCTGGTCCATGCGATCCAGATTCTCCTCGATGAGGACTTGCACCGGACACCGCACCTGATCGTGCTGTGGGCCGCGCTGGTTTCGGTCGGGGTCAATGTCGCCATGTATTTCTATTCGCGCTGCGTGGCGATCGAAACCAACAGTCCGATCATCAAGACGATGGCCAAGCACCACCACGGAGATGCGACGGCATCGGGCGCCGTGGCCTTGGGCATCATCTTCGCCCATTACCTCAGCATGCCCTGGATCGACCCCGCCGTCGCGCTTTGGGAAACCGTCGATCTACTGATCCTGGGCAGAGCCGTCTTCATGGATTCCTATCGCGGTTTGATGGATCACACCGCCGGAAAAGGGGTGCAGACGGGGATGGTCAAGGCGGCCGAAGAGGTGGCCGGCGTCAGGGGAGTGATCCACCTGAGGGCACGCTATGTCGGCCAGGATGTGTGGGCCGACATGATCGTCGGCGTGGCCCCGGACCAGACGATCGAACAGGCGCATCAAATATGCGAAGCGGTTCGAGCTGCGGTATGCGCCAAGATGCGCCGGATCGCGTCGCTGCATGTGAGCGCCGAAGCCCGCGAAGAGAATGATGTGACTCCACCCACGTTTTCGGAGGAGCCCTTGAATCTTGAAGAAGTGATGCTCTCGACGGCGGAGAGCTAAGTGGTCGCCGTCCTCATCGTCATGGTTTTCATTGGCACTTTTGTTGCCCTCTACCGGCGGTCCGAGGGCAGTCATATGGCGGTCCTTGCCGGCGCTGCGGCGGTGCTGGCGATCGGCGCCTTCAGTGGCACCTACACGCTGCGCATGGCGGTGAACTCTGTCTATTTCGAAACGCTGGCACTGATTTTTGGCATGTCGGCGATTTCTTCCCTTCTGTCCCGCTCCGGAGTGTTCGCCTATCTGGCGGCGGGAACGGCGGAGCGGTCGCAGGGCAACGGCCGGTGGGTGCTGGTCATGATGGCGTTGGTCACGTATGCGATCTCGCTGGCAAGCAACAGTCTGGTGACGATGGCGGTGATCGTTCCGGTGACGATGACCGTTTGCTTCAGGATGGCGATCAATCCTGTCCCGGTGATTATCGCCGAGATCGTCGCCGCCAATCTGGGCGGTGCGTCGACCATGATCGGCGATTTTCCTAACATGATCCTGGCGTCGGCCGGCCGGCTCCACTTCAACGATTTCATCGCCGGGATGATGCCCGCCTGTCTCGTCTTATTGGCGGCGACCCTCATATTTTTTGAGCGGCGCCTCGGAGACTTGAAGACCCTCGAAATCCCGGTAGATGCGGCGTGGATCCGCCAAGAGGCATTGCGTCAGCACAGCATTGACCGGCGGCTGCTGCGCTTCGGTCTGGCCACCGTCGCGGCGACCGTCGCTGGGTTGGTTCTGGCGGGGGTTCTGGATGTGCGGCCGGGCTGGGTGGCCTTTGCGGCAGGCTTGGTGGCGCTCACCCTGGGACGTTTTCAGGACGACGAATTCTTCACTGCCTGCGGCGGCACCGATATCTTGTTCTTCGGCGGACTGTTTGTGCTGGTTGGCGCCCTCACCGCGGTTGGCGTCCTCGATTGGGCAGTCGGCTGGCTGGAAGCGGTCACCGCCAGCCATGATCGATTTCGCGCCATCCTGTTGATGTGGATGGCGGCGGGTCTGACCATCTTTGTCGGGGGGGGGACATCGGCCGCATTGTTCGCCCCGGTGGCCGCGTCGCTGCGATTGGACGGCGACGGCCAGGCGGCATGGTGGGCACTTGCCCTCGGGATCATGGCGGGGTCGTGTGCGGCCCTCCCGGGTGCTACGGCCGGGGCACTGGCCATGAACCAATATTCGGGTTTTCTCAAGCGGCACCCGCAATTGGCCGCCGCCGCCGGTGTCGGCCTGCAGTTTACCCATCGCGAATATGTGCGCTGGGGGATGCCGCTGATGGGGATCTTCCTGGGGCTTTCGACTTTGTACATTGCCGTTCTTGCCGGATGATCGGTAACGGTGGGCGCACTCAAATGGGACCTGGCCGACGACCATGATTGAAACTGGCGAAACCATGGGCGAACTGCCCGAGAACAGCATTGTCTTCTGCGAAAGGACCTGGAAACCGGCGGTGGCTGTTCTGGCCCTGCTGGTCGTCCTGACGTTCGCCTGGGGCGCCTTTCTGCTCAACAACTACGATGATGACGATGTTATCGGCAGCGGCGACGACCTTTCGGTTGGTCAGTTCCTGTTGCGCAATGTCGCCATGCCGGACATCCAGCGTCTGTACTACTCGGTTCCGCCGGCCGTGGTCGGGGTCGGCACGGGCAGCGTCAATGGCGGCGCGGTTGCGTCCGGCGCCATCGTTGGTGCCGCCGGCTATGTGGTCACGGCGTTGCATTCCGTAGCCAATTTGGCGGAAATCAGCGTCCAGGTGGCCAGTCCTACAGGCATTCGCCGTTTCCCCGCACAGATCGTCAAGACGATCCCCAGCCACGACTTGGCCCTGTTGAAGATGCAGACAACGGAACATTTCCTGCATTTTCGGATGGCCGACGTGCAAAGCGTCGTGCCCGGACAGCCTGTCTTCGCGTTCGGTCGGAACATGGCCGGTTCACCGGTGGTGCGCCAAGGCTTGGTGCAATCGGCTGATGTCCCGTTGACCGTGGGCGGAACCCAGATCACCCATCTGGTCCGTTCGGACGCCGTCTACAGTTGGGAGCAGACCGGCGGCCCGCTGGTCGATGCCCAAGGCGACCTGGTCGGCATCAATATCGCGGCGACCGGTCCAAATGGAAAAGTCGAAGGGTTCACGGTTCCGGCCCAGGTCATTGTCGCCCATCTGCGCGACATGGTCCGACTCAAGACCGGAAGCGCCCCCACCGCCGCACCAAAGACGGTGGCGGCCGGATCGACCGCCTGGTGGTCGAAGGCGCGCACCGTTGTCGGCGGGCCTTCGAATGCGCCGGGGCTGGGACTGAACGTCGTCCAGGGTGTGTCGGCCGGTCCGGCGGGCCTGCCTTTGCTCGATACGGACCATGTGGGAGGCCTCAGGATTGCCGGCTATCCGCTGGCGGATGTTTTTGGCCTGGCCCTGCTGTCGCTGGCGGCGGGCCTGACCGGCGGCATGATGACGATGGGCGGTGGTGTGCTGCAGGTAGCCGGCATGATGGTGTTCTTCGGCTATGGGATGTATCTGATCCGTCCGGTTGCTTTCCTCACCAATGTGGTGGTCTATGGCGCCGCCGCGTTGCGCAACAACAAGGTTGGGCTGATTCAGTGGGACAAGGTGGTGCCGTTGATCCCGTGGGGCGTGGGCGGCGTGGTCGTGGGCTATTTCATCGGCAATTCTATCGGTGATTCGGTCGTCGGTATCCTGCTGGGTCTGTTTGCCATGACCATGGCGGCCAAGGCGGTTCATGAAATTCTCCATCCCGACGTCGCAGATGATCCGCATCCCGACGTCGCGGGTGCCCCGGTGATCGTCAATGGCGATGACCTCGACGAGTTGCTTGCCCTGACGGAAGACAAAGGTGAGGGCAAGGCGAAGCGCTTCCGTCTGCCACCAGGACCGGCTCACTCGGCGATTCTCGGCCTGCCGATGGGATTGATCAGCGGTATCCTGGGTATCAGTGGCGGCGTGATCGAAGTGCCACTTCAGCGCTATGTCGGCCGGATCAGTCTGCAAAATGCTATCGCCAATAGTTCGGTGCTGGTTTTCTGGGCATCGGTGGCCGGATCCTTGGTGGCGTTCCTGCACGGGGCCAGTACCGGCTTAATCCACTGGGAGGCACCGGTCACGCTGGCGCTTTTGATGATTCCCGGGGCCTATGTTGGCGGCATCCTCGGAGCGCGGCTCATGCGGGTTTTGCCGGTCCCGGTGCTAAAGGGTATATATGCGGCGACAATGGCGACCATAGCGGTCAAGATGCTGTTGCCGTCCTGACTATGGCTCGGAGAGTGGCGGCGGATGAATAGCAAGGTCGTGCTTTTGGCTATCGGGGTCGTTGCCGCTGCGCTGTTTGTTGTCGGGCGGCAACAGAACAGCCCGCCGCAGACGGTGACCGCGGTGCCGGCGCCACAGATAGCCAACCCTCAGATGTCGAACGTCGCCATGCCCTTGGCGTCCGAGCCGGCGATGGCCGGTGTTCCCATCGAGGCGGTCGATCCCTCGCCACCGAATTACGTTCCGCGCAAGCTGAAGGTTTTCGAGGGTCATTGGCAGGGGATGGACGGCCGCCTGCTGACCGATGAACTGGCTCGGAAATTGAACTATCCGCGTGGCATGCAGGGTGTGCTTCTGGGTGAGGTGACCTTGAACGCGGCCAATACCGGGCTTCTCGGGGGCGACGTTATCGTCAAGATCGAAGACTTTTCGGTCACCAGCATGGAGGATTTTCAGGCGGCGACGCGGGAGGTCATGAATCGCTCCGAGGCCCGCATCACCGTCCTGCGCAAGGACAACCGGCCGGGGGCGCCGGCGCCGACCCGGGGGGCGGGGCGTCGCAATCCCCGGTTCGAAGCGGCAGTCGTGACGACTCCGGCGGTTTTGCGGCGATTGACCCTGGTCTTGCGCGCCGAGGGAGGGCTGGGATTTGCCCAGCTCGAGGGCGCGCCGATGGTCCTGGCGGGCGATCCGCGGCCGCACGGCTATCGTGGCGCGTGTACCGAATGCCACCCGATCGGCCAGGGTTTCGAATTGACCCCCGACCCGGACCTGATAAGCTTGCCGCCGCCGCCTTTAGCGCGGGAAGTGGCCGCTCGGGGGACTAGTCCCCATGAAGTCCGTGGGCCCTGTGAGGCCTGCCACGCGGTCAAGTAAGCGCCAATGGATTGGATCTTGGAGAAGCGGATGTTAAACAAGCGGTCGGATATTATGGGCGACGCCACCCTTTACGCACATTATGGTCTGTCCGTGGCGAAGAAGCTGGGCACCAAACTGGTGGATGCTTTCTCCTCGGCTTTCGCGATCGACGACGATGTTCGGCGTTCCTATTACCGTGACAAGGGCATCGCCCATGCCAAGGGCGGTCGCTATTCCCAGGCGGTCGCGATGCTCGAACAGGTCTGGGACGACGATGCGTTCGACGTCGACGTCGCCTTGCATCTTGGCATTTCCTACGTGAAGACCGGAGTGGCGGAGCAGGGGATCGAACTGCTCGAGCGCGCGCATACCCACGACCCAGCCGACATCAAAGTAGCGACAATCCTTGGCCTGACCTATGTGCAGGTGCAGAAATATGATCTGGCGGTTCCCTTGCTGACCAAGGTGGCCGAGGCCAACCCGGTGAATTTCAACATTCGCTTCAGACTGGGTGTGGCGCTCGATAATCTCGGACGGTTTGCCGAGGCGGTCGACAGTTTCAAGATTGCCCTCGAAATGCGGCCGAACGAGGCCAAGGTGCATCGCGCTATCGCCTACTGCTACGAGCAGATGGGCTCCCATGAGGAGGCGCTACCGTATTTGAAGAAGGCGAACGAGCTCGACGAAGGACGGGGCGCCTGAAGGCGCCCAGCGAAGGCTTAAGAGCATCATGATTACCGGAATGGCGAGGCAGGCATGGCTGTAAGCGACGCGGGGGCCCGGGTGGCAGATCAGGGGCAAACTGGCTCGTTGCGGCGGGTTAAGACGTCCGAGGAATTGCTCGCCAATCTGTATGTTGTCGAGGCAAAACCCCGACGGGTTGCGCTGCCGGCCGTCCAAGTGATGTTCGTGATCTCGGTGCTGTCGGTCGTCGCCTTCCTCGCCACTCTGTTGATGCAATACAATGTATTCGTCACCATGTTTGAGGACGCTCTGGCCAAGCGGGCCAATTACGAGGTGGAGATCCAGCGCCGCGACAATCTGTTCGGCAATTTGGTGAAGTTGACGCTCAACCATGCCGCCCTCGAGCATTCGGTGTTCTCGCATGCTGCCGACAAGCGGAGCGAAGCGTTGGAGGTGGGCCGCGGTGGCGAAGTGGCCTCTGCCCTCGATCAATTGGTGAAGCAGGGCGGGGTCGGCAAGTTGCTGGGGGCCGATGGTGGATTCGGTGCCGCGCTGGGGCGCCTAATGGCCGTTGTCGAGCAGTATCCGAATATCCAATCAGTCGAAACGTACAAGCATATGATGACGTCTCTGGTCGAGGCGGAAGACCGCATCGCCAAGAGGCGGCAGGATTACGATGATATATCGGCGGTCTATAACGCCCAGATCACCAAGTGGCCGTGGGACTACCTGGCGATGCTCACTGGCTTTAAAAGGATGGATTATTTCCATGATAAGCCGGATGGAGACACGCCGGTGATTACGCCGGAACTGTTCCAGCAGTTGCTGCCGCTCGCCAAGGTTCAGGAGACGGTCCGATGATCTGGGAAACAGTTCTCAAGGGAAGTGCCTTGGTGTGGTTCGCTCAAGGGACAATGGCGCTGGTGGATCGGGTGTTTTCTGACCAAGTGCAGCCCCATCGGATCTACGGTAGCGAAGAGGCGGCTCGGCTGCTGGGCATCGAGCGCCTCGACGTGCTCGCTCTGATCCGGGCCGAGAAGATCAAGGCAAAGAAAATGGATGGGAATTACCGCATCCTGGGTTCCAACCTTCTGGAATACATGAGCCGATGAAGTTCGAGAACTGTAGAGATTGCCGCGAAGAGGTCGTTTGGTGGGCATTCGGCGCGGATATCTGCATGACGGTTTTCAAGGGGACGCTTGGCCTGATGAGCGGCAGCGTCGCTCTGGTGGCGGATTCACTGCACTCCGGCGCCGATGTCGTTGCCAGCGGCGTCACCCAGCTCAGTGTCAAGATTTCGTCTAAGCCGGCCGACGAGAAGTATCCATTCGGCTACGGCAATATCCAGTACATCTCCTCGGCTATCGTCGGCACCCTGCTACTGCTCGGTGCCAGCGGCCTGATGTACGGTTCCGTGATGAAGATCCTGTCCGGCAACTTCGTGGCGCCCAGTATCTTCGCCGCCTTGGGGGCGGGCGTGACCGTCATCGTCAACGAGCTGATGTATCGCTATCAGATTTGCGTCGGCAATGAAAACAACAGTCCGGCGATCATCGCTAATGCCTGGGATAATCGCTCCGATGCCCTGTCTTCATTGGCCGTGCTGGTTGGGGTGTTGGCTTCGCTGCTCGGCTTCCCGATCGCCGATACCATTGCGGCGATCGGTGTTTCGGCGCTGGTTGGCCGGATTGGGATCGAATTGATCGGCAAGGCGGTCCATGGGCTGATGGACAGCTCGGTCGACGTCGAATTGCTGCAGACCGCCTGGCAGGTCAGCGTCGACACGCCAAAGGTCCATAGCGTCTATTTTCTGCGCGGCCGCCATGTCGGCGAGGACGTGCATGTCGACGTCGGCTTGCGGGTCAGTCCCAGCCTGACGGTCCGAGAGGGTGACGCGGTCGCCGAGGCGGTGCGGGCTCGCATCCAGGAGGAAATTCCGCACGCCCGCGATATCCGACTCTTTGTCAGCCCGGCGCCGGCCGCCGCAGTGCCGGCCCGAAGCTGAGGGCGAGGACGCCATGACCTTCAGACCGCAAGACCTGGGAGAGCGCCTTCGTGCCGCTATCGGCATAGTTTCTGGGCAGGCTATTCTTGCGGTCGGTGGCGTCCTCATCCTTGTCCTTGTGGTCACCGCGCTGTTGTCGGACCGCGTCGGTTCGGCCGCGGGCAGCGGCACCTCGGCCGTCGGAATGCCGCCGGCGCCGGCTGCGGCGGTCACGGCGGCCCTGCCAGGTTTGACGCCCTTCACCCGGCCCAGGCTCATGCAATTCGGCGGGCGCATCACCCAGATTGCCAGCATCGGCAACGACATGGGGTGGGGACAGGTTCACATCTGGATCGACGACGGCACCGGCGCTGTGCGCGAGGTGTCGGTGGCGCCGCAGTCCTACCTGACTCAGATCGGGTGTCCCTCCTTGAACAATGTCCGGGTCAACGGAACCGGCTTCCAGTTTGATATGGCGCAGCCGAATGCCGGGCTATACGCCAAGACTCTGGTGGTGGGGGGGCAGACTTGCAATCTGCGCGATGATGAGGGGCTGGCGCTGTGGATGAATGCGGGCTAGCCAGCGGGCGCGCAAAGGGAGTGTGAGCATGGGTGCGCCACTCGGCCGCCGGCGCTGGATGACCTTGGCAACGATCGCGCTGCTCGCGTTGATCGGGCTGGGGTTGTACCTGAGCGCCGGCAACAACTTGCCGAGTGGCATCGGCGCCGCCACCTCGCCGCGGCGGGCCGAGGGGCTCTTGATGGGCCGGTTGCCGCTGCCGATGGAGCCATCCATCCTGTCGCCTCTCGAACGGGCCCTGGCGCCGCCCCCCCGCTACCGATTGATGACGATTCGCCATATTCCGCCGATCGCGCCAGGATCCGGCATGCCCCATCCCTATGTCGGTGATTGTATTCACTGTCATCTGTTGGCCGACGGCCCGCCGGCCGGGTCGCAGTTCAAGACTCCGGTCGGGGCTGTTCTGGAGAGCCTATCAAGGGTGCGCAAATTGGGCCCCCCTATATTGCCGACCTCGCGCCAGCCGCATCCGCCGGCCGGGCGCTGCATCAAATGTCACGACATCGTGGTCAAGGTTCCCATCGAGCACGGGACCGGGATGAAGTGGCAGCTGTAGGGGTCCGTTTGACGCGAAAGGCGCTACTACAGATGCGCATCGCTGCGATCATCAATACCAAGGCGGGCACAGCGGCTTCATCTTCGCCGCATTTGGTGGCAAGACGGCTCTCGGCCGTGTGGAAATCGTTCGGCCACGAAGTCGATATCGTGGTTGCCGATGGCAAGGATGTCGGACGTGCGGTGCGGGCGGCCTGCCACGATCCCCGGGTTCAGGCGGTTGTCATCTGCGGCGGCGACGGCTCGCTGTCGCGTTCGTTGAAGCATGTGGTCGGCACCGGCAAGCTGCTGGGCGTGCTGCCTTTGGGAAGCATGAACTACATGGCGCGCCAGTTGGGCGTGCCGTTCGACTTGGAAATCGCGGCGGCGGCGCTGGGCAACGGTGTGCGCATCGATATTGACCTGGCCCGGGTCAATCACCGCATGTTCCTGATTCGCGCCTGTTTCGGCGCCTTTGCCGAGTTCAATCGCGAACGGGACAAAGCCCGCCACAAGGGGGGCGACATTCTGGGCGCGGTGGTGGCGGGGCTGGCCGGGGTGGCCCGACACTATCCGTTGGTCGAGGGCGAGCTGCGTGGTCCGCGTGGCCGGGCAAGGATCGCCACGACGTTTCTGATGATTTCGAACAATCTGTGCGAGGATTCCGACCCGCTGCTGTTGCAACGCAGGGTGATGGACGGAGGCGCTTTGGGGGTCTATGTGGGGCGCGGCAGCGGACCGCTTGACCTGGCGGTGCTGGGCCTGCAAGCGGCCATGGGGCGGTGGTCGAGCAATGAGGGGCTGGTTTCCGGGGCGCTGCCCTGGGTGGAGATCCATACCGTTCGGCGGCAACAAACCCTGTCGATCGACGGCGATGCCGAAAAGATGGACGGCCCGTTTCGCTTCGACGTTCTGCCCCGCGCCCTGCCCATGCTGGTGCCGATGCCGGCGGCTGGGGGGAATCCCGAGTGACAGCCGATCGTTGGTTGCTTCGTTGCGCCGGTCATGTACTTTAGCGCAGTGCGGTGGGACAGGGGGGACCGATTTAGGAATGCGTTTGAGCCGATGCCAGGACTGCCGCGATCGCGCGGCTTGGTTGGATTTGTGCACCGCCCTGGCGTTGGCGGTGTTCAAGACGATCCTGGGCGTGCTCACCGGCAGCATGGCGCTTCAGGCCCATTCCCTTCATTCCTTCGGCGATTTTCTGACGAAGGGGGTCAATCTCGCCAGTGTGAAAATCTCGGGCCGTCCCGCCAGTTCGAAGTTTCCCTACGGTTATGGAAAGGCTCAGTTCCTGTCGGCCAATTTCATCGGCGTCAGCCTGATGGTCGGCGCCCTGGCGATGCTGTGGCAGAACATTAGTCATCTGGGCTTTGGGCATGTGCAAACGCCGCAATTCTGGGCAATATTTGGTGCCCTGATTTCCGCCGGCACCGCCGAGCTGATGCATCGATACCTGAGTTGCGTCGGAGAGCATGTCAACAGCCCAGCCATCCTCGCCGCGGCGGCCGACAATCGGGGCGACGTCTATTCGTCGCTCGCGGTTCTGGCCGGTATCGTGCTGTCGATCCTCGGCTGGACCTCGGCAGATCACCTGGCGGCGATCCTGGTGTCATTCTTGGTGCTGCGAATCGGCGCGCTGATCGCCTGGGACAGTATCCATGGGTTGATGGATGGCGGTGTCCACCTGCATCAGATCGAGGGACTGCGCCGCCGGCTTATTGAACGCCACCCAGAACTCGTCATTGTCGATTTACGGGGCCGACGCATGGGCGAAACCTGGGAAGTCGATCTGCAATTGTCCATTCCTCGCCTGATGACGATTGAACGATGTCACGCCCTGACGAAGGAATTGGAGCGGGAGATCGTGAAGGAAGAACCGCATGCACGCCATCTGCGGATCCGCTTCTTGCCGGCCGACGACGAGGGGACGGTTCCTTGCGACTCGGTCGACGAACTGGTGACGATCGTCGACAGTTCGAGCTAGTGGATAGAATCTAACACTTGGTGCCCTCGTTTGACGGCGGCGATGATTTTGTCGGGGTCTTTGGTCCAGGCA
>CAIOJO010000243.1 GCA_903858635.1 uncultured Telmatospirillum sp. | reverse complement strand
TGGCCGTCTCCGCAGGAAAATCTGCGAGACTGCGCCCACAACCAGTTCAAGTCGACACCGACCATTTTCGGCCGGAAACCCGCGCAATCCGTGGCTTTCAGAGCTTTGTTCCTTCAGTTAACCGGACAGCAGTGCAATGGTGGCCTGAATGCGGTGCATCAGGTACGAGATGGTCGCCTGGGCCAACAGTTCATCCTTGAAGACTTCGGTCATATCGAAGGCGACGAGTCGACTTTCGCGAACGTCCAAGGTATCGCGCACGGCGTTGAACATCTTGCCGTAATAGGCCGGATCCACCCATTTCAGCAGTTGCCGCTTGACCACGCCGTTGGCGCTGAAGCAGGCATCGAATAGAGTCGCCAGAGACCGGCTCTCGACCGGAAGCTCGCTGTCGAACAGCGATTGCACGGCCAAGCCGATTTCCTCGAGTGAATCGGCGTCCTCGCATCCCGAGATGGCGCGCAGCCACAGACGCAGGAACGCGCGGTTCTCGGGAGTATCCGTGCATTGGAAGGGATTCAGACTGCAGGCCCCCAAGGCCGTCTCACCGGTCGTCAGATCGATGTAGCGACCACCGCTGGCCGTGGTGAAAACGTAAGCGCCCTGATAGCGATCGAAGATGAAGGCCCGCAGTTTCGGATGTCGCAGAGCCATGCCGGCAAGGAAACTCATGACCGTGGTCTTGCCGCTTCCGGTCGGCCCGATGCATACCGCATGCGCCACGGCATCCCTTTCCTCGGAAACGTGGAGCTGAAAGGAATAGGTCGTCCCGCCGATGGTGCGGAACATCGCCAATGGGCCATCTCCCCAGTCGCTCGATGGCAGGCCGGGCGGCGGCCGGTCGAGGGTGACGTTGCAGGCGATGTTCGACGAGAAGAAGCGGTAGCTGCGCGGCCAGCTGCCATAGCTGGGAAATTGCGAGAACCAACTCGCCTGAGCGGCAGCCCCTTCGCGCACCGAGGCGGCGCCATAGGTCGCACAGATCTTTCGCACGTCCGAGTCGAGGACGGCGATCTCGGCCGGTGATTTGCCGAACAGGAACAAGGTCAAACCGTAATTGGCCAACGCCGACCGCGTCTCGTCCAGCCCCTCGATAATCTGCATGGCGGCGTCGTATTGTTCTGCGGCGGCTGGACTGAAACGAGTCACCATGCTCATACGGTTTTCCTGAGCGATCTTCAGTGCCGCCGCGGTCTTTCCCCAGGGCTCGACAAGATTCAACAGGACGAATTCACCGTCCAGACCGGAAAAATCAGCAATCATTTGTTCGTCGACATAATCGCCAAACCGTCGAATGCCGACTGCCGCGGCGAACATCTCCTCGGTTCCGCGTCGGAATTGAATCAGTCCCTGTTCCCCGGCAAATTCGATGGTGTCGGTGGCAATCACTTCCGCCACATCTCCGCCGCCGGCCAAAGGTATGGGACGCGAGATCGGGCTGGCCAACCTTGCCCAGAAGGCCAGAAGATGGTCGTGGCCCGTCCCCGCGGCCGGTTGCACCGGCTGCACCATGACCTTGGGATGATAGGGATCGAGGATCTGCAGGGTGGCGTCGACCGCTTCCGATAGGCGGCTGGGCGCCGAGCGAGCCTTGCCGGGAATGGACAGCGCGATGGTTTGCCGATTTTGGAACGAGGTCTGGAACGAGCGATTCCATGAACTGGCCAGTTCATGCAGGAGCGGACTGTCGAAGTCGTCATCGCGGTGAATGGCCACACGCTCTCGGATCAACATGATGCGGGACGACACCCCCAGTTCGGCGATCGCGTCCAGCCAACTCTTGCGAACGCGAAACAGGGCGTCCCGCTCTCGCGCACTGAGAAACATGATGTCGCGGCCTTCCACCGTGACGCACTGAACGAGCGTGCCGTCGCGGCAGACCAGCGTTCGCTGGTCCGGCAGCAGGCGGTCGAACGGCAGATGATCGGCAAGCCGAGTCTCCCGTGGTGGTGGCATTACGATACGGGCCACGCCCGGAACGGTGAGCGCGGTAAACGCTGCCCCCCCGACCAACATTCCCAATGCGCTGACGCCCATCCTGAGCGGCGACGCCTGCGCGACCAGGACATCCACCATGCCCTGCGCCAACTGCACCGTGCTCGTCGGCTCAAGCGACATACTTGTTGCCCTTCGCGGCGACGAGGTTGACTGTTTTCCGCCGCGTTTCCATCCAGGCGACAATCAGGTTGGAGAGATGCGGATCGCGAACCGCCCAGCCGACCAGAAAGGCGTGGCCGATGGCCATTGACATAAAAAATGGAAGAGGATTTACGTTGGTATACATGATAGCAAACAGCATTATTGATATATTAATAAGGACATTTCCTGCAGCCGGCAGCACTGGCGCCCAAAATATCTGCGGCGGCTCGGCAACAACGCGCAGTACCATTGTCCTCATCTCCCGAATACCCCAAGATCACTGACTGACTGGCGGAGCCGTAAGACCAAAATAGGTAATAATCTGGCTGACAAACGCGATGAGAGCGAGTCCGCCGAGCAGACTGACCGCCCAACTCCACTTGAACTTGCCGAAAAAGGCCATCGTCGCCAGGCCGAGAACACCGATGGCGCCGACCACCATCAGAATGTTTCGCACATTGGTGAAGATGTCCGATGTCTTTGACTGCACACTGGCAAAGACTTGACTATTGGCTTGCTGCGCCACGACCATATCGCTTGCCGCCAACAACAGGAAGGCAACGGACCCCACCAGGATCGTCGTTCGCTTGATATCCATAACACCCCCTCGAGCTGCGCCTCACCTTTTTGTATCCGTTTTGGAGATCTTCGTCAACACTCCGCCCGCAGCTGTGGTCAGGGCAACGGAAATGCGAGGGCTTGCTTGACGAACTGGGGCAAAGAGCTAAGCTCGCCGATTGGTCGAAGCGCGTCGATCGACAGGACTGGAAGGGCCGCAAGGCCCCACTATTTTAATGCTGCCGGCAGAACCAACCCGATGACCACCACCGAAGCCGCCAACCGCATCCGCGAATGGCGCAATCGCCGTCGCATGTCTTTGGCCGAACTGGGCGAAGCCGTCGGCCTGAGCCGTTCCGAGATCAGCAAGCTGGAAAGCGGCAGCCGCCGCGTCAGGGCCGACCATCTGGTGGTGCTGGCCAAGGCCCTGAAGGTCGCGCCGGAAGAGCTGATGGACAAGGAAACGGTGCGGGAAGTGCTGGGCGACCTGCCCAACGGCCGCGGCAACGGCCAGGCCATGCTGCCGGTGATGCAGGCGCGCCGCCACGACGGGCGCACCGTATTGCTGCCCGAACCGACCAACCTGACGGTCGAAGCGCCGCCGCAGATGGCCCATCTGGCCGGCGCCTATGCCTTCTACATGCCCGATACCAGCCTGGAGCCGCGTATCCCGGTGGGCGCCCTGGTCTATGTGCACCCGATGCTGCCGCCGCGTCCGGGCGACCTGGCGATGATCCGGCTGGGCGAGGATCTGGCCTTCCTGGCCGCCATCGAACGGCGCGCCGTCGCCCTGGTCGCCCTACCGGTGCCCGAGGGCGAGCCGGTTCCCCTCAACGACGCGCGCATCATCAGCGCCCACCGCGTCGCCGGGCTGTGGTTTTCCTGAGCCAACGGTAACGCCGGCGATCGCCGGCGATCCGCTCCGATCAGTGCAAGACCCGGGTCAGCACCATCTCCTCCAGCCGCGAGACCCGCTGGTACAGCCGGTAGCTGCGGTCCAGCAGGCTGCGCAGGCCGGCCGGCAGGGTGGTGTCGCCGATCGCCGCGGTGTCGAGGCAAACCTCGCGCCCGGCCAGGCGATTGCATTCGTCGCAGGCTTCCTCGGGGGTGATCTCGCCACAGACCACGGCCCGTTGCAGCATCAGCCAAGCCATCACCTGGGTTAACCGAGAGGTCACCCGCAAGGCTTCGCAACTGAATCGCAGATCCGGCATGCCACCGCTGTAGCGACGCTCCCGCGGCTCGACATAGGCCATGTAATTCCGCGCTTCGACGATCATATCGAGCGTCTCGTCATAGGTCCGCGTGAACACAACTGGATGGGGGCCCATGCCATCTCTCCCGCTCGGGAATCAGAGTGAGCCGGTGATGCTCATTTGTCTACCTGAGCGTTGCAAGCTCCGATGTCAATGCTGGCCAGCCCGCTCGTTCGGCGAGTCAGCCGCATCAAAAGGTTCACGGAATCGGCTCGAAATGGGCTTGACCGGTCGGCCGGCCGGCTTAAATCAAGGGTGTGCGGTCGCCTCGTTTGGGGCCGCGCAAGAGCGGCGGGCGATTTCCGCCCGCCGGGTCGCATTGCTCAATGGAGGATGTAACCATGCGTACATTCGATCTTTCCCCCCTGTTCCGTTCTACCGTCGGTTTCGATCATCTCGCCCGCATGCTTGATACCGCCTCGCGGGTCGATGAGCAGGCGGTTTCCTATCCGCCCTACAACATCGAGAAGCTTGGCGAAGACAACTACCGCATCAGCATGGCGGTGGCCGGCTTCGCGGAAGAGGATCTCGAACTGACCGCGCAGAACCATACCCTGGTGATCACCGGTCGCGCCCATAAGGACGACGAGGCGACGCAGTTCCTGCATCATGGAATCGCCGGCCGGTCGTTCGAGCGCCGCTTCGAGTTGGCCGACTATATCAAGGTGGCCGGGGCCAGCCTGGTGAACGGCCTGCTTCATGTCGACCTGGCCCGCGAGGTGCCGGAGGCGATGAAACCCCGCAAGATCACGGTGGCAACGAAGGCTGCGCCGCAGGCCAAGGTGATCGAGAACAAGGCCGCCTGAGCGGCGGCGTTGCGGCAGGGGCCCGGCAAGGGCCCCTGTGCTTTTGTGGCAGGCCCCTGCATTGCAAGCCG
Organism: uncultured Telmatospirillum sp.; assembly: GCA_903858635.1. Lineage (GTDB taxonomy): Bacteria > Pseudomonadota > Alphaproteobacteria > Rhodospirillales > Magnetospirillaceae > DUZF01. Next base: position 4,828 of record CAIOJO010000243.1, on the reverse strand, counting down.
AAGGCGAGGCACTCCATCTCGACCACATAGGGGTGGATCGGGCTGGTATCGAAATCCACCGGGGTGCATTCGCGATAGAACGCCACCACCACCGCCTCGAAGAAACGGTTGTAGAGGACGTTGTTCAGGTGGCCGAAGGTGTCGTTGTCGGAAAAGCGCGTCTGAATGGTGGTGAAAAAGGGGAAATCCGCCCGTACCGGTACCGCCACGCTCACTTCAAAGCCTCCACCACCGTCCACCAGCTGCCGCGCCGCCCGTTGACGGCCAGCCTGGCCACCGCCTTGCCGCGCGCCGCCACGCGGATTCGCTCGTCGCCGCGAACCGGCCGGCAGGCCCCGCGCATCAAGGCGCCGAAGCTCGCTTCGTCCTTGGCCACCGAGGCGGCGATCAGGCGATGCAGCGTCCGTTCGTCGCGGCACATGGCGAAGCCCTTCTTCAGGCCGGCCGCCTCGACCCGTCCGGCCGCCAGGCTGAACAGGGCGGCCAACACCATCGCTCGAGCCAGTGTCATCTAGCGCCGGAACAGGGATTCGGCACCGGCCCGCTGGTTGCGCTTGGCGGCGATGGCCGAGCGCGCCCGGGCGATCTCGACTTCGAGTTCACCGATATAGCTTTCCAGCTCGGCCACCGACAACGGTTCGAGATTGCGGGGTGCGGTCTTGGTCTTCTTCGGTTCCAGCTCTTCCGGGTCCATGCTTTGTCTCTGCCTTGCCCCTTGCCTTGATGCACCGAACTTAACAGACTGAGGCCGAAATTTGGAGGATGGACAATGGCGCTGCCGACCACCATGACCTGCATCGAAATCCGCCAGCCCGGCCCGGTCGAAGGCATGCTGCCCGGCCAGCGGCCGCTGGCCGAGCCGGGCACCGGCGAGGTGCTGATCGAAGTGGCGGCGGCCGGGGTCAATCGGCCGGACGTCCTGCAGCGTCAGGGCGGCTACCCGCCGCCGGCCGGCGCCTCGGACATCCCCGGGCTGGAAGTGGCCGGGCGGATCGCCGCCTTGGGCGAAGGCGTGACCGGCCTGGCCATCGGGCAATCGGTTTGCGCCCTGGTCAGCGGCGGCGGCTATGCCCAGTATTGCGTCGCCGCGGCGCCGCTGTGCCTGCCCTTCCCCCGGGGTTACGACGCGGTGCGCGCCGCCGCCCTGCCGGAAACCTTCTTCACCGTCTGGCACAACGTCTTCCAGCGGGCCCGCCTGCAGCCGGGCGAGAGCTTCCTGGTGCATGGCGGGTCGAGCGGCATCGGCACCGCGGCGATCCAATTGGCCAAAGCCTTCGGGGCCAAGGTCTTCACCACCGCCGGCAACGCGGAGAAATGCCAGGCCTGCCGTACCCTCGGGGCCGACCGCGCGATCGACTACAAGAACGAGGACTTTGCCGAGGTGATCCTGGCCGAAACCGGTGGCCGTGGCGTCGACGTCATCCTCGACATGGTGGGCGGCGACTATCTGCCCCGCAACATCCGCAGCCTGGCCGCCGACGGCCGGCATGTCAGCATCGCCTTCCTCAGGGGCCCCAGGGCGGAAATGAATTTCCTGCCGGTGATGCTGAAGCGCCTCACCCTGACCGGGTCGACGCTGCGCCCGCAATCGGTGGCCAACAAGGCGGCCATCGCCAGCGATCTGGCGGCCAAGGTGTGGCCGTTGCTCGACGCCGGCCGGGTGGCCCCGCTGATCGCCGCCACCTTCCCCCTGACCGAGGCGGCCAAGGCCCATTGCCTGATGGAAAGCAGCGCCCATATCGGTAAGATCATTCTCTCGGTAAATATCGGTCAGGCGATTTGACCGGGCGGGACACGGACAGTATATATGCGGGTGAGGGCCACCCGCACCGGCGGCGAACCGGCCCAGACCTACCCCGGTCGACAACACGTCCAGAGCAAACCAGAAGGAGGACACATGGCCTTGCCGCTCATGCCCAAGGCGACTGCCGTTTGGCTCGTAGAGAACTCCACCCTGTCGTTCGAACAGATCGCGGAGTTCTGCGGCATCCATGCCCTTGAGGTGCAGGCCATCGCCGACGGCGAGGTCGCCATCGGCATCGTCGGGCTCGATCCCGTGGCCAACGGCCAACTCACGCGCGAAGAGATCGAGCGCTGCGAGAAGGACGAGGATGCGCATCTGCGCCTGTCGACCATGCCCGAGCTAACCCATGGCAAGGCCAAGGGGGCGCGCTACACGCCGGTCTCCAAGCGTCAGGACAAGCCGGACGCCATCGCCTGGCTGCTGAAGCACCACCCCGAATTGTCTGATGCCCAGCTGTGCAAGCTGATCGGCACCACCAAGGACACCATCGCCAAGGTGCGCGACCGCAGCCACTGGAACGCGGTCAACATCAAGCCGCGCAACCCGGTCACCCTGGGCCTGTGCTCCGAGCCGGATCTGGAAAAGGCGGTGATCATCGCCCGGCCGCGCGGCGGTCAACCGGCGCCGCAGCCGCTCGAAGGCTACGACCACCACGAATAGTCGACAGGCCCTCGCCCGTTCCGCGGGCGAGGGCCACTGCGCCGGTCTGCGGCCTGTATTTTGGGGGCGAGCCCGATCGGGTCCAAGCAGGGGATCGGGCCGGTTGAAAATTATATTCAATAACGCTAATGTATTGTCCGCGGCCGCCGTTGCGCCGCCCGGAGCAATAAGATGAATATCGATCGAATCGTCCTCGCCTTCGCCGGAACCGTGGTGCTGGTCAGCGTCGGGCTGGCCTGGGCCGTTTCCCCCTATTGGCTGCTGCTGACCGGCTTCGTCGGCCTCAACATGTTGCAGGCGGCGTTCACCGGCTTTTGTCCCCTGGCCATCGTCCTCAAGGCCCTGGGCGCCAAGCCCGGTTCAGCCTTCCCGATGGAACCGCGGGCAGCATCCCAGGTGCGGCTGATCGAACCGGCGACGGCGGTGAATTGGTTCAACCGGGGCGAAGCGGTGATCGTCGACGTGCGGGAGGCGGCCGAATATGGCGCCGGCCACATTCCCGGCTCGGTGTTGATTTCCCTATCCAGTTTTGATCCGGGCCGCGTCCCGGTCGCCCCGGGCAAGAAGCTGATCTTCCACTGCCAGTCGGGCATGCGCTGCGGCCCCGCCGCCGCACAGATGGTGCAAAGCGGTTTCACCGGCGAGATCAATCGGCTGCGCGGTGGCCTCAAGGCCTGGGCCAAGGCCGGCGGCCCGGTAACCGCCAACTGACAGGGGAGAATGACGTCAATGGTTAAGGATTGGTCCAAGATCGGCGGCGACCTCGGCGCCGCCATCGCCCAGCTGCGCAGCAGCATTCCCGAGGTGATGAAAGCCTTCTCGCAGATGGATGCGGCGGTGTCGAAGAACGACGCCCTCGAGATCAAGACCAAGGAATTGATCGCCCTGGCCCTCGGGGTCGCCGCCCGCTGCGACGGTTGCCTGGCGTTCCACGCGCGGGCCGCCTTGAAGCACGGCGCCACCCGCGCCGAAGTCCTCGAGGCGGTCGGCATGGCCATCTATATGGGCGGCGGTCCCTCGGTCATCTACGGAGCCCAGGCCGTCGAGGCCTATGACCAGTTTGTCGCCATCCAGCAGGGCGCCGCCGCCTGAGCGCCCCCTGACTGGCGGTCAGGCCGGCTCATCCAGCTGCGATGCCAGATGATGCAGCACGATGCCGCTGGCGGTGGCCACGTTGAGCGAATCGAAGCCGGCGGCCATCGGGATCCGCACGCTTTGCGCCCGCGCCAGAAGCGAAGCAGGAAGGCCCGGCCCTTCCGCCCCCAACAGGACGGCGACCCGCTCGGGACGGCGCAAGTCGCGTAGCGCCGAGGCGCCGCTCGGGCTCAAGGCGATCGGCGAGAACCGGTGGGCGGCCAGCAAGTCCAGCGCATCGACGGCAGGGTCGAGCCGGGCGAACGGCACCACCAGCGAGGCGCCCACCGAAACCCGGATGGCCTTGCGGTAGAGCGGGTCGCAGCAATCGGTGTCGAGGATCACCGCATCGGCCCCGAAGGCCGCGGCATTGCGGAACAACCCTCCCATATTGTCGTGATTGGCGATGCCGAACAGCATCACCACCAGGGCGCGCCGCCCGACCTGGCCAAGCAACTGGTCCGCCACCGGCAGCGGCGCCCGCTGGCCGAGGGCCAGGATGCCCCGATGGAGGGCGAATCCGGCCACCCCATCGAGAACCGCCTGACTGGCGCAATAGACCGGTACCGCGTCGGACAGCCCGGCCAGCAGCGGAGCCAGGCCGGCCACCCGCTTGGCCGCCAGCAACAACGACAGCGGCCGGTGCCGGGCCGAGCCGAGCAGCAGTTGCAGCACCACCTTGCCTTCGGCGATGAAACAGCCGTCACGCCCGACCAGATCGCGTTCGCGGATGTCGCGATAGGCGGCGATGCGCGGATCCGCCGGATCCTCGACGGTGACGATGGACGGCATTGGACCCTTCCGGTTGCTGACGTTCAAAGATCCGGAACGGCTGAAGCGTTGTGTTCCGGCGGCAAGACGAACAGCGCTACCGACAGGAGAAGGATCGGCACGAGTTCGGTATAGATCCTGAATTCATCGATATTCCCCACGATGAACATCAGCCCGAACACCAGCGGGAACAGTCCGGCGGCGGCGCGGAAGAACGGATCTTTCAGCCGGCCGATGCTAAAGAGGAAGGGAACCCACAAATACCCGAACAGCGCCGTCATATGGAACAGGCGATGTGGCGTGATCAAGATCGTGGCATTCACTGCTGTCCGGTTAACTGAAGGAACAAAGCTCTGAAAGCCACGGATTGCGCGGGTTTCCGGCCGAAAATGGTCGGTGTCGACTTGAACTGGTTGTGGGCGCAGTCTCGCAGATTTTCCTGCGGAGACGGCCATGTAC
>CAIOJO010000242.1 GCA_903858635.1 uncultured Telmatospirillum sp. | reverse complement strand
GTCGCCGGAACGACGGCGGCCAATGTGGTAGATTTCTTCATGGCGTTGCTCTCCTTTGCGGATTCGACACCCCGAGCCTACAGGCTCAAGGTGAGCAACGCCTGCCCTCCAATTTCAACATCGACCGGGACATCCCCCAGCGGCACCTTCACCTATGGTACGCAAACCATCAGCTTCAACCGCAGCTTGTCCGACGTAAATATCTCGATCCTCGACAGCGCGACCGGTCAGACCACGCAAGTGCAGGTGCCGCTGGTCCAGGTGGCGCCGTCCGCGGCCCTGATCCCGGCCGCCACGAAATGACCAAATTGACGAGACAATGGCGGAGCGCCGTTGCGCTGCTGCTGCTGGTTTTGCCCGGATGCGCCACGGTCATGTCGCCCCCACCCACCGCGTTCGAGGTGACCGGCACCCACCAGGAGCTGGACAGTTTGCCGCCGCCAGCGAAACCCCTAGTGGTTGCGGTGTACGGCTATCAGGACCAGACCGGTCAATTCAAGGCGACGGATACCGTTGCCTCGTACTCCCACGCCGTCACCCAAGGGGCAACCTCGGTGCTGATCAAGGCACTCCAGGATGCCGGCCAGGGGCGCTGGTTTACCGTGGTCGAGCGCGAGCGCCTCAACAACCTGGTCACCGAACGGCAGATCGTGCGGGAGCAGCGGCAGAACTATACCACGCCGGAAGGCAAGCAATTGCCCCCGCTGCCACCGATGCTCTATGCGGGGCTGTTGCTGGAAGGCGGCGTGATCGGCTACGACACCGACACCACCACCGGCGGCCTGGGGGCCAGCTATCTGGGGATCGGCGCCGACAGCCAGTACCGCGAGGACACCGTCACCGTTTATCTTCGGGCCGTCAGCACCCAGACCGGCGAAGTGCTGAACTCGGTGATGGTCAAAAAGAAGATCATCTCCTACGGCCTGCAAGGCAGCATCTTCAAGTTCGTCGCCTATCAGAAGCTGCTGCAGATCGAGACCGGGTTCACCTCCAATGAACCTGCACTGGTCGCCTTGCGTCAGGCCATCGAGGAAGCCGTCGTCGCCTTGGTGGTCCAGGGCGCCCGTAAGAGCGGCTGGTCGTTCGCCGACGCCGCCGCCGGCACCGCCTTCGTCAACCGCTGGCTCGCCGACCAGGGCGCCATAGAAGCCGCCGACCGGACGGCGGGGCGCGCCGCCCCCGCCACGGCTCCGGCCACCAATTCAGCCGAAGGAGCGCCTCGATGACGCGTGTTCATTGCCGGCCGATCGGCAAGGCCGTCTTCGGCATCCCCGTCCAAGTCTCTCCCGACCACACCGCAACCATGGATAGGACATCGACCATGAAGACATTTTTGAGCGCTGTTTCCGCGCTGCTTCTGCTCTCGGGCGCCGCCTGGGCGAGCGACACTGCCACCGTCAATTCTTTCGGGTCGAACAGCGGCGACATCGAACAGGTGGGAAGCAGCAGCGGCAAAAACACCGCTACCCTGTCCCAGGGGATACTCAATCCAAATTCTTCAGGAAACTATGGCAACATTTATCAGAACGGCACGAATAACGTCACCAATACGGCTACTACTGCCCAGAATGGGGCCAATAATGCCGCCTATGTGACACAGAGTGGCACGGCCTTCTCCAATAGCTCGACCATCAACCAGACGGGTAACGGCGACAGAGCCGATGTGACCCAGGTGAGCTATGCCAACACCAACGCCTCCGTCATCACTCAGTCGGGCGACAGCAACTACGCCAAGATGATGCAGTTGAGCAACACTGCCGCCAATACGACCAGCATTGTGCAGACCGGTAACGGCAACAGCCATACCGTCAACCAGCATTAAGCGTCGCTATCCTTTGATCGGGGAAAGGCGGGGATCGTGCCCGCCCGACCTGCCGGCAAACGCCAGGTGTTGAAGCCATGACCAATGCCATGACAGGGCTGGCCGCAGGCTGCCTTTGCGTCGCCACCCTGACGGTGGCGAGCCTCGCCCAAGCCCAATCCGCGGTCTATCTGGATCAGGTCGGGCCAGGGACGGTCGTGCCGTACCTGCCTGCGGTTGGCGTTATCCCGACGCCAGACGGGCCGGCCCTGGCCCGGCTCAACACGGCGACTTCGGTGCAGGTCGGCAACAATAATCAGTCCACGCTGACGGCGCCGTCCCGGGCCGGCCCGTCCGGCTATGGGGTGCAACAAACCCAGATCGGCGACGGCAATTCCGCCCAGGCCGTGCAGCAAGGCGCTCTCAACACCCTGAGCCAAACCCAGATCGGCAACCACAATCCCCTGTCGGCGACGCAGATCGGGGTGGGGAACAACCTGACCGAGCGGCAGTACGGCAACAACACCTCCGGCGTCAGCGTCACCCAATATGGCGGCGCCCATGCCGTGGTCACGCAGTCCCGCTGACCAGGCCATTGCACTCGGCGACGAAGTTGCCGCTTACAGAAGCCAATACCCCGTCGCGCCGGCATGCCCGGCGGCAGTCGCCATGCTATCGGCGGCATTGGCGAAACTGAGCAGAACCACATCCCGGCTGAGGCCATGGGTCATGGCATTCGCCCAATAGGCCATGCCGTCGGCCGCCCCGCTTTGTCCGATCAGGTTGTGGTACATCTGGTCGAGAAACTGCGTGTCGGTCATCTGGCCGCTGAGGGCCGTGCTCGCTTGCATGAATGACTCGGCCACCGCCTGCAGAGGCATGCCCTGCTTGATCGCGTTGGCCCAATACTGCAGCCCTTCGGCATTGGCCGGCCGACCGCCGAGCGCGGCTTGGTAAAGACCGTAGGCGGTGTCGGCGTAGGTGGTGTCCAGGCCTGTGGCAATCTGTCCGTCGGTCGCCATGATGGTCCCCAATCCACTTATCATCTGGGCGGCCTGGCCGGTGGCGGCTTGCGTGACCATGAATCCGCTGGCGTTTGCAGAAATGCCCAAATGGGCCCGATCGACGGTCGCCGCCAGCACATGGCCATCGGCGGAAAGCATCAGCGAGACCCCGGAAGGAGGCGCGTTTTGCGCCGTTCCGGTCATCATGCCCAGGCCCATGCCGATCACGTCGGCGAGTATTCCCGAAGAGCCCCCCGAGATGACATTGTGCATGGCGCTGGTCATGGTTTGCACCAGGCTCGCCGCCGAGGCCGATCCGGATGCCGTTTCTGTGAGAACGGTGTGCATGGCGTCGGCCATGGCCTGAAACGTTGCCGTTCCGGTGCTGGTGGCCGCCGACGGACTGACCAGCAGGTCATCCATGGCGTCCAGCATGCCCTGCATGACGCCGCTGAAGGTCGACGAATTGCCGGACAGCACGCCCTGCATGACATCGACCATGGTCTGCGGCAGCCCGGACACGGGTGTGGCGCTGGAACTCGGACCCGACAGGTTTCCCATCATGGCGACACCCTCAATACACAAAATGACTGTGTATTGTGTATCACCCGGCCTGGCTCCGGGGCAATGTCCCTACATTCATTGTTACAATTCCTTACAGACGAACCATCGGGCGCGTCGCCTGGCCGTTGCTTTACGGTCGCTGCTCCAGCGTCCACAGGCGCAGATGGGCCGGCTTGCCGCGGGCGTAATTGAGGCCGTCGACGCTGCCCAGCGATTGGGCCGGGCGGCCGGCGGCGGCCAGGCGGGCGTCGAACTCGGCCTGGGCGGAATTCTCGATCACCGCCGCCGCGCCGGGCGTGCTCAGCAGGAACTGGGCAGCCCCGCCGCCATCGGTCAGGCGGGTGTCGGTGCCCATCAGGAACACCAGGCTCGGCTCATGGAAGCCGGCTGCCGCAACCGGGGTGCCGGTGGGCAGAATCCGGGCGATGTCGCGACTGAGCCACAGGCGGTCGAGATCGGGCAGGACCAGCTGATAGATGGCGCCATAGGCCAGCACGGCGCCAATCAGGGCGCTGCCCCAGGCGGCCCGCAGGCGGCCCCGCCGCAACAGCCAGGCCGGGGCGACGCCGCCCAGCAGGGCACCGGCGGCGGCCGGCAGCGAGTGCCAGCTGAGGCCGGCGCCGAACACCAGTGGGGCTGCCACCGCCACCGCCGCCAGCGCAACGCCGACCAGGCACCAGATCACCGCGAAGATCCTGGTCCACCCGGCCCGGAATACGGCATCGTCGGCGGCCAGGGCGACGCCGGCCAGCAGGGCCAGGGCCGGATAGGTCGGCAAGACGTAATGCGGCAGCTTGGTCGGCACCGCCTCGAACATGATCCAGGCCGGCCCGATCCAGGCCAGGCAGAAGCGGAGCGCCGCGGCCTGGCGCGAGCGCCAGGCGCGGACCAGGCCGGGCAGGACGAACAGCGAGGCCGGCCACAAAGTGGCGGTCATCAACAACAGGAAATAACCGGGCGGTGCGCCATGGCTTTCCTGGGCCCCCAGCAGCTTGGGCAGAAGGTCGTTTTTCACCGCCTGGCCGATGAACTGGCCTTCGGTGGCGGTGCTGACGGCGGCCATCCAAGGACCGACGATGGCAGCCACGATGATCAGCCCGGCAATCGGACGGATGCCGCGCAGCCAACCGATACGACGGTCGGCAATCCACAGGGCGGCAAGAGTCAGCAGGCTGATCACCGGCAGGATCGGTCCCTTGATCAGGATGCCCAGTCCTTGCGCCAGCCAAAAGGTCAGGATGGCGCCCTGGCCGGGTCGCGCGGCGGCGCCCTTGGAGGACTGGTAGAGACGGGCCAGAACTCCTTGCGCCGCGACCGTGCAAGCCAGCAGGACGGCATCGGTCTTGGCCTGGTGGGCCTCGCTGACCAGGATCAACGCGCTGGCCAGCAGGGCGGCGCCGATCAGGGCGGCGGGGCGCCCGACCAAGGCCTGGCCGAACTGGAAGGTCAGCAATACCGCCGCCAAGGCGCCCAGAACCGAGGGCAGGCGATAGGCCCAGATGGCCGTCTCGGCATGCAGCAACTCGGCCGAGGCCGCCTGCATCCAATAGATGCCGACCGGCTTCTTGGCCCGCGATTCATCTTGGAACTGGATGCGGACGAAGTCGCCGCTCTCCAGCATCTGGTGGGAGGCCTGGGCGAAGCGCGCTTCGTCGCGGTCGATGGGCGGGACCGCGGCGATTCCCGGCAGGAAGAAAGCCAGGGAAAGGGCGATCAGGAACAGATAGGGCGTCGCGCCGCCGGTCAGCCGATGCAAGTCTGGAGGTCCTTCACCAACGAAAAACACCCCACGTGCTAGCCGAACGTGGGGTGTTCTTCAAGGCAAACTGCCATGCAGCCACGCGGCCGCGGGGCTGGTTCAGCGGGTCGGTAGCGGCTTTTCGCCGGAGTAGTCGTAGAAGCCGCGGCCGCTCTTGCGACCCAGCCAGCCGGCCTCGACATATTTGACCAGCAGCGGGCAGGGCCGGTACTTACTGTCGGCCAGGCCTTCGTAGAGCACCTGCATGATCGACAGGCAGACGTCCAATCCGATGAAGTCGGCCAGCTCGAGCGGGCCCATCGGGTGGTTGGCGCCCAGCTTCATGGCGTTGTCGATCGACTCGACCGAGCCGACACCCTCGTAAAGGGTGTAGACCGCCTCGTTGATCATCGGCAGCAGGATGCGGTTGACGATGAAGGCCGGGAAGTCCTCGGCGCTCACCGAGATCTTGCCCATGCGCGCCACCAGGTCGCGCACGATGGCGAAGGTGTCTTCGGCGGTGGCGATGCCGCGGATCAGCTCGACCAGCGCCATCACCGGCACCGGATTCATGAAATGCATGCCCATGAAGCGGCCGGGACGGTCGGTGGCGGCGCCCAAACGGGTGATGGAGATCGACGACGTATTCGACGCCAGCAGGGCCTCCGGCTTCAGGAACGGACAGACCTGCGAGAAGATCTGCTTCTTGACCACTTCATTTTCCGTGGCCGCTTCGACCACCAGATCGCAATCGGCGAACAGCTTGTAGTCCGAGCCCGTGGTGATGCGCGCCAGCGCCGCCGCCTTGTCGGCCTCGGTGATCTTGCCACGGCTGACCTGGCGATCCAGGTTCTTGCCGATGGCACCCATCCCCTTGGCCAAAGCCGCCTCGCTGATGTCGACCAGCTTCACCGTAAAGCCGGACATGGCGGCGACATGGGCGATGCCGTTGCCCATCTGACCGGCCCCGACAACGCCGATGATCTTGATGTGGCTGGAGTCCCCACGCGTGGTGGCTGTTCCTTGGTGTGTCACTTGCTCAACTCCGATGCGAGTTCAGGCAAAGCCTGGAATAGGTCGGCGACCAGTCCGTAGTCAGCCACCTGGAAAATGGGCGCTTCCTCGTCTTTGTTGATGGCGACGATAACCTTGCTGTCCTTCATCCCGGCCAGATGCTGGATGGCACCCGAGATGCCGACGGCGATATAGAGATCGGGGGCGACGATCTTGCCGGTCTGCCCAACCTGGAAATCGTTCGGCACGAAGCCCGCATCGACGGCTGCCCGGCTGGCACCAACCGCGGCGCCGAGCTTGTCGGCGACCGCTTCGATCAACCTGAAATTCTCGCCCGAGCCCATGCCGCGTCCGCCCGAGACGATGATCCGGGCGGCCGTCAGTTCCGGCCGTTCGGACTTCGACAGCTGCTGGCTGACGAACTGCGACAGGCCCGGATCGCTGGCCGCCGGCACGCTCTCGATGGCGGCGTTGCCGCCTTCGGCTTTGGCCGGCTCGAAGGCGGTCCCGCGGACGGTGATCACCTTGATCGGATCCTTGCTCTGCACCGTGGCAAGCGCGTTGCCGGCATAGATCGGCCGGACGAAGGTGTCGGCCGAGTTGACCGCCACGATTTCCGAGATCTGCGCCACGTCCAGCAGCGCCGCGATACGCGGGGCGATATTCTTGCCGTAGGTGGTGGCGGCGACCAGGATCGCCCCGTAAGCCTTGCCCAACTGGCTGACCAGCAGGGACACCGGCTCGGCCATCCCATGCGCGTAGATCGGCGCATCGACCAGCAGGACCTTGGCGACGCCGGCAATCTTGGCGCAGGTCTCGGCGGCGCCCTTGGCGTCGGATCCGGCGACCAGCAGATGGATGTCGCCGCCGATCTGGGTGGCGGCGGTTACGGCATTCAGCGTCGCGGGGCGCAGGCCGTGGGAATCGTATTCGGCAATGACCAGGACGCTCATGTCAGATGACCTTCGCTTCGTTCTTCAGCTTGCTCACCAGTTCGGCGACATCCGCCACCTTGACGCCACCCTTGCGCTTGGCCGGCTCTTCGACCTTCAGGGTGACCAGGCGCGGCGCCGTATCGACGCCGAGATCCGCCGGAGTCAGCGTATCGATCGGCTTCTTCTTGGCCTTCATGATATTGGGCAGGCTGGCATAGCGCGGCTCGTTGAGGCGCAGATCCACGGTGACGATCGCCGGCATGACCACCGATATGGTCTCCAACCCGCCGTCCACTTCGCGGATCACTTCGGCCTTGCCGCCGTCGATGGTCAGCTTGGAAGCGAAGGTGCCCTGCGCCCAACCCAACAGGGCGGCAAGCATCTGGCCGGTCTGGTTCGAGTCGTCGTCGATCGCCTGCTTGCCGAGCAGCACCAGCTGCGGCTGCTCGCGGTCGACCAGGGCCTTCAGCAGCTTGGCGACGGCCAGCGGCTGCAGTTCGGTGTCGCTGGTGACCAGGATGCCGCGGTCGGCGCCCATCGCCAGGGCCGTCCGCAGGACGTCCTGGTTGACGGCGGAGCCCATCGACACGGCGATCACTTCCGTCGCCTTGCCGGCTTCCTTCAGACGAACCGCTTCTTCGATGGCAATCTCGTCGAAGGGGTTCATCGAGAATTTGACGTTGGTGGTGTCGACTCCGGACCCGTCGGCTTTCACCCGGATCTTTACGTTGTAGTCGATCACTCTCTTAACTGCGACCAGGACCTTCATGGCGCCTCTCTACCAGGCGAGACAGGCCGCAGAACGGCCCCTCGGGGGAAGATCTCGGAATGTGCACAATATCACACAACCGATGTATTGCGGTGCACCATAGGGGGCTGTCATTTTCTTGTCAACGGGCCCTCTGCGGGAAGTTTCGCTCAACGGTTCTGGCCCGCGACCCATAGCACGTCTGTTGTACCTTGCTGGTTGAAATGCCTTGCCAGCACGAACAAGTGGTCCGAGAGGCGATTCAAATACATCACGGCCAGGCCATTGACCGGTTCGCTTTCGGCCAGTTGGCAGACCAGCCGCTCGGCCCGCCGCACCACGGTCCGGGCCAGGTGGAGATGGGCCGCGGCGGCCGAGCCGCCGGGCAGGATGAAGCTGTCGAGCGGGGCTTGCAGGGCGTTGAGCCGGTCGATTTCCCCCTCCAGGCGATCGACCTGGACCTGGACGATACGCAGCGCCGCCTGTACGGCGCCCTCGGCCTCCGGCACGCAGAGATCGGCCCCCAGGTCGAACAGGTCGTTCTGGATGCGGGCCAGCATGGCGTCGGCGTCGGTGTCCTGCCTGCTGTGCAGGCGGGCCAGGCCGAGCACCGCGTTGGCCTCGTCCACCGTCCCGTAGGCCTCGACCCGGAGATCGTGCTTGGCGACGCGACGACCATCCCCCAGCGAAGTCTTGCCCTTGTCGCCGCCGCGGGTATAGATCCTGGTCAGTCTTACCATGGCTGGTCTGTCCTCCATGCGGAGTCCGGACAGGGGCGCGGTCATGTCCGGACCAAATTAAAGGCTAGTGGGCGCGCCGCCACATGCTATAGCGCCGGCAAGGCGAATGGCTATAATCGGCCGGTCCTCGATCACGGGTTCTTTCAGGTCCATGCGGTTTTCCCCGATCCTCAGCCTTTATATCGTCCGCCACTTCCTGGCGGCCTTCGCGGCGGCGCTGGGGGTGATCATGGGGTTGATCTTCCTGTTCGACGTGATCGAATTGCTGCGCCGTGCCGCGACGCATGGCAATGCCGGCTTCGATGTCATTCTGGAAATGGCCTTGTTCAAGCTCCCGCAAATGGTTCAGCAGGTGCTGCCATTCGCCGTGATGATCGGCGCGATGACCGCCTTCTGGGCGATGACCCGCAGCCGGGAACTGGTGGTGACCCGGTCGGCGGGGGTGTCGGCCTGGGAATTCCTGGGGCCGGTGACGGTGGCCGCCTTTCTCATCGGGATGGTCGACGTGACCGTATTCAATCCGGTGGCGGCGATCCTCTACCAGCGCTACGAGACGATGCAGGACCAGATGCTGTTGCGCGGCGGCAATCCGTTGTCGGTGGGCGAGAGCGGCCTGTGGCTGCGGGAGGTCCATCAGGGCGAGGAGGTGGTGGTCCATGCCAATGCGGTGCGCCAGGAAGGATACGATCTCTACCTGCGCGAGGTGAGCGTCTTCGTCACCGATGCCGACGCGCGGTTCCTCTATAGCATCGAGGCGTCCCTGGCCAAGCTCGATGCCGGCACCTTTCACCTGACCGAGGCCAATCTGCTGCGCCCCGGCCGTCCGGTCGAGCATTTCCCGTCCTATGACTTTCCCACTCAGCTGACGCTGGCCAAGATCCAGGACAATTTCGCCTCGCCGGAGACCATTTCGTTCTGGCAGTTGCCCGGCTTCATTCATTTCTTCGAAAGCGCCGGGTTCTCGGCCAACCGGCAGAAGCTCTATTTCCAGTCGCTGTTGTCGTCGCCGGTGCTTCTGGTCGCCATGGTCCTGCTGGCCGCCGTCTTCTCGCTGAAACCGAACCTGCGCTCGGGCGGGCTGATGACGCGTCTGGTGGGGGGCGTGGTGGCCGGGTTCGTCTTCTACTTCTTCTCCAAGGTGGTCTACGCCTTGGGCTTGTCGGCCACCCTGCCGGTGGCCCTGGCCGCCTGGACCCCGGCCCTGGTGGCCGGCCTGTTCGGCCTGGCCGCCTTGTTTCACCTGGAAGACGGGTGAAATAGCTTTACGCCGATATCGGTACGATATATCTTTTTCCGGTCATGGAGCGCCATCCAACGGCTGAGAGGAAGGCCCGGATATCATGATCGCACGGAACGACGACGGCGAACTGCAGACCATTCTGGTGGTGGATGACGCGCCCGAGACCATCGCAGTTCTGAGCAGCACTCTCGGCAGCGAGTTCCGCGTTCTCGCGGCGCCGGATGGCGAGCGGGCATTGACCATGGCCCAGGCCGCCCCCCGACCGGATATCATTTTGCTGGACCTGATGATGCCGGCCATGGATGGCTACGAGGTGCTGCGGCGTCTCAAGGGCAATCCCTCGACCCAAGACATTCCGGTAATTTTCGTGACAGCTCCGGCCGAACAGGCCGACGACCAGAAGGGACTGGACCTCGGCGCCGTCGACTACATCGCCAAGCCGATCTCGCCCCCCATCCTGCGGGCACGGGTGCGGACCCATTTGGCGCTCGCCTGGTCAAACGAGGTGAGACGCTGGCTGTCCCCTGAAATGGTTTGAAGTCCTCTGGGGCGACGCATTTCGCGGGCACAACTCCGAGGTCGGCAGCCGCCTTGAGGTAGACGTCGGGATGGGGTTTGCTGCGCGCCATGTCGTCACGATGACCCCCGGCGGCATGGCCGGAGGGAAACGTATCCTCGGACGGTCGCCCTCAGCCCCCCAGCCGTTGGGCGCGCTTCCTGGCGGCCTCATCCTCGGCAGCGCAATCACAGCATTGGCGGGCGGCAGGATTGGCATGAAGGCGTTCGGGCTCAATCACGGCCTGGCAGGACTTGCAGATGCCCGTGGACGGTGCGGCGTCCATCTGGGCGCGGGCGAGGCGCAAGGCATCGGCGGCGAATTTTTCGGCGAAATCATTGGCAAGATCGGCTTCGTCCATCGCAGCTCCTCGAGCACGAATTCGTGTGCCTGTTGTGAACGCTGGCGCGAAGGGTGCGGCAAGCAGCCTTCTCCCGGCCACGGGTCATCTTACTGCCAGTTGCGATCTAAGTGCGGCCAATATAGGTGGCCCCATCGGGAAGGTGGCGAGCGGAGACTGCGGTTCACCCCGCTGCCGATGGGTCTCAGCGGTGGCCCGGCAAGGATGAGGGCGGCGAAGCCCAGACGGGATCTAGAGATCTTCGTCCGAGTGAACAATCACCTCGGCGATGTCGTCGTCATCGTCGCCGAGATCCGAGGCGTCTTCGATCTGGCCACTTTCGTCATCGTCGCCACCGTCGATGGCGCTGATGCTTGCTTCCTTCTCCTCCTCGATCCCGTCGAAGGGGGGCGATTCAGATTCGAGGTCAGGCAGCATGGCCACCGGAGCCAGCTTGGCGGCAGCGATCTGGGCGCCCAACGAGGATGTGCGGCGTTGCTTCAGCAGGGCTTTGGGTTCGACCACCGTAGCGCATTTTGAGCACACGATGGGTGAACGCATCAGGTCGTAGAAGCGGGCGCCGCAGCTATGGCAGGTATGTTTCACACCCCATTCTGGTTTTGCCACCACCACTCCTCTCGAATTCGCAATCGCTGGGCTTGTGTGCGCCATTCAGCATGAAAAGTCGACCTCGGTGACCGCCCTGACGAAGCAATGAAGCGGTAGCGTGGTTTCGCCGGCGGAGAGCTATCCGAGGACGAGTGGCGTCAGAGCGCCGGCGAGCCTTCCCGTGGACGGTCAAGCCGGCGTTTGCCGAGCGCCTTAGTTCCGTCCACCCAGCAGGCCGCGGGCGATGACCTGGGCCTGGATCTCGGCGGCGCCCTCGAAGATGTTCAGGATGCGGGCGTCGCACAGGATGCGGCTGATCGGGTATTCCTCGGCATAGCCGTTGCCGCCATGTACCTGCAAGGCATTGTCGGCATTGGACCAGGCGACGCGCGCGGCCAGCAGCTTGGCCATGCCGGCCTCGATGTCGCAGCGGCGGTCGCTGTCCTTCTCGCGCGCGGCAAAATAGGTGAGCTGCCGGGCCACCATGGTTTCCACCGCCATCCAGGCCAACTTGCCGAAGACCCGGGGAAAGGCGTACAGGGGCTTGCCGAACTGGATCCGTTCCTGCGCGTAGCGCATTCCAGTCTCCAGGGCGCATTGGGCGACGCCGACGGCGCGTGCCGCCGTTTGCACGCGGGCCGATTCGAAGGTCGCCATCAGATGCTTGAAGCCTTGCCCCTCGACCCCGCCGAGGAGGTTGGCGGCCGGCACCTCGAAGCCGTCGAAGCCCAGCTCGTACTCCTTCATGCCGCGATAGCCGAGGACCTTGATCTCGCCGCCGCTCATGCCCTTGGCGGGGAAAGGCTCGGCCTCGCTGCCGCGCGGCTTCTCCGCCAGGAACATGGATAGACCCTTCCAGTCCTTGGTCTCGGGATCGGTGCGGACCAGGAGGGTCATCAGATCGGAACGGGCGGCGTGGGTGATCCAGGTCTTGTTGCCGGTCACCTTGTAGACATCGGCGCTTTTCACCGCACGGCTGCGCAGGCTGCCGAGATCCGAGCCGGTATTGGGTTCGGTGAAGACGGCGGTCGGCAGGATCTCGCCCGAGGCGATCTTCGGCAGGTAATGCCGCTTCTGCGCTTCGGTGCCGCCCAGGCGGATCAGTTCGGCGGCGATCTCGGACCGGGTGCCCAGCGAACCGACGCCGATATAGGCCCGCGACAGTTCCTCGGTGACCACGCACATGGCCGTCTTGCCCATGCCCAGGCCGCCGTATTCCTCGGGGATGGTCAGGCCGAACACGCCCAACTGGCACATGGTGTCGACCACCGGCATGGGGATCAGCTGGTCCTTCAGATGCCACTCATGGGCATAAGGGACCACCTGGTCCTCGGCAAAGCGGCGGAACTGGTCGCGGACCAGATCGAGGGTCTCGTCCTCCAGCCCCATCTCGCCGTAATGGCCGTCCTTGATCAGTTCGGCGATGCGGGCGCGCACCGCCTCGCTGTTGCCGGCGCGGCGCAGCAGGACGACCGGGGCGGTCTCGAGGCGATGGCGGGTGGCGCTATCGACGCCGAAATCGGCCGGGCGGACGATCTCGGTCTGACTCATGGCGATGCCGCCGAAGATCTGATTGAGATATTCGCCGAAGGCCGCCTGCAGGATCAGCTTTTCCAACTCGCCCAGCTGGCCCGCCGCGTCGACCCGCTCGGCCCAGGCCAACAGCTGGGTCAAGGCCTCGACATAGGTCGACAACCAGGCGTAGCCATGGGCGACGAACTGATGGGTTTCCAGAAGCTCGCCGTCGAGCTTGCCGGCGGGCGCCACCAGGGCCAGTACGCCCGCCTTGGCGGCCGCCTGCAGTTGGCGGATGGCTTCGACCGCCTGGCGGCAGCTGGGCTGCAGCTCGGCGAGCAGCGGGGTGGCAGCAACGGCGTTCATCAATGCCTCAGCCTTCGATGCAGTCTTCGAGGGTGCGGCGGCCCGGCTTCTTGGCCTGCACCAGCACCGCCATGTTGCCCGGCTTGTGCTCGTTGCGCAGCATCTTCACATGGGCTGTGGGGATGTCCTCCCAAGCGAAAACCTCGGACATGCAGGGGTCGATGCGCCGTTCGATCACCAGCTGGTTGGCCTGGGCGGCCTGCATCAGATTGGCGAAGTGGCTGCCCTGGATGCGCTTCTGGCGCATCCACACGAAGCGCGCGTCGAAGGTCAGGTTGTAGCCGGTGGTGCCGGCGCAGAAGACCACCATGCCGCCCCGTTTGACCACGTTGCAGGAGACCGGGAAGGTGGCTTCACCCGGGTGTTCGAAGACGAAATCGACGTCGTTGCCCTTGCCGGTGATCTCCCAGATCGCCTTGCCGAATTCGCGCACCTTCTTCATGTAATCGGCAAACACCGCGGGATCGCCGTCGACATCGGGCAGCTGGCCCCAGCAGTCGAACTTCTTGCGGTTGATCACCCCTTTGGCCCCAAGACCCATGACGAAGTCGCGCTTGTCCTCTTCCGAGATGACGCCGATGGCATTGGCCCCCGACACCGCGATCAGCTGCACCGCCATCGACCCCAGCCCGCCGGAAGCACCCCACACCAGCACGTTCTGGCCCGGTTGCAGGACATGCGGGCGGAAGCCGAACAGCATGCGGTAGGCGGTGGCCAGGGTCAGCACATAGCAGCCGGATTCTTCCCAGGTCAGATGCTTGGGACGGGCCATCACCTGTTGCGCCTGCACCCGGGTGAACTGGGCAAACGAGCCGTCGGGCGTTTCGTAGCCCCAGATCCGCTGGCTGGGCGAGAACATCGGATCGCCGCCGTTGCATTCCTCGTCGTCGCCATCGGTCTGATTGCAATGCACGATAACTTCGTCGCCCACCTTCCAGCGGCGCACCTTGCTGCCCACCTTCCAGACGATGCCGGCCGCATCGGAGCCGGCGACGTGATAGGGGGCCTTATGGTAGTCGAATGGCGAAATCGGCTTGCCCAGCGCGGCCCAGACGCCGTTGTAATTGACGCCGGCGGCCATCACCATGATCAGAATGTCATGGGAATCGATTTCCGGGGTGTCGACCACCTCGCAGACCATGGCGGTGTTGGGTTGGCCATGCCGCTCCCGGCGAATTGCCCAGGCATACATTTTGGCCGGGACATGTCCGAGCGGCGGAATCTCGCCGATCTCGTACAGGTCCTTGACCGCCTGGCCGGGGGGGAGGTTGACCACCTGCGCCGCTTCACTCATCGTCCTCGACTCCTTCGCTTACCGGGAATGAGCCCATTCCCTGACGTCGACGCCATGCATTCCGGCCTGAGGCCGGGTCGGGCCGCCCATATGCCCTGGTGCCGGCCTCAGGTTTGACTCTTAGCGTTTTGTTTCTTTCTTCGCAATGCACAAAATGATAGTTTGTTGCGCAAATGGCGGGTCACGGGTAACTTTCATGCGAAAACATCGCGCGTTACGGATGAGGCACCGCCCGTTTTGAACGCATAGGTGGAGCAATCGATGACCACAACCGCCGCCAACGCCCCCCGCCTGGGCACTGCAACATCGGAAAAACCTTGGCTTTTCCGCACCTACTCGGGGCATTCCTCGGCGGTCGAGAGCAACCGTTTGTTCCGAACGAATCTTGCGCGGGGCCAGACCGGCCTGTCGATCGCCTTCGATCTGCCGACCCAGACCGGCTACGACTCGGACCATCCTTTGGCCCGCGGCGAGGTCGGCAAGGTGGGGGTGCCGATCTGCCACCTCGGCGACATGTCCGCCTTGTTCGACGGCATTCCGCTCGATCAGATGAACACCTCGATGACCATCAACGCGCCGGCCGCCTGGCTGCTGTCGCTCTACATCGCGGCCGCCGAGAAACAGGGCGCGGCGCGTAGCTCGCTAGCTGGAACCACTCAAAACGACATCATAAAGGAATACCTGTCGCGTGGGACATACATTTTCCCACCCGAGCCGTCGCTCAAGCTGACCACCGACGTCATCGCCTTTACCTACCGCGAGATTCCCAAGTGGAACCCGATGAACGTCTGCTCGTACCACCTGCAAGAGGCCGGGGCGACGCCGGAACAGGAACTGGCATTCGCCCTGGCGACCTCGGTCGCCGTGCTCGACCGGGTCAAGGCGTCGGGCCAGGTGCCGGACGCCGAGTTCGACCAGGTGGTCGGGCGCATCAGTTTCTTCGTCAATGCCGGCATCCGCTTCATCACCGAACTGTGCAAGATGCGGGCCTTCTGCGAGTTGTGGGACGAGATCTGCCTCGAACGTTATGGCGTGACCGATGAAAAGATGCGGCGCTTTCGCTATGGCGTTCAGGTCAATTCCCTTGGCCTGACCGAGCAGCAGCCGGAGAACAATGTCTATCGCATCCTGCTGGAAATGCTGGCGGTGGTGCTGTCGAAGAACGCTCGGGCACGGGCCGTCCAACTCCCGGCCTGGAACGAGGCGCTGGGACTGCCGCGGCCGTGGGACCAGCAGTGGTCGTTGCGCCTGCAGCAGATCGTCGCCTACGAGACGGATCTGCTGGCTTACGGCGATATCTTCGACGGCTCGGTGGAGATCGCCGGCAAGGTCGAGGCGCTGAAGACCGAGGCGCGGGACGAACTGGCCCGCATCGACGCCATGGGCGGCGCCGTCGCCGCCGTCGATTCCAGCTATATGAAATTCAAGCTGGTCGAGTCGAACAGCCGGCGCCTCGCCGCCATCGAGTCGGGCGAACAGGTGGTGGTCGGGGTCAACCGTTTCACCGAGGCGGCGCCCAGCCCGCTGACCGCCGCCGAGGGCACCATCCTGACCGTCGATGCCAAGGCCGAGGCCGAGCAGATCGAACGGCTGCACAGCTGGCGTGCCGGGCGTGACGGCCCTGCGGCGGCGGCGGCGCTGGCCCGGCTCGAAGAGGCGGCGAAAGAGGGGCGGAACATCATGGAGGCGTCGATCGACTGCGCCCATGCCGGGGTCACCGGTGGCGAATGGGCCGGCAGCCTGCGCCAGATCTTCGGCGAATATCGCGCTCCGACCGGGGTGGCGCGGGCCGGCGGCGCGGTGTCCGGCGACAAGATGAAGGGCCTGCGCGACAAGGTCGAGGCGGTCAGCGCCCGGTTGGGCCGCCGCATCAAGATCCTGGTCGGCAAGCCGGGTCTCGACGGTCATTCCAACGGGGCCGAGCAGATCGCCGTGCGGGCCCGCGACGCCGGCATGGAAGTGGTCTATGAGGGAATCCGCCTGACTCCGGCACAGCTCGTCAATGCGGCCCTGGAAGAGGGGGTCCATGTGGTCGGGTTGTCGATCCTGTCGGGCAGCCACGTGCCGCTGGTGACCGAGGTGCTGGAACGCATGCGCAAGGCCGGGCTCGAGGATATCCCGGTGGTGGCCGGCGGCATCATTCCGCCGGAGGACGAAGCCGCCCTGCTGCAGGCCGGCTGCGCCCGCATATACACGCCCAAGGATTTCGACCTGGCCGTCATCATGGGCGAGATCGTCGATATCGTGGCGGCGCGGGCGGCTGGAGTTTAGGCGCACCCGGCGGTCGACCTCTCCCACACAAGTCGAGGATGCGCGGCCCCTCGCCCGCTTGCGGGTGGTGAAAATCTGATGGACGGGGCCGTTCGCAAATGACCGCAAAGTAGGAAAGCTGCCATTCCGCGGCCGTCATCGAACCGCTGAATTTGAACCATTGCGGCCGATCCGCGCCTGCTTGAACGGCCTATTGGCTCTTTCTTTTGGGCGGAATTGCCGCGGTTCCCTTGGCATCGGGGGAGTAGAGGGGAGAAGGGTTAGCCGACCTCTATCAGCCGACCAGCAGAGAGCGTAACTCCATGGTGGCGCGACGCAGCACCGGAAGGTAGCTGTCGAGCAGCTTCTGCGGGCTAGTGCGTGTGGTTTGGGTGCTGACGCTCATCGCCGCGATCACCCGGCCCGAAGCATTCAGCACCGGCACCCCCAGGGATAGCAGACCGTGTTCCAACTCCTGATCGATGATCGAGTATTCCTGCCGGCGGACCGCCGCCAGTTCCTGCCGCAGGCGGGGCTGGTCGACGATCGTCAGCGGGGTCAGCGGACGCAGCTCTGCCCGTTGAAAATAGCGGTCCAATTCATGCTCGGACAGGGCGCTCAACAGGACACGACCCACCGACGTACAATAAGCCGGCAGGTGGGCCCCGATATCCCGCACCATCGAGGTCATGCGCTTGCGCGCCGACCGCGCCACGTAGATCACCTCGTCGGCATTGAGGATGGCCACCAGGCAGGACTCGTCTAGGCTGGCGCTGACGCGCTCCAAAAAAGGCTGCGCGACCCGTGGCAGGAGACTGGACGACAGATAGGCCTGGGCCAGCGTCAACACCCGTGGCGACAGCCGGAAGTAGCGGCCGCTGACCTCGACATAGCCCAGGTCCTCCAGGGTGAACAGGTAGCGTCGAACCGTCGCCCGTGACAGGTTGACCACCTTCGAAATGTCCGACAGGGTCAACTGTTCGTCCTGATTGGTGAAGGCTGCAATCACCTGCAGGCCCCGCTCCAGCGCGACGACATGGTCGCGGTTCTGCTTGTCCTCTTCCACCATGGGCCTTGGCGACTTGTCCTTGCACGGCGTTTGCGGGGCCAATCTTGCATCGGCTTCGGGCATCGTCAATAGCTGCTCCCGGCGGTTGACGCACCGCGCGCCAGACCAGCGACCGCTTGGTCGGCGCTTAGCACATCACCGAAATAGGCGTAGAAATTCAGCAATGCCGCGGCATGCGCCTCGTCGGTCGGGGCGGCCAGGGCGTCGCTTACCATGACGACCTTGAAGTTCAGCATCATGGCGTCGCGGGCCGAACTGTCGCAGCACACGTTGGTGGCGGTTCCTGCTACCAGCAGGGTATCCAATCCGCGCCGTCGCAGTTGCGCTTCGAGGTCGGAGGATCCCTGGATGAAGGCGCTGAAACGCGTCTTCGGCAGGTACTGGTCCTCGGGCCGCGCCTCCAGGGCTGGCCACAGGCGATACCCCTCGGCCGCCTGGTCCATCTGGGCCCAGCGCACCGACCGCCGCTCGGGGGTCAGCAAGAGGTCATGCATCACCGACCACGACCGGCTGGTGTCATTGGTGCTGTTCTGAACCCACAGCACTTGGCCGCCGGCGGCCCGCACGGCTCCGGCCAGGCGGTTGATGGCGGGCACCACCGCCCGCGCCATGGGGATCTCGCCGGGTGCGCCGGCGGCCACGAAATAGTTCTGCATGTCGATGACCACGAGCGCCGTGCGGCGACCGTCGAGGATGGCGAACGGATGGGCTGTGCCGCGACGGGTCAGCGAGGCGGCCACAGCCGCGTCGGGAAGGGCAAAGGGATGCATGGGACACTCCCGGGAATCGCGGCGGGAAATCCCGAAGCTTGGGACTTGACCGCCGAGGCCAACGCGATATCATGTTCGGAAATAATAGAATATGTTCGTACAGCGAACAATACAAGTTTGCGTCACGAACCGCGGGAGAGACATGTGATCGACAAGACCATGGCCAGCTGCCGCGAAGCGGTGGCAACGGTGTTCGACGGCGCCCGCATCATGTTCGGCGGCTTCGGCGACGTCGGCATGCCCGGCCAATTGATCGAGGCGCTGCGCGACCAGGGGGCCACCGATCTGGTGGCCATCAGCAACGGTGCCGGTGGTGGCGGCTATGCCCTGGGCGGACTGATCCAGGATGGGCGGGTCCGCAAGCTGATGGCCTCGTTTCCATCGCCGCGCGCCGCCGCCTTCCGCGAACGCTACCTGAAGGGGGAACTGGAGTTGGAACTGATCCCCCAGGGCACCCTGGTCGAGCGGATCCGCGCCGGCGGCGCCGGGCTGGGCGGTTTCTACACGCCCACCGGGGCCGGTACCGCTCTCGCCGAAGGCAAGGAGATCCGCGTTATCGACGGCCGCGAATACGTGTTCGAAGGGCCCCTCAAGGCCGACTTCGCCTTCATCAAGGCGCACCGCGCCGATCGCTTCGGCAATCTCAGTTTCCGGCGCACCATGCGGAACTTCAACCAGATCATGGCCACCGCTGCCACCACGGTGATCGTCGAAGTGGACGAAATCGTGCCCGCCGGCGGCTTGTCAGCGGAAGAGATCCACACCCCGGGCATCTTCATCGACCGGGTGGTCGCGGTCGCGCGGCATCCGCAGTTGTTCCAGCCCCGCAAGCCAGGAGGCGCCGCATGACGCTCAGCCGCGAGGGCATCGCCTATCGGGTTGCCGCCGACCTTCCCGAGGGCAGCTATGTCAATCTGGGCATCGGCATCCCCTCCCTGATCCCCAGCTTTCTGCCGGACGGCCGCGAAGTCGTGTTCCACAGCGAGAACGGCATCCTGGGCGTCGGCCCCACCGCCGCGCCCGGCGAGGAGGACCCCGACGTCGTCAATGCCAGCAAGGAATACGTTACCCTGCTGCCGGGCAGCAGCGTGTTCGACCATGCCTTGTCGTTCACCATGATCCGCGGCGGCCACATCACCCATGCGGTGATCGGCGCCATAGAGGTGGCCGCCAATGGCGACCTGGCCAACTGGTCGGTGCCCGGCGAAAAGGTGCCCGGCGTGGGCGGCGCCATGGACTTGGCCTTCGGCATTCCCAACCTGTTCGTCGCCATGACCCATGTCACCAGCAAGGGCCGGCCGAAGATCCTCAATGCCTGTCAGTGCCCGCTGACCGCCCCGCGCTGCGTGCGCCGCATCTACACCGACCTGGCGGTCATCGATATCACCGCCGATGGGCTGCTGCTGCGGGAGGTGGCGCCAGGCCTGGACCCGGCCGCGGTGCAGGCCAAGACCGAGGCGCCCTTACAAATTGCCGCCGGCTGTCGCGAGATGGATGTGCCGGCCACCTGGAGCGGGGTGGCGCTGCGCGTCTGAACAATCCCGGCGATCCGCCGCGCGGACAGCCGTGACCGGAAGGGAAGTCCATGCTCACAGCCATCGACATGCATGTCCACATCCACACCGGCGACCGGGCCAAGGCCGCCAAACCGGGGCAGGGTGGCGACGCCGCGGCCGAGATGTACCAGCGCCTGTCCATGATGGCGGTCATCTTCGATGTCGACCAGGAGACGCGCACCGGACTCAAGATCTCCAATGCCGAAACGGCCGGCTGGGTGCAGAAATATCCGGGCACCTTCATCGGCTTCGGCAGTGTCGATCCGTGGAAGGGCCGGGCGGCCTTGGACGAGGTGCAGCGCTGCGCCGAACTCGGTTTGCGCGGGATGAAATTCCAGCAGGCCACGCAGGCCTTCGATCCCACCAATAGCCGCTTCTTCCCGCTCTACGAGACCTGCTGCCGCCTGAATTTGCCGGTGATCTTCCACACCGGCACCACCGCAATCGGCGCCGGAACGCCCGGCGGCGGCGGCCTGCGGCTCGAATACTGCCGGCCGATCCCCTATATCGACGAGGTCGCTGCCCGGTTTCCCGACCTCCGCATCATCATGGCCCATCCTGCTTGGCCATGGCATGACGACCAGCTTGCCGTGGTGCGCCACAAGGGCAACGTGTTCATGGACCTGTCGGGATGGGCGCCCCGGTATTTTCCGGCCTCGATCATCCAGAACATCAACACCCTGGTCCAAGACCGGGTGTTCTTCGGCTCGGATTTTCCCGTGCTGACGCCCGAACGGTGGCTGGCCGACTTCGCCGCGCTGGACATCAAGGACTCGGTCCGCCCCAAGATCATGCTGCACAACGCCGCAAAATTTCTGGGGATCACCCTACCCGTAGAGAACGCGGAGGTCTGAGAGGATGGACGTTCGCTTCATCGACACAACCTTCCGCGACGGCTCGCAAAGCCTGTGGGCCCTGGGTATGCGCGCCGGCATGATCGAATCGGTGGCCGAAACGATGGACCGCGCCGGCTTTCAGGCCATCGAGGTGCCGGTGGCCGCCGTCAACATGAAGAAGTTCGTTCGCGACCTGAAGGAAGACCCGTGGGAAATGGCCCGTATGGTGGCCAGGAAGATGCCCAACACGGTCAAGACCTGCATGGCCGGCGGCCATCTGCTGTCGTTCGAGACGCCGGCGCCGCGGTCGCTGATCGAACTCTATTTCGAGCGGGTGGTGGCCACCGGAGCGCTGAACCGGGCTCAGCTCACCTCCAATTCCTTCGACCAGATCAAGCGCACCTTTCCCTGGATCATTCCGTACTTCAAGAAGCTCGGCCTGCAGATCGCCTGCGCCCTGTCCTATACCATCTCGCCGCGCCACACCGACGAATACTACGCCGAGAAGATGCGCGAACTGGTGGCCTTCAAGCCGGACAGCATCTACCTCAAGGACCAGGGCGGACTGCTGACCGTCGATCGCCTGCGGACCCTGCTGCCGGTCATGTTCGAGAATGCCGCCGGCGTGCCCATCGAGTTGCACTCCCATTGCACCACCGGCTTGGCCGATCTGGTCTATATGGAGGCGTTGCGCCTCGGGGTGCGCGTTCTGCACACGGCGGTGCCGCCGCTGGCCAATGGCTCGTCGCAGCCATCGGTGCTGAACGTCGCCAACAATGCCCGGCTGATGGGCTACCGCCCGACGGTCGACCTGACGGCGCTGCCGAAGGTGGCCGAACGTTTGACCGCCATCGCCCGCCAGGACAAGCTGCCGATCGGAGCCCCCCTGGAATACGACTGCGCCCAGTATGTCCACCATGTGCCGGGCGGGGTCATCTCCAACCTGCGCTACCAGCTCGCCACCCTGGGCATCCAGCATCGGCTGGACGAGGTGCTGGAAGAGACGGTCAGGGTGCGCAAGGATCTGGGCTATCCGATCATGATCACGCCGCATTCGCAGTTCGTGGTCAGCCAGTCGGCCATCAATGTCGCCCAGGGGGAACGCTACAAGCTCGTCATCGACGAACTGATCCTGTTTGCCCAGGGCGTCTATGGCGATGACTCCGGGTACGGCTGGATGGACCAGAACCTCAAGGACCGGCTGCTGGCGATGCCGCGGGCCAAGGAACTTGCCCAGCGACCGGCCCCCGACGTTTCGTTGAAGGATATCCGGCGGAAGCTGGGCGGGGCCGGGGTTTCGGACGAGGAGCTGCTGCTGCGCTACATCATGAAGGGCGATCAGGAGATCGCCGCCATGCACGCTGCCGGGCCACCGCGACAATACGCCAGCGCGACGCTGCCGTTGCTCACGCTGATCCAGGAGCTGAGCAAACACAAGCAGCTGCGCTACGTCCAGGTCCAGCGGGGAACGGAATCGCTGATCATCGAGAACCGCTCGGGGGTCTGACCGGGCAGGGCGGGGGGCCAACACCATCATGGGTCGAGAACAGCTTGGGAAGGAACGTCCGTGAGCATGCTATTCGGTTCGCTGAGCGACGATGACGTCCGCCAGATCGCCGCTCTGGTCGAGGCCCTGGACCATTCGGGTTTCGATAGCCTGCAACTCCAGGTCGGAGAGGTCAAGCTGACCCTGGGCAAGGGCGCCGTCCCGACGGTGGTCGCCCCGGTGGCGGCTCCGGTGGCGGTCGCCCCGCGCAGCACCGATCTGCCCGCCCTGGCACCGGTGGAGGCCCCCCGATCCACTGCCGCGGTTGCGGCGCCGGGACCGGCGGCGGATGGAACAGTCGCCATCGTGGCGCCGATCCTGGGCATGTTCTATGCCTGCCCGGAGCCGGGCGCCCAGCCCTTCGTCACCGTCGGCGCCGCCGTTGCCGAGGACAGCACGGTTGCCCTGATCGAGGTGATGAAGGTGTTCAATGCCGCTCGCGCCGGGGTCTCGGGGGTGGTAACCGAGGTGTGCGTCAAGGACTGCACCTACGTCGAATACGGTCAGGTGCTGTTCCGGGTGCGGCCGGCGTGAGGGTCTCTCGGGTCCTGGTCGCCAACCGGGGCGAAATCGCCGTCCGCATCCTGCGGGCGTGCCGGGCCATGGGCCTGGACACCGTGCTGGCGGCGTCCCAGGCCGATCTCTGCAGCCTGCCGGCGCGCTTGGCCGGACGCGTGATCTGCATCGGTCCGGCCAAAGCCGCCGACAGCTACCTGAACATCGGCGCGATCGTCACCGCCGCCTTGGCCACCGGCGCCGATACCGTTCACCCGGGCTACGGCTTCCTGGCCGAGTCGGCGGCTCTGGCCGAGGCCTGCGCCGCGCATGGCCTCACCTTTGTCGGGCCGCGGCCGGACCAGATCCGGCAGATGGGCAACAAGCTGGAGGCCCGGGCCCTGGCCGCCGGCCTCGGCCTGCCGACACTGCCGGGCTCGGAGCCGGTGCGTTCGGTCGATCAGGCGCTGGCGGCAGCGGCGCGGATTGGTTTCCCGGTGATGCTGAAGGCGGCGGCCGGCGGTGGCGGACGCGGCATGAAGGTGGTGGCCGAGGCCGCCGATCTGGAACGGGTGGTGGCCTCCGCGGCCGCGGAGGCGCGCGCCGCCTTCGGCGATGACACCCTCTACCTCGAGCGTTACATCGCCTACGCTCGCCACGTCGAGGTGCAGGTGCTGGGCGACCGCTTCGGCAACGTCATTCATCTCGGCGAACGGGATTGTTCCCTGCAGCGCCGGCACCAGAAGCTGGTCGAGGAGGCCCCCGCGCCGGCCATCGCCGAGACCCTGCGCCAAGCGATCCGCGAGGCGGCGGTAACCCTGGCGCGCGGCATCGGCTACGAGAATGCCGGCACCGTCGAATTCATCGTCGACCAGGAGGCCGGCAGCTTCTACTTCCTGGAGGCCAACACCCGCATCCAGGTAGAACACCCGGTGACCGAGGCCATCACCGGTCTCGATCTGGTGCAGGAGCAGTTCCGCATCGCTCGCGGCGAACGGCTTCGCTTTTCGCAAGCGGACATCACCTTCGGCGGCCACGCCATCGAATGCCGGATCACCGCCGAAGTGCCGGCCGAGGGGTTCCGGCCCGATCCCGGTCGGATCGACATCTGGACCCCGCCCGAAGGGCCCGGCATCCGCCTCGATACCCATTGCCATGCCGGCTATACCGTTCCGGTCTTCTATGATTCGCTGCTGGCCAAGCTGATCGCCCACGGCCGTGACCGGGACGAAGCATTGGAGCGGATGCGCGGCGCGCTCGGCCGCTTCCAAATCGCCGGCATCGGCACCACCGCACCATTCCTGCATCAGGTCATGTCCGACCCGGATTTCGTGGCCGGCCGCGTCAGCACGCGGCTGGTGGAACAGATGATCGGCCGGATACAGGCGGAAACCGAAAGCGGGGTCGAACAAGCCCCATAGACATCAAAATCGGACGGGGCCGTGGGGACACCCCCACGAGCCCTGCCATTCTCCAGGGAGGGGAACGTCGCCATGACGATCATCAACCATCGCCTGCCTCGATTCGCATTGTTCCTATCGGCACTCTTGTTGGCCTCCAGCCTGGCCGGCGGCCGGCCGGCGGCGGCCGAGGAGCCCTATGATCTGCATGTGATCATCCCGCTGACTGGTAATGCCGCTTTGCTCGGCCAGGAGGAGCAGCAGTTCCTGACGCTGCTGGAAGGCCAGGTGAACCGCGAGGGCGGCATCCGCGGCCGGCCGTTGCGGCTGGTCTTCCATGACGACCAGACCAATCCGCAAGTGGCTGTCCAGATCGCCACCGAGGTCATCGCCAAGCACCCGCCCATATTTCTCGGGCCCAGCATCGTTGCCGAATGCAACGCCATCACTCCGCTGCTGCGCGACGGCCCGGTCATGTATGGGTTTTCCCCGGGGGTTCATCCGGACCCGGGCAGCAATGTCTTTTCGGTCAGCACCTCGACCCACGACATGATGGCAGCCCTGCTTCGGCACTTTCGCTTGCAGGGTTGGACCCGGGTGGCCTTGATCACCAGCACCGACGCCACTGGCCAGGATGTGGACAAGGGCATCGATCAGTTGATGGCGCTGCCCGAGAACAAAGACCTCACCATTGTCGCCCATCCCCATTTTGCCATCGGCGACGTGACCGTATCGGCCCAGATCGAGCGCGTCAGAGCCGCCGATCCTCAGGTGCTGGTCGCCTGGACCACAGGGAACGCCATAGCCACCATCTTCAAGGGGATCATTCAAGCCGGGCTGGACATTCCCATTGCGACCACCAACGGCAATCAGAACCGCATGCAGATGGTGCAATATACCGGCTTCCTGCCCAAGCAGATGTATTACGCGTCCTCGATGTTCCCGCCGCACGAAGGCCTGATCACCCTTGATCCGCGGGTCGAGACGGCCCAACACGCGATGCAACGGGCGGTGGCGGCCGGCGGCCTGAATCCCGACAATCAGACCTCCATTGTCTGGGATGCGCTGCTGATCACCGTTGATACCTTGCGCAAGCTCGGCCCTGATGCCACTCCCGCCCAGGTCCGCGAGCACATCGCCGGCATCACGGATTTTGGTGGGATCAATGGGCTTTACAATTTCAAGGAGGTGCCGCAACGCGGCCTGGGCGCGGATGCCGCCATCGTCACCCGCTGGGACCCCGAACAACAGCGTTGGATCTGGGTATCGGGGCCAGGCGGCACGGCCCTCAGTAGTCAGTGAGGGATACGAAATAAAGACGAAGACAATAATGTTGCTGGGAGACGTCTATGATCGACGAAAAAGACATCATGATTCCGACGCGCGATGGCGCACGCATCGCGGTTCGTATCTATCGGCCAGAGGGTAGCGGCCCGTTCCCGACGCTCTATGCCACCTCGCCCTATCGCTACGACAACAACGAATTGGCGCCCTCGCCGATGTTCCGCTGGCGCGAGACCGGCCCTATCGCTTGGTTCGTCGAGCAGGGTTACGCCTACGTACATTCGGACGTCCGCGGCACCGGCATGTCCGAGGGCGAATGGGGTCTTCTCGACCGCCAGGAACAGGAAGCCCATTACGACGTCATCGAATGGATCGCCTGCCAACCGTGGTCGAACGGCAAGATCGGCGGCATCGGGCAGTCGTACTACTGCATGTCGCAATGGTTCATGGGCATCCAGAAGCCGCCGCATCTCGTTTGTCTCGGCGCCTATGACGGCATGTCCAACCCCTATCTCGCCGCCGCCTATAGTGGCGGCATCGAAAAAAGCTGGCTCTCGACTTGGTTCGATTCCTCGGTTCGCATGGCCAACCAGTTTCCCGCCAACGGGGCCAAGCCGCGGGCATTGCCGCGCGACATCGGCTTCGAGGCCATGATGCATCCCCTCTACGACGATTACTGGCGCGAGCGCGCCGCCATAGAACGTGTCGAGGAAATCGACGTGCCAGTCTTTTCGGTCGCATGCTGGGCCAAGCAGGAGTTGCATCTGACCACCCACCTGCAGGCCCACGACCGGCTCAAATGCCCGAAGAAGCTGTTCATTTCGGCGACGCCGACCAATCTCACCTCGGTCATGGACTTCAATACCCCGGCCTTCCAGGCCAGGGCTCCGAACTCAGGTTAACGAGGTTTACGGCTTGCGCTGGGCGTGATTCTCTGAATCGCCCAGATTCGGAGAACCCTGATGCCCCTGACGGCGATGTTTCTTGGCGAGAAATC
>CAIOJO010000241.1 GCA_903858635.1 uncultured Telmatospirillum sp. | reverse complement strand
TCGTCCTCAATGAGCCATCGGTGGTGGCCATCGCCGAGGAAAAGGGCAAGAAGAAGGTTCTTGCCGTCGGCGACGAGGCGAAGATGATGCTGGGCCGCACCCCCGGATACATCCAGGCCATTCGCCCCTTGCGCGACGGCGTGATCGCCGACTTCGAGGTCGCCGAGGAGATGATCAAGCATTTCATCCGCAAGGTGCACAACCGCCGCAGCTTCGCCAGTCCGCTGGTCATCGTTTGCGTGCCCTCCGGCTCGACCGCGGTCGAGCGCCGGGCGATCCAGGAATCGGCCGAGAGCGCCGGCGCGCGCCGTGTCTTCCTGATCGAGGAACCGATGGCGGCGGCGATCGGGGCCGGCCTGCCGGTGACCGAGCCGACCGGGTCGATGGTGGTCGATATCGGCGGCGGCACCACCGAAGTGGCCGTGTTGAGCCTGGGCGGCATCGTCTATTCGCGCAGCGTGCGGGTCGGCGGCGACAAGATGGACGAGGCGATCATCGCCTATATTCGTCGCAACCATAACCTGCTGGTCGGCGAAGGTTCGGCCGAGCGCATCAAGAAAGAGATCGGTTCGGCCTGTCCGCCCGAAGACGGCGAGGGCCGCACCATGGAGATCAAGGGGCGCGACCTGATGAACGGCGTGCCGAAGGAGCTCATCATCTCGGAGCGGCAGATCGCCGAGAGCCTGGCCGAGCCGGTCGGCGCCATCATCGAGGCGGTCAAGGTGGCCCTCGAGCACACGGCGCCGGAGCTGGCCGCCGACATCGTCGACAAGGGCATCGTGCTGACCGGGGGCGGTGCCCTTCTGTCCAATCTCGATTTCGTCCTGCGGCACGCCACCGGCCTGCCGGTGTCGATCGCCGACGATCCGCTGTCCTGCGTCGCGCTGGGCACCGGCCGGGCCTTGGAAGAGATGCCCAAGCTGAAGAACGTGTTGACCAGCATGTATTGATAGGCTCACCGACTTGGGGAGGCAGCCGTGAAGCAGCATTCTGGAGCGGTGGGTCGATTGGCCACGCTGAGGCTGCTGGCTCAGCGCTTCGCCTTCCTGTCGCTGGTGATGGCCTCGTTCGCCCTGATGCTGCTCGGCAAGGCCGATACCCTGTTGGTGGAACGGTTGCGCGTCCTGGTGGGCGACGGCGTGGCACCCATCCTCGACGTGATGTCGCGGCCGGCCGGCGCCATCGCCGAAGTGGTCAGCGGCGTGCACGACCTGGCGGCGCTGCGGGCCGAGAATGTCCGGCTGCACGAAGAAAACGCAAAGCTGATGCATTGGCAGATGGTGGCCCGCCAGCTGGACAACGAGAACCGCACCTTGCGCGGTCAGCTCAATTTCATTCCCGATCCCGATCCGTCCTTCATCACCACCCGGGTCATCGGCGACACCGGCGGCGCTTTCGTCCACTCCATGCTGATCAATGCCGGCAGCCGCGAAGGGGTGCGCAAGGGCCAGGCGGTGATCGCCGGCGAGGTGCTGGTCGGCCGCATCGCCGAGGTCGGACAGCGCTCGGCCCGGGTGCTGCTGCTGACCGACATCAACAGCCATGTTCCGGTGGTGATCGAGGGGTCGCGGGCCAAGGCCATCCTCACCGGCGACAACTCGGACCGGCCGCGGCTCAACTACCTGTCGCCCAATACCAATGCGGCGCCGGGGGATCGTGTGGTGACCTCGGGGCATGGCGGGGCATTCCCGCCCGGCATGCCGATCGGCGTCATCTCCTCGGTGCAGGAGGGGACGGTGCGGGTCGAGCCCTTCGTGCATCGTCATCAGCTGGAATTCGTCACTGTGGTCGATTACGGGCTGCCCGGCGTGCTGCCGTCCGATGTCCCGGCGGAAGGACGCGATCGTTGAAAGGGTCGTGGCTGCAGCAGCTGGACCTCAAGGCCCGTCATCTGCTCCCATTCGTGCTGAGCCTGTTCCTGGTGCTGGTCGACGCCACGCCGACCCGGCTGCCCGGCTTTGCCGCGGTGACGCCCCAGCTGCCGCTGATCGCCATCTATTACTGGGCGGTCTACCGGCCCGAGCTGCTGCCGCCATCGTTGGCTTTCGGTCTGGGGCTGATCAACGACATCGTGGTCGGCACGCCGCTCGGCGTGTCGTCGCTGGTCTATCTCCTGATACAGGGTTTGACCGCCTCGCAACGGCGATTCTTCCATGGCAAATCGTTCCTGGTGGCGTGGTGGGGGTTCGCCCTGGTGGCCCTGGGCGGGCTTGGCCTGCAATGGGTGATGGTGTCGATGATCTTCGCGCGGATCATCGAAGTGCGGGCCGTGATGTTCGAGTTCTTAATGACCGCATCGTTCTATCCGCTGCTCAGCTGGCTGTTCTCGCGGGCTCAATTGGCCCTGCTGCGACGCGCCTGACAGGGTCCTGATGAACCGCGACAACGATCGGGGCAAGATCATCGGCCGCCGCGCCATCCTCCTCGGTGGCGGCAAGCTGGCGCTGATCTCGGCGCTGGTCGGCCGGATGTACTACCTGCAGGTGGTCGAGGCCGGCAAATACGCCGTCCTGGCCGACGAGAACCGCATCAATCTGCGGCTGCTGCCGCCGCCGCGCGGGCGCATCCTCGACCGCAACGGGGTACCGATGGCGGTCAACCAGCAGAATTACCGGGTGGTGATCGTTTCGGAACAGACCGACGACCTCGACGACACCCTCGACGCCCTGTCCACCATCATCCCGATCAACGACCACGACCGGGCGCGCATCGCCCGCGACGCGAAGCGCCATCGCAGCTTCGTCCCGGTGACGGTGCGCGAGAACCTGTCCTGGGAGGATGTCGCCCGCATCGAGATCAACACCCCCGACCTGCCGGGGGTGATGATCGATGTCGGGCAGAGCCGCAACTATCCGCTCGAGGGTCTGGGGGCCCATCTGCTGGGCTATGTCTCGGCGGTATCGGAGGCCGATCTGCAGTCCTCGACCGATCCGCTGCTGGAGCTGCCCGGCTTTCGCATCGGCAAGGCCGGGGTCGAACGGGTGTACGACCTGGCCCTGCGCGGCAAGGGCGGCACCAGCCAGGTCGAGGTCAACGCGGTGGGCCGCACCATTCGCGAACTGAAGCGCGACGAAGGCGAGCCCGGGCTCGACCTCAACCTGACCATCGACCTCGAACTGCAGCAGTTCGCCGCCCAGCGCCTGGGCCAGGAGAGCGCCGCCGCGGTGGTGCTCGACATCCACAGCGGCGATATCCTGGTGATGGCCTCGACGCCCAGCTTCGACCCCAACGCCTTCAACCGCGGCCTGACCTCCGATGAATGGCGCGAGCTGATCAGCAATCCCCGCTCGCCGCTGACCAACAAGGCGATCGCCGGCCAATATCCCCCCGGTTCGACCTTCAAGCTGATGACTGCCATGGCGGCGCTGGAAAGCGGCGCCATCACCGCCGACCAGCGGGTGTTCTGCCCGGGTCAGATGAGCCTTGGCAACATCACCCTGCATTGCTGGAAGAAAACCGGGCATGGCGCCCTCGATCTGGTGGGCGGGATCAAGAACTCCTGCGACGTCTATTTCTACGAGATCGCGCGGCGCGCCGGCTTCGAGCGCATCGCCGAGATGGCCAAGCGGTTCGGGCTGGGGACGCCGCTGGGGCTCGACGTGCCGGGCGAGCGGGGCGGCATCATTCCCGACAAGGCCTGGAAGCGGGCCACCTTGGGGCAGCCCTGGTATCCCGGCGAGACCCCGATCAACGCCATCGGCCAGGGCTATGTCCTGGCGACACCGCTGCAACTGGCGGTGATGTGCGCCCGGCTGGCCAATGGCGGCAAGGCGGTGGAGCCGCATCTCGCCCGCGACATCGTGCAAGGCGTCCATGCGGTGCCGCGCCAGGCTCCGGCCTGGCCGGATCTCGGGGTGTCGCGTCAAACCCTGACCCTGGTCCGGCGCGGCATGACCGCCGTGGTCAACGAGCCGGGGGGCACCGCATACTCGGTTCGCATCAAGGACGAGGGCATGATGATGGCCGCCAAGACCGGCTCGGCCCAGGTCAAACGGATCTCCGTGCGCGAACGCGAAAGCGGGGTCAAGAAGCAGGACGAACTGGCCTGGAAGGACCGCGACCACGCCCTGTTCATCGCCTATGCGCCGGAGCCCGAGCCGCGTTACGCCTGCTGCGTGGTGGTCGAACACGGCATGCATGGGGCGTCGGCGGCCGGTCCGGTGGCGCGCGACATCCTGATCGAGGTGCAGAAGCGCTACGGGCAACGGACCGTGCAAACGGCCCCGGATCGCCCGCGCGACCAGGACGGCCTGGCCCAGCATGACCATGACCACGACCATGGCGAGCACGGGGATCACGGATGATCAGCTACCGCCATTTCCAGTTCAGCCGCTCCGAAATGAGCCTGCGCGAGAAACTGTGGCAGGTCAGTTGGTCCTTTGTCCTGTTGGTCACCGTGGTCTGCTCGATCGGCTTCCTGACCCTCTATTCGGCGGCCAACGGCAATATCGATCCCTGGGCGTCGCGCCAGATGATGCGCTTCCTGGTGGGCATGGCGGTCATGCTGTCGGTGTCGATGGTCGACATCCGCGCCTGGATGCGCTGGTCCTACACCCTCTATGTGATTGCCCTGGTGCTGCTGATGGCGGTGGAGATCCGCGGGTCGGTCGGCATGGGGGCGCAGCGCTGGATCGATCTCGGCTTCATCCAGTTGCAGCCCTCCGAGATCATGAAGATCACCCTGGTGCTGGCCCTGGCCCGCTATTTCCATGGCGCCACCTACCAGGACGTGGGGCGGCCGCTGTTCCTGGTGCCGCCCTTGATCATGGTGCTGGCTCCGGTCGGCTTCGTGCTGAAGCAACCCGATCTGGGCACCGCCATGATGCTGACCCTGGCCAGCGGGGCGATGTTCTTCCTGTCCGGCGTGCGCCTGTGGAAGTTCGCCCTGATCATCGGCAGCGGCTGCGGCGCGGTGCCGGTGGCGTGGCGGTTCATGCGCGAATACCAGCGCCAGCGCATCATCACCTTCCTCAATCCGGAAAACGATCCCCTGGGCGCCGGCTACCATATCCTGCAATCGAAGATCGCGCTGGGCTCGGGCGGGCTGTTCGGCAAGGGCTTCATGCTGGGGACGCAAAGCCATCTGAACTTCCTGCCGGAGAAACAGACCGACTTCATCTTCACCATGCTGGCCGAGGAATGGGGCATGGTGGGCGGCGTCGTGCTGGTCGGCCTCTATACCCTGATCCTGGTCTACGGCTATGCCATGAGCCTGAGGTCCCGCAGCCAGTTCGGCCGCCTGACCGGCCTCGGCCTGACCACCACCTTCTTCCTCTACGTGTTCATCAACACGGCCATGGTGATGGGGCTGGTGCCGGTGGTGGGGGTGCCCTTGCCGCTGATTTCCTATGGCGGCACCGCCATGTTGACCCTGTTGTTCGGCTTCGGCCTGATCATGAGCGTCTACATTCACCGCGACGTTCACATCGGCCGGCGCGGCGCCGTCGACGAGGTTTAGGGCAAAGCGGGGGGCGGCCCGGCGGCAAGCCGCATTTACCCATCGACAAAGCCCGGTCCCTTTGCTACAAAGCCGGCCTTCTGGTGACTGGCGATGGCTTGGCCGACGGACGGCCATCGCCAGTCACCAAAGGGCGCGTAGCTCAGTTGGTAGAGCAGCTGACTCTTAATCAGCGGGTCCACGGTTCGAGTCCGTGCGCGCCCACCAAAGTTTCCAAGGGGTTAGGCTTAACGGCCTGACCCCTTGTTGATTCTCAGTAAGCACGCAGTAAGCACGGAACCGTCGCCACGCTTCCCCGATCGGGCGTTCCTTGGTCGCCGGGTGCGATCGCAAATGAGCGTGTTTGGGGGTGTTCGTGGCCATGGCGATGGCGTAGGGCAAGATTAAAGGGTTGTCTCGCGGCGACGCCCAAGCCCTTGTCTGCACTTCGCTTTTTGTGGAGACGTGGCGACGCTCTTGGAGACAAACCGTCTTCATCCATGAGGGCTGACTCCGACTCAGACTGGAGGGAGTCTTTCGTGGCAGGTCAGCGGGTCATACGTGTTCTCCTATTGTTCTGCCGCCGACAAATGGCGTAACCTTGACGGGGTAAGGAAGGCCCATCGGTCAAATGGAGCGCGCTGAATGACACAAACTATCAAGGAGTTGATTGAGATTGCGTCAGTCGAAATCGATGACATCGGCATATTCTGGTACTGGGGCACAAGGACACCGAATTCTCGAATCGCCTCAGGAGTCCAAGCTCGTTTCCCCGGTCTGTCGCTGGTCCATATGGAACCGGCGCCCGACTTCGACATGGCGTTGATAGACGGCAAGCGTCATCCCGAGTACCACACTTGGCTCAGCAAGCATTCGGAATATCGGACCCAGCTCAAGGAAGAGGGAGTGACGTGGGACAAATTGCCACCTTTACCAAGGGGCGCGCGACCGCTTGATAAGGCCAAGGCTTATGGCGACGAATGGTAGTCGAGCATTGATCACGGCCGTAGTGACGTAGGACGGCGCGCTTGGCCGGCTGGTGCTTCATCATCAACACGCGCGGCGTCGCAACGATTGTCGAGGGCGGCGACATCTTACGTTGGCGCCGGTCTTGGACAAGCCCTGTATCCCGGCGCTCTGATGACTTGCCACCACCGCGCACTGCTGTCCGGTTAACTGAAGGAACAAAGCTCTGAAAGCCACGGATTGCGCGGGTTTCCGGCCGAAAATGGTCGGTGTCGACTTGAACTGGTTGTGGGCGCAGTCTCGCAGATTTTCCTGCGGAGACGGCCATGTACAC
>CAIOJO010000240.1 GCA_903858635.1 uncultured Telmatospirillum sp. | reverse complement strand
CGTAGTCGAAGCTGTCCATCAACTGTTCTTCATGGGCGAAGTGTATCTTGACGTAGTCCTTTAGGGCGGCGAGGGCCTTTCCAACGGCGGCGGATTCCGCGTCGGGCGTGGAGGGAACGCTGTTCAGATCGTTCATGATGTCGACGATGCCGCGATGCTGGCCGTCGATGTCCTCCCGTCCCGTTTCGATAGCCTTCGACCAGCCGAAGACGTCGGTGGTGCCCCCCCGTTCCCCAGAGACGGATGCCTCCCCTGGTTGCGTTCGCGCCTCCGTAGCGACCTCGCTTTGCCGCCCACCTTGCGGGGAAGGGGAGGCTTGGGTGAGACTGGTGTCGGTAGCCCTGCGGAACGGCCCCTTGTATCCCTTGATGACGGCGATGCGCCGGTCGACGCCGCGGAACGTCGGCGACATCACGAAATGGCGGTGGTCGGAAACGGCGGTTTCCACCGACCTCTTCAGCGCATGCTTGGTGACGGGCAACGCCAACGTTATCGTGGCACCGGCATCACGGTTGGTGGCCAGTTCATCGCCCGTCCAATCCGCGTCGACGCATATGACCGGAAGGGACGGCGTGAACACGTCGCGTTGCCATCGCACGAACTTCAAGAGGCCGAGATGCCCCCCGTCACCCAGCCTGTCGCAGATGACAAGATCGAAGTTCTTGTTGGCATGGTGGAATTGCAGGAGGGCGAAATCCAAGGAATCGACCGTCGTCAGCTCACCGATGCCGATCTCGCGCAATAGACCGACGATCAGGCGGCTCACCGCCGGGTTCGCGATGGCAACCAGAACATCAAGTGATTCATTTGACGTTTGACGGGCCATTTCCTACGGTCCAACGCTCCCGAGAACCTTCACGAATGCGGCGTTCAGCGTCTTGATCGAGAACGGCTTTCGGATGAAGTGGTTGGCCCCGGCCGCCAATGCCGTGGCCTCGGCGCTGTCGCCCTGCACTCCCGTTGCCAAGATGATGGGAATGTCGGGATCGATACCCTCTTGCCCAGCCCGGATGCGCCGGGTGCATTCGATACCGTCCATGCCGGGCATCATCCAGTCCATGATGATGATATCGGCCCCGCCTGCCTTCAAGGCCACCATGGCTTCGGTTCCGTCCTCGGCCTCGACGATCTCCCCGACACCGAACTGCGCGAGCACAACCTTGATCAGCGTCCGCATCTGCGGGGCGTCCTCGACGATGACGGCTCGTTTGCACTTGTACCGGTCATGCATGTCGGATCTCCAGAATGTGGCCACGCCAGTGCGCACCATGTCCCACCGATCTTATCGCCTGCGTTCAGCCCACAGCAGCATCTTGGGCCGACATAATTGCAGGGATTCGACGGTCAACCTGAGGCGCATTCAACGGTGGCGGCTTGGATCGCTTGGAGCAACGGGGTGAGCTTCGCTTCAAGGTGGTCGACCAGAGCCAGTCCCGCCGCCACGTTTTCACTGTCGAGCATCCGCTCGACGGCGAGGGCCAGACCGTGGATTTCCCGCGCCTCGATCATGCTTGCCGCCCCCTTCAGGGTATGGACGGCGCGAATGGCCGACTTGATGTCGCCGGTGTTGATCAGTCCCCGTACCCGCTCCGCCATATTTCCGGATTCGCCATGAAAGCTCCGCAGGCTGTCGAGGTAAAGTTTCCTCATGCCGACGACGCGGCGTAGCCCAGCCCGGATGTCGAGGCCGTCGATAGATCGGAAGAGCGTCGTGTAGGG
>CAIOJO010000239.1 GCA_903858635.1 uncultured Telmatospirillum sp. | reverse complement strand
GCGCCCGTTGAGGGCGCGGCCAAGGGGCCGGATGGCCCCGCCCGGCGAGGGGCAAATATTAAGAGGGATATTCGTGCGGGAATTGCTGAACCAGCCGCTCGACGAGGCCATTGCGGCAATGAATGCCGAGGTCAAGGCAAAGGTCGCCGCCGCCGAGCCGCGCCTGTTCCTGGCCGAACTGTTGTGCCTGGCCGGCAACATCGAGCGGGCCGATCTGCAACTGGCGGCCGCCGCGACGCTGGATTCGTCCTTGGCGCCCTGGATATCGGCCTTCCGCCAGTTGCTGCGCGCCGAGGCCAGCCGCCGCGAGGTGTTCGGTCAAGGGCGCGTGCCGGAATTCGTCGGCAAGCCCGACCGCGGGCTGACCGCCCATCTCGAGGCCTTGGTGGCGCTGCGCGAAGGCCGCGGGGCCGATGCCGCCACGCTATTGGAGGTCGCCGAAACACAGCGGGTCCAACCGCACGGCATATGCGACGGCGTCGCTTTCGCCGATTTCCGCGACATGAACGATTTGACCGCGGGTTTTCTCGAGGTCATGACCGGTGGAGGCGCCTATTATTGGATCGGCTTCGACCAATTGTCCCAGGTGGAGTTCATGAAACCGCAGCGCAGCCGCGACCTGATCTGGCGCCGGGCCAAGCTGGCCGTTCGCCACGGGCCGGAGGGCGAGGTCTTCATTCCGGCGCTCTATTGCGGCAGCCACGCCGCCACCCAGGACGACGATGTCCGGACCGGACGCCGCACCGTCTGGGAGGATGGCGAAGGGAGCGTGGTTCGCGGACTGGGCCAGGCATGCTTCCTGGTGGGCGAGACGGACCAGCCGGTGCTGTCCCTGACGACCCTCTCCTTCGCCGGCCCGGCGTGAAACGGAAGGTCGGCCCAGGCATGGCTTCCCCTTCCGATCCGGGCCCGCCCCTCAGCCTGTTCGACCGCCTGCTCGACGAAGAGTCCGCACAGGATCGACTGGCCGCCGGCGGCGCGTCCGACCGCTTCCAATACCTGAAGGACTGCGTGCGCCGCGACCTGGAGGCGCTGCTGAACAGCCGGCGGCGCTATCTGTCGACGCCGCGCGGCCTCACCGAGGTCGAAGATTCGGTATTCACCTATGGCATCCCCGACTTCTCGGGCGCCAATCTGGCTTCGGACGAGCAGCGCGAGGCCTTCCGCGCCGCCGTGGAAGAGGCGTTGCGGCGGCACGAACCCCGCTTTCATTCGGTTGCCGTGACGCTGACCGACAATACCACCGCGCTGGAACGGGTCCTGCGTTTCCGCATCGAAGCGTCGATCCAGTTACCGGGAGAGTCCGAACCGGTGGTAATTTTCGACTCGATCCTCGAACCGGTGGCCTACAGCGTCGCCGTGGCAAGCGGCGACGGCAATGGATGATCTGCTGACCTATTATAATCGTGAGCTCACCTACATTCG
Source organism: uncultured Telmatospirillum sp. (assembly GCA_903858635.1). GTDB lineage: Bacteria > Pseudomonadota > Alphaproteobacteria > Rhodospirillales > Magnetospirillaceae > DUZF01. The sequence continues at coordinate 53,055 of CAIOJO010000239.1, read as the reverse complement.
CCGCCTGGCCGGCGAGTTCGCCGAGGCGCATCCGAAGATCGCCGGCCGCCTGAAGCTCACCGCCGATGCCGTCGACGACCCCCATGTCGCCCGCCTGATCGAAGCGGTCGCCTATCTGTCGGCCCGCATCCGGGTCAAGGTCGACGACGAATTCCCCGAGCTCAGCCAAGCCCTGCTGTCGGTGCTGTATCCCAACTACCTGGCACCGATCCCATCGATGACCGTAGTGCAATTCGCCGCCAATCCGACGGCGACGACCACCTCGACCATTCCCCGCGGCACCGAAATCGACATCGAGGCGACCGGCGACGAGACCTGCCGCTACCGTAGCTGCTATCCGGTCCAGCTGCTGCCGGTCACGGTGGCCACGGCCAAACTGGGCGGCCGGCCGATCGTCGCGCCGGCCAATCCGCAGGCCGCAGCCGCCGCCAGTGTGCTCCGGCTGACCTTGCGCTGCGCCGGCGACACGACCTTCGCACGGCTGGGCAGCGACCGCCTGCGCTTCTTCCTCAAGGGGCAATATCACGAAGTCTTTCCGCTCTATGAGCTGATCTGCAACAACGCGCTCTCGGTGGCGATCGCCGATGGCCCGGCCGATTCGTCGCCGGCCATCATGGGTGCGGCGGCCATCTCTCCGGTGGGCTTCTTCGAGGACGAGGCGGTGCTGCCGACCGACGGCCGGTCCTTTCCCGGCTATCGGCTGCTCACCGAATATTTCTGCTTTCCCGAGAAGTTCCTGTTCTTTGACGTCCAGCTGGCGCCGGCCTTGGCGCAAAAGGCGTTGGGCAACAGCTTCGACGTCTTCATCTATCTGGGCACCACCTCGCGCGAACTGGAACGCAGCGTGACCCAGGACAATTTCGCCCTCGGCTGCACGCCGATGGTGAATCTGTTCCGACAGCGCGCCGAACCGATCCGTCTGACCCATGAGAAGCTGGAATACCGGGTGGTCCCCGATGCCCGCCGGGTCGCCGGTTTCGAGGTTCATTCGGTCGAACGGGTGGCAGCTTCCTTCCTCGACGGCCGCGAAACGGAATTCCTGCCCTTTTATGGGCTGACGCATGGCAGCGGCGAGGATGGTGGGGCGACCTTCTGGCATGCCACACGCCGGCAGGCCGGACAGCGCAGCCGCGGCACCGAGCTGTTCCTGACCCTGGTCGATCTCGGCTTGCGGCCGCGTGAGGTGGACAATGCCGTGCTGTCGGTGGATACCGTCTGCCTGAATCGCGACATCCCCACCTCGATCCCGTTCGGCGGTGGTCGGCCATCCCTTTCCTCGGTCGAGCCGCTGGCGGCGGTGGCCGGGATGGCCTGCCTGACGCCGCCGACGCCGACCCTGCGGCTGCCGCTCGGCCACGACCACCTGTGGCGGCTGATCTCGCATTTGTCGCTCAACCATCTGTCCCTGTCCGGCGGACCGCAGGCCACCGACGCCCTGCGGGAGATCCTGCGTCTTTACGATTTCCGCGACTCGGCCGACACCCGGGCGGTGATCGACAGCATCCTGGCGGTCGACATGGCCCCGGGCTCGGCACGCCTGTCGGAGGGACTGCGCAGCCAGTTCTGTCGCGGCGTCGACATCACCGTCGAGTTCGACGACCAGCGTTGGGCGAGCTCCGGGCTCTATCTGCTGGCCAGCGTGCTGGAGCGCTTCCTCGGGTTGTACTGCGCCCTCAACACCTTCACCCGCCTCGCCATCAAGGTCCGAGGCCGTTCGGGAGTCGTCAAGACATGGCCGCCGCGCGCCGGGATCCGCCGACTTCTCTGATCCAGCGCATCGGCGACGATGCCGCTGCGTTCGATTTCGTCCAGGCCGTGCGCCTGATCGAACTGGCCGACTGTCAGGGGACCGGCCCCGACGGCGAGGCACGCCGGCGCACCGGCGAAGATGCCTTGCCGGCCGACGAGGCGGTGCGATTCGTCGCCGCGCCCGATCTGCGTTTTCCGGCGGCCGAGATCCTCAAGGCCGAGCGGCCGGACGGCGGCAAGGCGCCGACCAGGCTCACCGTCTCGTTCATGGGTTTGACCGGCCCGCTGGGCGTCTTGCCGCGCTTCTATACCGAATTCATGGTGCGCAACCTGCACCGTCGCCACTTCGCCTTGCGCGACTTCCTCGACGTCATCCACCATCGACTGATCGCCCTGTTCTACCGCGCAGCGACCAAATACCGGTTGCCCTTGGCTTTCGAGCGGGCCGGTGGACCGGAGGACTCCTTCTCCACCGTGCTGCGAGCCCTGGTGGGAATGGCCACGCCGCATCTGCGGCGACGGCTGCCGGTCGCTGACGGCGCCTTGCTGTACTATGCCGGCCACTTTGCCCGCTGGCCGCGCTCGGCGGTGGCGCTGGGGCAAATGTTGAGCCACATGTTCGGCCAGACCGTCGGGGTCCGTCAGTTCCGCGGCCAGTGGTTGAAGATCGCCGCCGGCGAACAGACCCGGCTGCCGGGTGCGGCGGTGCCGGATGGGCAGTTCTGCGTCCTCGGCATGAATGCCGTGGTGGGCGAACGGACCTGGGAGATGCAGGGCGGATTCCGGATCGAAGTCGGGCCGCTCCGCTACGCCGGCTTCCACCGTTTCATGCCCGGCGGCGACGACTTCGGGCGCTTGCTCGGCCTGACCCGGGCCTTCGTCGGACCGGGGTTCGATTTCGACGTCCAGCTCACCCTTGACCGGGCCGATATCCCGCGGCTCCGCCTTGGTGGTGAACAGCCGCCGGAGGGCGGCCCCCGGCTCGGATGGAACACCTGGCTGCGCCGCGACGTCGAGCCGGCCGACCGTTCGGACCCGATTTTCAGGGGAAGCTGAGGAGCGGAACGGCTTGGCGGCCAGCCCTTGAAAACCAGCGCCAGGCCGAATACTGTCTGCCGGGGTCAGCGACAGCGTGATATGACTGAGCGTGGCAAGTCCTCGGGTGGTTTCCCAAGGTAAGGACGGTTTTTGCTATGGTTTGTTTGGCAGCAATTACGCTTTTTGGTCCATCAGGTCTCGAGGAGGGGGATTATGCGTTTCAGGGCGCTTGCCTTATGTGCAGTCAGTCTGATCGTTTGCGGCTGCGCCGAAACGCCGTCCGGGGGGCCAAGAACCGCCGTCGCACCGCCCCCGCCACCGCCACCGCCGCCGGTCATCGCCTTGGCGCATTGCGCCCACCCGCTCGGCAAGGCGGCTCTGGTCGAGCCCGATGACAAGGCGAGAGCCCTCCTCAACGGCATCGGCTTGCCCTCGCCGACCACCTTCCTGCGGCTGGTGACGGGGCAATCGAACTGCCTGCACACGGGCAAGGGGGAAGCCGGAGATTATCTGCTGAAGACCAATGTCGCCGTGTCGCCGGCCGGCGCCGGCGCGAGCCCGAAGATCTCGGACGCGCGGGCGACCCTGTTGCTGGTCAACGCGCGGACCGGCGCGCCGGTGACGGCGGCCGAGGGGATGGTTCGCGCCAGCGATTTCGCCGGTGGCGCCGGTCTCACCGCCATTGGCGCCGATGTCAGCAATCTCAGCAGCACCGGCGCTTACAGCAACTCCCCGGAAGGACGGCTGGTGGCGGCGGCCCTGCTCAATGCCTACAGCAAGCTGGCCGCCCAGATGCAGGCCTTGCCGCCGCAGGCCCATCCGGCGGCGCATGGCCCCGCCAAGGAACTGATCGCCAATATCCAAAGCGAATTGACCCGGCTCGGCTTTTATAGCGGCGCCCCCGATGGTCAGATGGGCGGCAAGACCAAGGCGGCAATCGAGGACTATCAGAAAAGCAAGAACATGAAGCCCACCGGAAAGGCGAGCCAGAGCCTGCTCGACAGTCTGAAGTCGAATTAGACCGCGGCGGCAGGCATTTGCCGGGCGTGGCCGGGCCCTGGGCTCGGCCACGGGGCACCGAGCCGCATTTCGGCGAGATCCGCCAAGGGTGAGGCAATCCCTAGCGATTTCTGTTAGTCTCAAGTCATATTCGGCCATGGCCAAGGCATGAGGGATGGGCGGGGCGTCGCCCGATTGTCGGCGACATCATCTGGGGGCGGATTGTCAGGGACTTCCATGCTGGAAATTGGATCGAAGGCGCAGTATCGCGACGCACTGCCGACCGGCACCGTGCTCAACGGTTATACGATTCGTGGGGTTCTGGGGCGCGGCGGGTTCGGCACGACCTATTATGCCACCGACCAGCTCGACCAATCCTTTGCCATCAAAGAGTATTTCCCGAAACAGTTCGCCATCCGCCAGGACCTTCAGGTGGTCGCCAGTTCGGTGCGCGAACAGGGCAGCTTCGACGACTGCCGCAGCCGATTCCTGCAAGAAGCCAAACGCCTGTGCCAATTGGGGCGCAGCGTGGCCGATGCCAGTATCGTCAAGGTGGTCACCTTTTTCGAGGCAAACGGCACCGCCTATATCGTCATGGAGTATCTTTCCGGCGAGACCCTCGAGGATGTGCTGCGGCGGACCCCCGAAGGCCTTCCGGCCGACCGGCTCGACGCAATGCTGCGCCGCATCCTGATGGCGCTCGATCATGTGCACAGCGGCGGCCTGGTGCATCGCGACATCAAGCCAGGCAACATCTTCATCCAGCAAGATGGCCGCCCGGTCCTGATCGACTTCGGTTCGGCCCGCGAAGCCAGCAGCAACCAGAACACCACCTACACACAGGTCTTTTCCGGGGGATACGCCCCCCTTGAACAATTCGCCGGAACCCAGCAGGGACCGTTTTCCGACATCTATGCGATCGGCGCCGTATGCTACCGGGCGATTGGCGGAAAGATCGTCGATTCCCTGCTGCGCCATCAGGCCTCGTTGCGCCGACAGACCGATCCCCTGGTCCCGGCCGAGCAGTTCGGTGCCGGCCGTTATCCGGTCAGCCTGTTGCGAATGATCGATCTGGCTTTGATCATCGATGCCGATCAGCGTCCGCAATCGGCCAAGGATCTGCTCGCCATCCTGGACGACACGCCCGGCACCGCGGGTGAAACCGTGGTCATGGTCGGAACGGAATTCCGCGAGACGCCGCCGCCAGCGCCGGTTGTGCCAGCGGGGCCGGCGCCGACCGACGCCGATCCTTACGAACTGGCGCCCCTGCCGGCCGCTCAGACGACGGCTGCGGCGACAACCAAACGGATGCCCGACTGGCGATTGCTGTGGTCCGGGGCTGCCACCGTCGTCGCCGACAGGGCGACCAAGACTTGGCAAGCCTGCCGGGGCCATGTCGATCTGGGCAAGATTCGCCCAGTGTTGCGGCGCCTGTCCGAACGGACCAAGGCATTGGCGCGCCGACCAAGGGCAGCGGCGATCGCCATCGGATTGCTGATCGGCGCGGCCGCCGGCGGAGCCGGGGCTCTGTTCCTCCACACCGGTCATTCCGATGGTGGCGAGACACAGGCCTGGACGACGGTTGTCGCGAGCCCCAGCGAGGCGGCCTACCGGGACTTCGCCGACCGCTTCCCCAATGGGCCGCATCATGACGAGGCGCTGGCCAACGCCGTCAAACTGCACAGCGGACCGCCGGACGCCGAAGGCAACGCCCCGGTGGCCGCCGGCACCAATACTCCGGCCGCGGCGACAGACAGCGGACCCGCCAACCGCGAGCCGGACGCCACCACCGCCTGGGAACAGATCAAGACCTCGGATCAGCCGGACGTCATTGCCGCCTATCTGGAGAAATATCCGGACAGCCCGGTGCTCGCCCAAGCCACGGCGCGTTTGGCCGATGCCAAGCGGCTGGCCGGGATCCGGGCGGAAATCCAGGCCGAGGCGGAAGCCTGGGACAAGGTGAAGGATTCAACCCTGCCCAGCGATATCCAAGGCTTCTTGAAGAGCTTCCCGCATGGACCGAATTCGCTGAAGGCGAAGAAGCTACTGACCCAATTGTCGAGCCGTTCCGACGGCCCGAAAGCGGCGGAACGCGGTTCCGAGCCGCCGCCGGCCACGGCTCAGCCGCGCGTCCAGGTGCAGAACGCCCCTCTCAAGAATTGACCTAGCTCGAACCGCCTGACCGGAGACACCGCATGCGGATGGCGAAATGCTCTTTGGCCGTGCTTGCCCTGTTGCTGCCCTCCACGGCATGGTCGCAGGCCAATTTCAACATTCCGCCCGACTGGCAGCATAACCAGCAGAATGGCATGCAGATCTTCCGGGCCCCGGGGCGCAACGAGGGTTTTTCCATCAATCCCGCGCCGGGCATGGCCTCCTTGGGGGCGCCGGAAAAGATTCTCGAGACGATCCTGAACCAGTACCGGGAGCAGTATCCCGAGCTCCGCATTCTCGCCACCTGCACCGTATCGCCGAGCATGGCCATGGCGTTCTTTCAGCGCAGCAGCGCCGGTGCGCTATTGGGCGAGCGGATGATGGTGGGAACCGGTCAGGGAACGGCAACGGTGACGGTGCTATGGGCACCGGCCGAGATCTTTGCCGCCGAGGACCTCAAGATCACCGGCGGCAATCCGGCCTGTCCGCCGCGCCGGTGACAATAAAAAATTAGTGGCGCCGGCCTCCGTGCCGGCGTTCCGGCGGAGCCGGAAAGCGACCTTCCCGCCGCTCGGCGGCACAGGCCAGCGGGGACGCCGGCCCCGCTGGTGCCCCTACCACTGTGGCTTGACCGGCTGCAACTGGGTGGCGCCCGGCGGCAGGTTATAGCTGTCGGTGCCGTGGACCGCCCCATTGTCGGTTTGGTAGTAGTTGTTATTGGTGTTCGGAACGTTGTTCAGGACCTGACCGGTATACGGATTGACCATCGTCTGCTGGCCACGGATGACCTGCTGGTCGTAAGTCTCGATGGCCGCGCTGGTGCGGTTGGAATTGCGCGCGCTGTTCTGGATGTAGTCCTGCGTCGCCTGATTAGCGCCGTTGATCGACTGTTGCAGTTGCTGCGCCGAAACAGGCGGCGGGATATAGCCGGTATAGCCGGTCTGCTGGCGATATTGCTGGATGCGGTTGTAGTAGTCCATCGCCGCCTGCCGGGCCATCATGTCGCCCTGCTGCTGCAGATACATTTGATTGGCCATCATGCCGCTCATATCCATTGGCGGCGCCTGCGCGCCGGCCGGAGCGGCCAGGCCGGCGGCCAGGAGAGCCAATCCCGTCAGGGCGCAGCGGCAAGGGCCGAAGCGCCGCGGCAGGACCGTCGGGACGGATGAATTCGGGGTCGCGGTCATGGAAAACATCCTTCGCTAGACTGGCCGAGCCAGCCGCACGTCGTCCGCCGCTATTGCACCGGAAGGCCTGCCGCCTGCCATGCCATCAGACCCCCACGATACCATAGGACGTTGGTGAAGCCCAAGTTGATGGCGCGGAGCGACGCGTTATAGGACTCCCAGCATTGGGCGCTGAGGCAGAAGAAGACCAAGGGAACGTCACGACGATTGCCGGTGAATTGACCGAGTACCGCCGCCAAGGCCTGCTGCGTCTGGTCGTTGAAACTTCCCGCCTCGCCGGCGAAGGGAAGCTTGCGGGCATTCGGCAAGGTCGGATGCCCACGGCCGCCATCGTTCAACGCATCGATCAGGAGCAGGGGGATGCCCTGCTTGAGCGCCCCCGACAGGCCTCCGGTGGTGATGACCTGGCCGCCCGGAATGGAGGTGGGGGTCGGCGAGCCGACGTTCGACTCCAGGCTGGGCTTGGGGGCAACCCCGAAATCGGCCAGTTCATCGGCGAAATTGGTCCGGCCGGTTGGGCCTGCCGCCCCCGGTCCCGCCGGCCGCGGGCCCGGTTGGACCGCCGCGGCGACCGCTGCCGGCGCCCGGCCCAGAATCACCGGGACTTTTTGCAAGTCCACCGAGCGGCCGTTCGGCCGCAGCAGATTGATGGTCATGCTCTGGCCGGGGGCGTAATTCGAGGCCCGCTGCAGGATGTCCTCGATGGAGGCGACGCCGTGGTCGTCGATGCCGACGATGAAGTCGCCGGCGCGCACCCCCGCCTGTTCGGCCGGGCTGCCCGGCGCCACCTGGGCGGCGATGGCGCCATTGACCTCGACCAGCCCCGCCCGCGCCTTCGCCTCGGGAGTGATGGGAGCGAACTCGACCCCCAGGTAACTGCGTGGCTTTCCCGGTCCGGCCGCAATGGATGGCGCGGCCGGCGGTTTGGCCACCGGTCGATCCGGGCTGGCCGGCGGCGGCGCCATTTCGGTCGCAATGCCCAAGGTCGCCGACAGATTGTGCATGTCGACCGACTGCCCATTGCGCCGCAAAACCGTCACCGCCACCTGGCTGCCGGGTAGATGGGCCGACAGACGTTGTACGATGTCCTGCGGCGAACTTACCGCCTGCCCATCGATGCTGACGATGACGTCGCCGGCGCGGATACCGGCGCGCTCGGCGGCGCCCCCGGGCAGGATCTGCGCGGCAATGCCGCCTTGCACTTGCTCGAGGCCCGCCTTGTTCATTTCTTCCGGCGTCACCGGAGCCAGCATCACCCCCAGACTGCCGTGCTGCCCGGCGGCTTCGGCCTGGGCCAGAGACTGGCATGCGATCACCATGGCCGACGCGGCCATCAGGCGGAAAACCCAACGCATTTGCTGCTCCGTCACCGCGCCGGGGACCAAGACCGCCCCCGCCGGACGGCCCCCCCTGCACGGTGAAGACTGCGAGGCGGCAGCGTCCTAAGTCAAGCCTCGACCGGATCCCCCGCACGCCAATCGGTGCCAACTACAGCCGGTTGATCTCGTAGTCCTCACAGCTGTAGCCGAGCAGCGCCATGCCGTCCTCGATCAGATCGCCCAGTTGGGGAATCCCCAGCAGGTACCCGGTTTCCCGCCGGTTATGGCGCTCGGCGGCGGCAGCCAGGGTGGCCGCCCACTCGGTGGCCTCGTAGTCGCCCCGTCCCAGCCAGACCAGGGCCAGCACCTCGATCTTCTCGTCGTCATTGAGTCCGTCGAGAGCCCCGGTCAACTCCTCGAGGGTGCTGTCCTCGGCTCGGTCCTCAAGGACCGAGGCCGCCATGTCGTCGGTCGGATTGGAAGCGGATTCCCCATCGTCCGCCGGAACCTTGGCATCGAATTGACGGGCTTTGACGATCAGGTAGCACAGCTTCGACAGCGGAATGCTCAGAGGAGCATGCTCCTCTTCACTCTCCATTTGGTGAATCCTGCGCTCTTCCATTGCCGGCCCTCCTCGCAACCCCGCGCCCCATCAGCCCATCCTCTGCCCGGCTCGGCCGCAGCGAACTAAACCAGGTTAAGGGGCGACGGCTATGCCGGCGCTGCGCGATCCACTCTCGGGTGGTCAGCGGGCGACGGGGTCGGGTCGACGCAAGATGCCCAGACGCCGCAACAGGGCCGGCATGGTGATGCCTTGCACCACCACCGAAAAGACCACGACGGCGAAAGTGGTGGTGACGATCTCGTCGCGATAGGCCAAACGATGCGGCAAGGCCAGGGCCAGGGCCAGGCCGAGCGCCCCGCGCAGGCCGCCCCACCACAGGACATGCTGCTGGGCGGGCGACACCGCCCATCGCGTCCGGCCGAACGGCAGGCAAATGCCGTAGACCACCATCGCCCGGCCGAGCAGAACCAGAAGCACCGCGGTGATCAGCGGACCGACACCGACCCTGGTGAAGGACTCGGCGGGGACGGCCAGGCCGATCAGCAGAAACACCCCCGAATTGGCGATGAAGGCGGCGAACTCCCAGAACTCTACCAGGAAGCGGTTGTCCTTGCGCTGCGGCGGCCGCGACGCCCGCCACCGGCGCGGGACCAACATGGCCGGATACTTGACCATCAGCCCGGCCGCCACCGTCGCCAGGATGCCGGACAGATGCCAATGCTCGGCGGCGAGGAACGAACCATAGGCGGCCACCGCGGACAGGCCGGTCTCCACCAGGTGGTCACTGATGCGGCCGCCCAAGAGGACGGCCAAGGCCCCGCAAGCCAGCCCGACCAGCGTGCCGCCACCGGCCGTCACCAAGAGATCGACCGCAGCGCTTCCTGCCGATAACGGCTGGCCGCCGGTCCAAGCCAGGACCAAGGCAAACAGCACGGCGGCGACCCCATCGTTGAGCAGGCTCTCGCTCTCGACCAGCAGACGGACGCGGCCGGACACCCGGCTGTCCTTGAACATGGCGATCACCGCTACCGGATCGGTGGCGGCGATCAGGGTGCCGAAGATGAGGGCGGCGGCAAACGGCCAGGCCAGGACGGTGGCCATGCCGGTCGCCACCACCGCGGCCGCCACCACCACCCCGAAGCTGGCCAGGACCAGGACCGGCAGAGCGTCACGACGGAACTCGTGCCACGGAATGCCGAGGGTCGCTTCGAACAGCAGAGGAGGCAGGATGACGATGAAGATCAGGTCGTGGGTGAGGTTTTCGCCGCCGCCGACGCCCAGCAGCGAAAGACCGAGCCCCGCCACCACCAGGCCGACGGTATAGGGAAGATGCAGGCGCCGCGCCACGATGGCCACCAGACTGGCCACGACGAGCAAGGCGACGAGGCGGGTGACGACGACATCCATCGGCCCAGTGTTCCGGCGACCGCGTCTCTTGGCAATCGATTTCGGTTCGCATTCGCGAAATGCGCCGACTCATTGCGATCCGTCGGCGCCACCCCGGAGGAATGCCTGGGCTACCCGCCTCGCCATGCTGCGCGGCCGCAACGGGCGGCGGCCGGCCGGGCGGTCGCCCAACAGCCGGCTCACCTGTTCGATCCGATCCCGGAGCCGTGACGGGTGATCGCTGGTGCGGCCGAAGGGGCTGGTCTCGGCCGATTGCTCGTCGGCGACGAAATCGGCCACCGCCCGGCCGAACCGGGTCGGTGCCCCGTCCAACGCGACCCGCCGACGCCGCGCCGGTCGCGCCTTCGCCAACGCCCGCGCCTGCCGTCCAGCCGCCGTCGCCCCTGGCCCGGCAACCGCGGCCGCCAGCGGCGGCCTCGCGCCACCGGCCGAACCAGACGGTTTGTCGCTGCCGCCGCGCCGCGCCACGGCGGTTACCAGCGATGCCACGGGAACCGCACCGGCCGCCCGCTCGGCCACCGCACCGACGCCCCAAGCGGCGCTGCCGGCCATGCTGGCGATGGCGCTGCCGGCGCCGCTGAAGTCCCCGGCCGATGCGCCGGTGAATGCGGCCGCCATCCTTCCTGCCTGGCGCAACATGAAGATCAGCACCACGCCGACTCCCAGCAGCATCCAATAGGATTGGTCGAACAGGCCGACCTTGGCGTTGCCGCTTTCCAGGGCCTCGATGAGCTTGGGCCAATCCGCCAGGCTCGTGCCGTCGTCGGTGGCGATGCGGCCATAGCTGACCGCCAGCAGGGCGGTTCCGATGCCCACCGCGATCGCGGCAAAGATCATGGTGAAAGCGGCCTGGGCCAGATTCCACAAGGCCTTCCGGGTGATCGTCGCGGTCGGCCGAAACAGCGATCCGGCCAAGGCCAGCGGCGCCACCACCGCGATGATGATGGCCCGCAGCAGGGTATCCAGGAACAGCAGCGGAAAGACCAGGAAGCCGAAACCGTAGACCGCCACCAGGGCCAGGCCGGACAGGATCTGCACCAATTGCCCGGGCCATTGCCAAACTTTCAGAACCTCGGCCAGGCTATGCCAGCCGCCGCCAAGGACGATCGCCAAGCCGATCACCATGCCCTTGCTGAACTGGGTCTGGGCGCCGGCCAGCGGGCAGGTCATCGCCTGCAGCACGGCCGTCGCCGCATCGAGCCCTGCCGATGGCGCGGCGCAAGCGCCACCGGCCATGGCGATCAGCCGGGCCGCGAGGGTCGCACCGGCCGACAGAACCGGCACGAACAGGTCGTCCCAGAAGGCGTCGCTGCCTTGCAGGGCGGCGAGCACCAGGGCGAAGCGCAGCAGCTGTTTGGCGCCTTTGTTCCACAGGGCCGCGGCGGCCGCGGCCGGCCCGAAGGGAAGGAAGGCGCGACCGGCGAACAGCAGCAGCCACAACGCCATCACCAGTCCGACCAGCGCGCGCATTTCACCGGCCAGGAGGTCGAACAGCTGCCGGCCCAGCGCCACGCCGGTGCCGGTGATTTGGTCCAGGGTATCGCAGGCCCAGCAGGTGGCGACCAAGGTATCGCTCAGGGCCTGCACCATCTGCGCCGAGGCCGGCAATGGCGCCAGCATCGCCAGCCCGCCGACCGCGCTGCCGACCGCCGCGCCCGGCCGGCAGCGCAGCCGCCGGCAATCAGCCATCCGACCCGCCTCCGGTGACGGACGGAGCGAGGCCGCGATCGAATTGCCGGCCGCCGCGGCCTCCACCACCGAAGACCGCCTGCTTACCGGCCTGCAAGGCATTGCCGCCCTTTTCGAAGGCGGAACCGACCATGTTGGCAACGGCGCTGCCGGCGCCGGAGAATTCGCCCTGCGCCGCCCCGGTGAACTCCGCGGCCATCTTCCCGGCCTGACGGATCATGTAGAGGAGGATGACCCCGATGCCGGCCAAGGCATAAAAGGACGAAGTGAACAGGCTGATGGCGAGCTTGCCGTTCTCCAACGCCGCGATCAGCGCATCCCAATTCGACAAGCTTTGTCCGTCGGCGGTCGGCAGATGGCTGTAGGCATAGGCCAGCGCCGCCTTGGCGATGCCCGCCGCAACCGAGGCGAAGACCAGAGTCAAGCCAGACTGCGCCAGATTCCACATGGTCTTCTCGGCGATTCGCTGAGTCGGCTTGAACATCGAGGCGGCCATCGCCACCGGCGAGATCACGGTCACCACCGATACCCGCATCACCACATCGATCAAGGTGAAGGGGAACAGGATGAAGCCAAAGAAGTAGATGACGATGAGGGCGCTGCCGCAGACCAGCCGGTCGACGATTTGCACGACCTCGCTGAGCCCTTCCCAGATCAGGTTGGGTATATTGGCGATGTCGGGCAAAAAGCTGCCCGCGCCCGAGCCCGCCCCGGGCGCCGCCACCGGCTTGGCCGCGCCGTAGATGACCGCGGCGCCGACCAGCATGCCCTTGCCGAACTGGCTTTGGATCTTCGACAAGGCGCAATCCATCTGATGCATGATGGCCTGCGCGCCGCCCAGACCGGCATTGCCGGCGGCCGGTTGGCAATAGGTTTCGCTGCCCGTCGCCACCGCGTCCTCGACCATCCCGCCCTGGGCCTCGAAGCCGTCGCTGAGGCTGATGACGCGGCTGGCCAGACCCATGCCGGCGCCCAGCAGCGGGATGAAGACGTAATCCCAAAAGGGTTGGCTGCCCTGCAGGAAGGCCAGCACGACGGCGAAGCGCAACAGCTTCTTGGCGCCTTCGTTCCACAGCGAACCCACCTGTCCATCGGGGCCGAAGGGCAGAAACATCTTGCCCGCCAGGAACAGCAACCACAGGGCCATCAGCAGGCCGAGCAGGTTGGCGCATTCGCCGGCCAGCGCGGTGAAGGCCTGATCGGCCACGCCGAGACCGATATCGACCACGTTGTTCATCGTCTCGCAGGACCAGCAGCCGCTGACCAGGCTCTTCTTGAGGGCTTCGATCAACAGGGTGACGTCGCCCGCCGTACCATCGGCAGCAGCATGGGCCTCGGCCACCGGCAGCCAAGCCATGGCGGCCCCGGCCGCCGCCACCCGCAGCCGCCGACCGATCGCCGTCATGGCTGCCGCCGGCGGTAGGCGTAGATGCCGATCGCCAGACCGATAGCCACCAGCACCCACAACAGGGCGCGCCACAGAACGCTGCCGAACAGGGCCCCCTTTAGCCACAGGAAATCGCCGGCGATGACGGCGATCAGCAGGGCCAGGAGCACCGGACGGAGGCGCCCCCCCGGCAGGCCGGGCAAAGGGTCGGCACCGTGGTCGGGCCCCGGGGTTCCGGTCATTTGGACAGCAGGCGCTCGGCGAACAGGCGCAGGGACTGCTGGGTGACCAGCACCTCGCACTTGCCACGCAACACGGCGACGACCTCGAACTCGCCCTGTTCGGATAGCTGGCCGGTGTGTCGCAGGGCCGCCATATGCGGATCTCCCGCCGACGCGTCGAACGGCAACACGGCGACGGTGGTCTCGCCGCTGTCGTCGTAACGGCCGATGACGGTGTAATACTCCGGACCGTCGGTCATCGACGACACCCCCAACCGTTCGCCATGCACCTTCGCAGGCTAACCCAAGGCCGCCCTTCGCGCTAGACAAAAGTTTCCATTTTGGATACATGTATGGCGCATGAGGATTCTGTCGCTGCCCATCACTCTTGCGCTCGCCGCCGTCCTGGGAGGCCTCCCGGCCGCCGCGGCGACGGTGGCATGGGGCCAGGGCTGCATGCCGTTCATCGGCCAGGCCGAGGCCTATTACGCCCTGCCCGCCGGCCTGCTGGAAGCCGTCGCCCTGACCGAAAGCGGCCAGCACGGCGCCCCCTATCCCTGGGCCTTGAACATCGGCGGCCAGGCCATCGCCGCCGGCACCTACCGGGAAGCGGCCGGCTTGCTGCGCCGGGCGGACGGCCGGCCACGGCGCGACGTGGCGATCGGCTGCATGCAGATCCACATGCAGTACCACCTGGATAGCTTCGTCGAGCCCGAATGGGCCCTCGATCCGCGCCACAATGTCTGGTACGGGGCTCGGTTCCTCGACCAGTTGCGCCGCCAGTACGGCGACTGGATCTCGGCCATCGCCCATTACCATGGCTCCGACCTGGCGGCGCAGCGGAGCTATCTCTGTCAGGTCGCCCGGCATCTGCAGCGAACCGGCCCGGCCACCCGGGCCAACCTCGGGCTGTCGGCCTGCGGCACCGCGCCGGTCGCCGCGCGGCATCGCTTCGTCCCTGGCGCGGGACCGGACCGGGCCGGCCGGGCGCGGCTGGCGGTGATGGCGGCGCGACGGATTGGCCGGATCATCGTGCTCGGTGAGGACCGCCGCTGACAACAAGATCAGCCGACGCCTCCGGCCACGATGCGGGGCGCCGTCGCTGCGGGCGTCGGCAGCGCCTCGAGATAACCGCGCAGGCTGGGCAGCGGCCGCCCGGGTGGCGCATCGAGCCAGACCAGACTGATATCGCAAGGCGCCGAACTGCATCGCAGTTCGGCCGCCAGTTCCTCCTCGGCGATGAAGGTCCCGCCGATCACCACCACCACACCCTGCCGGCTTGCCCCGTCCCGGTCCAAGGCGGCGAGCAGGGCGAGTCGTTGCCATACTGCGCGGCAGGGCGACGGCAAGGTGGTGCCATCGCTCGCCCGCCACGGTCCGAAAGCACTGTCGTCGCAACGCCACCGGCGGTCCTGCAGAGGCTGCAGCCGCAGGATCAGGACGGTGGCAGCGCGGCGCGCCTGCAGCAATCCAACCTCGGCCGGCCCCGGCAAGGATGGAACCAGCTGAAAGCCGAAGCCCTCCAGCAGCCTTTCCATGACCTCCTGCGGAGCCTCGTCGGCTTGCTCCGGTGCGGCGACCGGCGCCGCGGCGCGGCCACAGGCCGGATCCCGGAATTCCTCCCGCAAGCGGTCGGTGAGGATGCGGACTCGCCGCGCCCGGTCGGGAAAATGGTCGAGGCTGGCCCAATCGTCGTCGGCCATTCCCCGCATGGCCTGGGTGAGTTGGCCGCGGGTTTCGTCGACGAGCCCGCCCCATTCGGCATCGAAGCGGTCGGAAGCGCCGCTCTCGGCGCTGCGCAACGCCTCGAGCATCTCGAAATTGTCGAGAAGCTCGCACAGCCAGGCGGCGGAAAGGGACATGCGGATGGCAACAGGCGCCGGTGGCGCCCCCTCTTCCGCCGGCAGGACCTCCACCAACTCGACCGGCCTGGGCTCCGGCCGAGCTGTGCAAAGGGCGTCGACCACCGCCTGCGCGACGGGATCTTCGGGCAGCAACCGGTGCACCCGTGCCAGATCGAGGAAGCGCAACGCCGCGGGCTCGGCGAAGAGGCGCCAGCCGGCCGCCGACAAGCCGGCCAACTCGTCGCGCAGGGCCTCGCAGATCCAGCCGGGCGGCGGTTCGGACCACACCTCGAACAGGGTTATGGCCCGGCCGAAAACGGCCAGGTCGTCGTCGCCCGATGCCGACTCCGGATCGACCGCCGCGACCAATATGTCTTGACCTGCCTCGACGTCGCCGGGCGGGATCACCTCGGCAAGCATTCCGGCCTGGCCCGAGCCCGCCGCGACCACCGGCGACGACGGCGCCGGCCGACCTCTGCGGCGACACCCGACCGGCAATCCGCGCAGGGCAATGCCCCAGTCCACCAGCTGCCGCCAAGCCGCCAGGACGGCGCCCGGCAACGCCATTTTCGGCGTAGCCAAGTGGCGCCGTGGCATCGGGGGCCGCCACCGCCAAAGTTCGGTCATCCCCTTGAGCCGGCGCGACAGCGACGGCAGCCGGAACACCAGGCCGACCGTTCCCAGCAAGGCCAGAGCGCCCGTCCCGGCCGCCAAGGCGGCAAAACCGAAGGCAACCGTGCCGCCACCCAGGAACCAGCGATACAGTTCGCGCCAGCGCCCCGGGTCCAGGGCATCGAATTGAAACAGCGCCCGGTAGGCGAAGGCCGCGATGCCGCCCAGCAGCGTCAACCACAGGGCCAACAGCAAACCCGCCGCCGCCAGGGTGAGAATGGCATTGGCGAGGATCCGGGCAGCGCCGTTCTGTGGCATTCCCGGCCGCCTTCAGCGCGAGCGCTGCGCCAGCGAATCGGCCCGCTGTGCGGCGTCGAGCGTCGGCGGCGAAACCGGGCGCGGCCGATAACGATCGGCGGCCAGCACGGTCTTGCCCGCCGGATCCAGTTCGTCGTAGCGATAAAGGGCGGGAGCGGGGCCGCTGCGGCGCCCCTCGCCGCGCCGCGCCCGTGGCCGATGTTTGACCTGGCCGCTATCGGCAGCGCCAATCCGGCAGATCTCTTCACGGCCGAGCACCGCCACGCCGCCATGATCGACCTTCAGTACCGTGCCGTTCACGTCGAGAGGCAAGGCTTTGACCCCGAGCGAGCGGGCCAGCCGCGCATTGGCCTCGAGCTGATGCCCGTTGCCATGCGTGGGAACGACCAAATGTTTGGGTTTGAGCAAGGAGTAGAGCAACCGGGTGTCCATTTCCATGGCGTGGCCGCTCTGATGCACCGGGCCGTAATGCAGCGCTTCCGCCCGTTCGGCGGTGATCACCACGGCGCCCAGTTTCTCCAGCTTGGCGACCATCGCCGCATGGGCGCCGGCCACCGGGGGGATGGCCCGCTGGGGGATCACCACGGTGGTGTCGGCGCCCAGCCAGAGGGCGCCGGGCTGGCGTTCGGCGGCGCGGGTGAGGCCGGCCAGCGGCTGGGCGAAGGCCCCGGTGGTCACCACCAGAGCCTTATCGGCGTTCAGATCCTTGGCCTCCGGCGCGGTCAGGAGCTGGGTGCCGATCAGGGCCTGAAGATCGGTGCCGGTGCGCTCGAGAGCCCGCACATTGTCGACCAGGCTCTTGCCCATGATGATCAGGGCGCGGTCATTGGCCGCCGCGGCGCGCCCCAGCGACACCAGACGGTCGAGCTGAGTGCCGAGAATCCCGGCGACCACGGCGCGCCCTTCGTTGTCGGCGACGATCTGGGTGAGATTTTGCCGGATCTGCTGTTCCGGGACCTTTTCCCCGCGTTCGGTGGCGGCGGTCGAATCGGACACCACCACATCGACACCCTCGCGGCCGATCGCCCGCAAGCGGGCCGGATCGGCGCGGTCGCCCAGCAGCAAGGTGCTGTCGAATTTGTAGTCCCCGGTATGAAAGACGCTGGCTTCCGGGGTCCGGATGAGCAATGCGGTGGCGCCTGGCAAATGGTCCACCGGAACGAATTCCACCTGGGCGCCGGCCACCGGGACCCGCTCGCCGGCCCCGACGACGTGGATCGCCGGCCATTGCGACTGGTCGATACCGGAGGCGACCAGCGACTTCCTGACCAGTTCGGCGGTAAAGGCGGTGCAATGGATCGGCGGCACCTCGAAGCCCATGTCGAGGGCGTGGCGGATGGCCCCGAGATGGTCCTCATGGGCATGGGTGAGCAACAGCGCTTCCGCCGGCACTTCGTCGTCCGGCAGCCCTTCCTGGCGGTGCGCCAGCAGCCCCTCGGGCGACGGGAATTGGCAGGCGTAATGGCCGTTGCCGCCGAGCTTGATGCCCATATCGACGATCAGGCGCCGATGCGACAACCCACCGCTGCCATCGGTGGTCACCACGTCGTAGCGGTGGCAATTGCCGCCGATACCGTCGGCATTGTTGCCCATGCGGGATTGCCAGTAGAGTCCGGCCTCGCGACTATCGACCAGCGCCATCGGAGCCCCCTCGCCTATCCGGAAATGGGCGGCCGTTCAGACCGCGCCCTCGTAAGGGCTGCTGTCGTCCGGTCCCTCGGCCGCGGCGATCCAGGCGAAGCTCACCGCCGACAAGACGGCGGTGCCGGGCGGTTCGGCCCCGCCCGCGAATTCCGGCAGACTGGTCACCAGCCGGACCAGCTCGGCGTCGGAGATGGTCAGGTAATTCGCCTTGGGATAGCTCTCGGCCAGTGCCTCGCCGATCGCCTGATAATCCTCCCACCTCATGGCACCCTCCGCCCCTGTCGTCTCGGCAACGATGTCGGCCTCATTGATAGCCCAATCGCACCGCTTTGGAAACGCAAATCTCCAAATAAGATCCATTTTGGAAACATCCGTATTGACAACTCTCGGCAGCCCCCGTTATGAGGAAAGGCCACCCGACGAAGAGGGCTGCCATGGATCAACAGTCACCGCTTGCCGAAAGGCCGTTGCAGTCGATCCTGCCGGCCCTGCCGATCGTCGACTTCGCCTATCGGCGGCGCGACAAGGAGGAAAAGGCGGCGCTCCGCGCCGAATTCCATTGGGGCGGTCGGCAAAGCTTCCTCAAGGCCCTGGTCCATCGGCAGGGCGACGATCTGCGGCGCGCCGGCTTCACCGAACAGAGCCTGGCCTGCCTCGCCCGCGGCCGCGCCCCGCGCGGCTTCCAGGTGCACCATATCCGGCCGCTCGACGACGGCGGCACCAACGACTACGCCAATCTGGTGCTGATCCGGGCCCATCCCGAGCACGAGGCCATCCATCGTTATCTGGATCCGCAGATTCAGAATCTGGTGGTGGGAGAGACCAGAATGGTCCGCTTGCCGCAACCTGCCGCGGGGATCTGCCCATCGCCGTCGCCGGAGGCACAACCGAAGCCGCTGGCAATGGCCCTTGCCGCTCGGCATCTGCGGCAGCGCTGAGACCATGTCGCTGGTTGACAGCATCCTCGGCCACGACGGCCAGCTCTTCCCACCCGTCGACGAGACCCGGCTGGCCCAGTTGACGGAGCAGGCGCAACGCCGGCTTGGCCTCGCCTTGCCGGACGACTATCTGGATTTCCTGCGCCGTTCCAATGGCGCCTGCGTCGACGGAGTGATCCTCTACCCGGCGGCCAGCTTCCGGCAGGAGGCGATGGAACTGCCAGGCGTCATCGAGATCAATCTAAGCCGCCGCCAAGCGCGCCCAGGGCTCCGCCACTTGCTGATCCTGGGCGAATTCGACGACGACTATCTGCTGTATCAGCCGGCCGAGTTCCGGCGCGTCGACCGGATTTCGCTCGACCGGTGGGATGCCGCTCCGACCCTCGGCCGACTGGTCACCCAGCTGCTCGACAGCCTCGGCTGAAACTCCAGCAGCGCCCTGCCGGGTCGCCGCGACAAGCCCGGCTTGTCGGCGTTCGAGCTGCCCCGCATACTGGCCTGGGAACACCACTCTCCAGGACCCTTCGTGACGCAAAAGATCGCCCCATCGCTGGCCCAGGCAGCGGAAGCCCTGGTTACCAGCGGCCTGTTCGGCGCCTTCGACCGCAGTTTCGCCGAGCAGTTGCTGGCCCGCGGCACGCCCTGCACGCTGCCAAACGGCGGCATTCTGTTCCGGCAAGGCGATGCCGGCGATACTGTCTTCGTCCTGATGGAAGGCGAGCTCGAGGTGCGGGTCGACATCGGCAGCGAACAGGTTCGCATGGCGATCCTCGCACCCTACCAATTGGTCGGCGAAATCGCCGTCTTCGCCGACCAGCCGCGCATCGCCACGGTGCTGGCGCACGGGCCGGCCAGTCTGTTGCGGCTCGATGCCGAGCAGGTGCTGTCCATGGTCGGCGACAATCCCCAGGCCTGCCGCGCCATCATCGCCGATCTCGGCCGGCGGCTGGCCACGGTGAACACGCCCCTGGCCTTCCTGTCGACGGCGACGCAACTGCTGCGCAACGACCGGATGGACGGCGAAGCGCTGGCGGCGCTGGCCGAGAAGACCGCAAGCCTGGGACCGTTCGCCCATACCTTCGGCGAGATGGTGCGGGAGATCCGGGCCAAGCAGGAACGCCAGCAGGACATGGCGATGGCCCGACGCATCCAGCAGTCGGTGCTGCCGCAGGCCTACGATGCGGCGGGCGGGCCGGTGGCCATCCATGCCTTCTTCCGGCCGATGAAGGAGGTCGGCGGCGATCTGTTCGACTACTTCATGGTGGACGACCGGCGGCTTGCCGTCGCCATCGCCGACGTCTCGGGCAAAGGGGTGCCGGCGGCGCTGTTCATGGTGATGTTCCGGACCTTGCTGCGGGCGGTGGCGACGCCGGGGATGGAGCCGCAACAGGTGCTCACCCGGGTCAATGCCATGCTTGCCGCGGACAACGAGGCGGGGATGTTCGTCACCGTGTTCTTTGCCCTGTTGGACCTCGACAGCGGGCGCATGGCCTATGTCAATGCCGGCCACGACCCGGCCACCATCCTGGCCGCCGACGGTCGCCGCCACCAGCTGGCGGCCAATGGAGTCGCCGTCGGCATGCTCGACGACACCCGCTACGGTGGGAACACCGTGCTGCTGGCGCCGGGCGACCTGATGTTTCTCTACACCGACGGCGTTACCGAGGCATTCTCGCCGGCACGCGAGCAATTCGGCGAAGAGCGCTTGCAGAGCCTGCTCGAGGAATTGCGCGGCGGCGACGCCGATCGCCTGGTCGAGGCGGTGGTGCGGGCGGTGGAGGATTTTGCCGCCGGCCAGGAACAGTCCGACGACCTTACCTGTCTAGCCCTGACTTTCCGCCCGTCAGCATGAACCCCATGATCAGCCGATTGCGTCCACCCTCGCGTCGATAGGCAAGGCGATCGGCGTAACTCCGGATCAGGATCAGGCCACGACCACCTGCTGCCGCATCAGCCAGGGTTGCAGCCTGGGCCGGGGCCGGCGCCGCCACCGGATCGAACGGCCGGCCGTCGTCCTCGACCGTCAATTCCACTTGATCGGCCGCGACGGCCAGACCGAGGACAATCCGGTGATCGCCTTCGGCCCAGGCGTGGGTCACCACATTGGCCAGGGCTTCCTCGGCGCAAAGCCGCAGGGCAAAAGCCACCGCGTCGGGCAGCCGATGCCGATCCGCCTTGGCACAGAGCCAGCCGCCGGCGCGGCCCAGCTCGCTCAGACGGTTGTCGAGGACGATGTGGTCCTCGTCATCGGCGCTTTCCTGATGGCAACGACAAAGCGAAATGACGGCGCCCTCAAGCCACCGCGGCCAGGGCCGAATCCAGCCCTCGGACGACCGGCAGCACGGTATCGGCGCCGCTGGTTCGCAGCACCTTGTGGACCGCATCGCTGGGATCGAGCAAGACCAGCTTGCCGCCTTTGCGGTTGTTGGCCTTGGCCGCCAGCATCAAGGTGCGGATGCCGATCGAGGCGAGAAAGGCCACCTGCGTCAGATCGACCACCACCTTCGGGCGCGAGGCGGCGACCGCCGAGAACTGCACGTCGATCTCGCCCGATCCGCGGGCATCCAGATCACCGCTCAAGACGATGCGGGTGATCCCCACCACCGGTTCGTCCACATCCATCTGCATCCGAGCTGCCTCCCCGAGCCGTCATCATTTTGTAACTATAATACATCTAGACGGCGGGCTCATGTGTCAGTTCGGTGACGGTTCCGTGACAAGGACGTCTCTACGGCGCCCCTCGCCGTTGCGAATGCTCAAGGAAGAAGCGGAGCATCTCGCGTCCGGCATCGGGGCCTCGCGGATCGGTGTAGGAGCCGGCTGGACTGCCGCCTGACCAGGCATGGCCGGCCCCGTGAATAACCCACTGCTCGAGAACCGCCTGCCCGCTCGCGTCGACGTGGATGGTGCGGCTGTAGGCATGGCCGCCGGGCACCCGACCGTGTTCGATCTTCCGGTCTGGGCTCGCCGTCGGTTGCAACTGAGCGACGACAAGATCGCCATTGCGTGGATGCACCGTCTTGTCCTGATCTCCGTGAAACACGATGGTCGGAACCCCCTCGCGACTCATTGCCCGAGGCGCATGCCCGGCAACGGACATGTTGCCATCCTGCCGCATGGCGGCAAAGGCGGAGGGCAGATCGCTGGCAGCGCCGCAGGCGAGACCCGAATGGACGCCGATCGCGGCATAGAGATCGGGGTAGGCCGTCCCCATGATCACCGCCGCAGCGCCGCCAGCCGAAAGACCGGCGACATAAATGCGCCGCGCATCGATGGCGTGGTCTTCCATGATCTGGCGGGTGATGCCGGCGATCAGCGAAGGCTCGCCGGCGCCGCGCTGCTGGTCGCCGGGGTTGAACCAGTTCCAACACTTGGACGGATTGGCCGAACTCGGCTGGCAAGGATAGGCGACGAAGCAATCATGCTCTTCGGCCAAGAAATTCATCCGCGTCCCGGCCGCGAAGTCGTCCGGTGACTGGGTGCATCCATGCAGCATGACCACCAGGGGCAGAGCCTGCCCGTGGTGGGCGCCGGGAATGTAAAGCTTGTAGCTGCGACGTCCCGCTTGGTTGGCGTAAACCCGTTCGAGGAACTGTCCGACCTCCGGCACCAGGTCGCGCCGCTGGACCGCCGATTGCTCCTGCCGTTCCGCTATGTTCCCCTCGCGGCCGAGCCGATTGAACCGGGCGAGTATGCTGCGCAGCGTCGCTGCCGCTGGCGACGCGGCAGCTGTCCCGCCGAATGTCGTCCGGCTGGGCCCGGGCGGCGGCAGAGCCGAGTCAGGCGCCGGGTCGAGGCTCAGCGTGGCGCCGGCATCAGGCCCAGGCTCGCCGTCAGCGACGGTGTCTGGGACGGCGGCCGCTTTGCCGGCCAGCATGTGCTGCAGGAGTCTGGTCGCTTCGATGAGGTGGCCGGCACGGGTAAGGCGCGTGGCCTCCCGTATGGCGGGATGCAGCCTGTCGAACATGGAAGAAGCTCCGGTTCATCGCCTTGGCGGGGTGTCTTGCGCAAGGACGCGTTTCTTGGCGTCGCAAGGGTCGACCGATCATCGCATGCGATCGGCCAACGCAGCCTTGACCGCCGGACTGGCGTGCAGTGCCCCGAGCACGCTGACCGAGGCAATGGTCGCCCGGGCAAGCTCGGCGGTCACATCCGGCGCGATGCTGGCGAGTCCCAGCACACGGATGTGAAACATCTGCCCGGATCCGCGGACGGCCTCGAGGTCGTCACGGCTGTAATGCCGCAGGCCAAGATCAAGGGTATTCCGGACGACGCTCTCCTTGACCACCTCGGCGTGCCGCTCGAGCTGGTTACGAATGGCCGTACGAATGAAGTCGGTGCGGTTCGAGTAGAACCCTTCTTGCACCATCAGGTCGATATGGCCGAGGTCGACAAAGCCGAGGTTGATCGTAATCTTCTCGCTGTCACCAGCCTTCGGCCGCAGCTCCCGCAGATTGTCAGCCATCCCACCACCATCTATACGCCATCCAGATGGATGGTATATCGGTGCGGTCCGGTTCTTTTCAAGGGCGCCGGATCAGCTGCGTAGCCCGGGTGCTTCTTGCCCGGTGCGCGCCACGTATTCCGTATAGCCGCCGCCGTACTGGTGGATGCCCTCCGGCGTCAGCTCCAACACCCGGTTGGACAGCGTTGCCAGGAAATGCCGGTCATGCGAGACGAACAGCATGGTGCCCTCGTAGGCGGCCAGCGCGGTGATCAACATTTCCTTGGTGTCGAGATCGAGATGGTTGGTCGGCTCGTCGAGCACCAGGAAATTCGGCGGATTGAACAGCATGGTCGCCATCACGAGCCGGGCCTTTTCGCCACCGGACAGGACGCGGCATTTCTTTTCCACATCATCGCCGGAGAAGCCGAAACAGCCGGCAAGCGACCGCAGCGATCCCTGGCCCGCCTGCGGGAAAGACCCTTCCAGGGACTCGAACACGGTTGCGTCGCCATCGAGCAGTTCCATCGCATGCTGGGAGAAATAGCCCATCTTGACGCTACCGCCGACAGCGACGGTGCCGACGTCCGGTTCGGTCGAGCCGGCCACTAGCTTCAACAGCGTCGACTTGCCCGCGCCGTTGACCCCCATGACGCACCAGCGCTCCTTACGACGGATCATGAAGTCGAGCCCCTGATAGATGGTCCGGCTGGCATAGCCCTTGTGCACGTTCCTCAGGACCACGACATCCTCGCCCGAGCGCGGGGCCGGCGGGAAGTCGAAGGACACGGTCTGGCGGCGTTTCGGCGGCTCGAAGCGCTCGATCTTATCCAGCTTCTTCACGCGGCTTTGAACCTGGCTGGCGTGCGAGGCGCGGGCCTTGAAGCGCTCGATGAACTTCAACTCCTTCGCCAACATGGCTTGCTGCCGTTCGAACTGCGCTTGCTGCTGCTTCTCATTCAACGCCCGCTGCCGCTCGTAGAATGCGTAATCGCCGCAGTAACTGATCAGCGATCCGCCGTCGATCTCGATAATCTTGGTGACAATTCGGTTCAGGAACTCGCGGTCATGCGAGGTCATCAGGAGAGCGCCTTCGTAGCCCTTCAGGAATTTCTCCAGCCAGATCAGGCTTTCGAGGTCCAGGTGGTTGCTCGGCTCGTCGAGGAGCATGGCGTCGGGCTGCATGAGCAGGATGCGGCCGAGCGCCACCCGCATCTTCCAGCCGCCCGACAGCGCCCCCACGTCGGTGTCCATCATCTGCTGGCTGAAGCTGAGCCCGGCCAGCACTTCCCGCGCTCGCCCCTCCAGTTCGTAGCCACCCAACTCCTCGAAGCGCGCCTGCACTTCGCCATAGCGCGCGATGATCGCTTCCATCTCGTCGGCGCGGTCGGGACAGCACATGGCCGCTTCGAGGTCGGCCAATTCCGCCGCCACGGTGCTGACCGGCCCGGCCCCATCCATCACTTCGGCGACCGCACTGCGACCGGACATTTCGCCGACATCTTGATTGAAATAGCCGATCGAGACCTGCTTCTCGACCGACACCTGGCCCTCGTCCGGCAACTCTTCGCCGGTGATCATCCGGAACAGCGTTGTCTTGCCGGCACCGTTGGGGCCGACGAGGCCGACTTTTTCGCCCCTGTTCAGCGCGGCGGAAGCCTCGAAGAAAAGGATCCGCTGACTGTTCTGCTTGCTGATGTTCTCGAAACGTATCATCTGCGGCTGGGTTCCCATGGCGTGGTTGGCCCCTTATGCCACAGGACGTCCGACGCGACAGAGTTCTTATCGATGGGATGGCGCCCCCTGCGGCCGCGGGGTGCGCCTACCGCTGCCGGACGAACAAGATCAGATCCATCTCCGGCGGTTCATGGCCCAGCGCGCTGAGCACGGCATGGGCCTGGCCGCGATGATGGGTCTGGTGGTTGAAGACATGGGCCAGGGTCGCGGCAAAGGGCGTTTCGGAGGGCGTGCCGTTGAGGGTCCGATAGGCCAGGGCGCCCGGCAGCAAGTCTTGGTCGAGGCCGTTGACGAAGGCCAGGATGGCTTCGTCCTCGCTTTCCCGGGCCACCCGCAACGAGGGCAGGTCGCGGTACAGAACGGTGTTCAGGCGGACCGGCGGGGTGGGCTCGCCGCGGAAGCGGGCCAACCACAGGCGGTCGCCCACCAGGATGTGGTTCAGGGTGCCCATCAGCGAACCGAAAAAGGCGCCCTTGTCGGCCCACAGCTTGTCATCCGAGACGTCCTCGGCGGCGGCGTAAAGGCGCCGGTTGGCCCACCGGTTGTACTCGGCCATCAGGATGAAATGCTGCTTCATCGTTCTCTCCCGCCAAATCCGCCGCCGCCCGGCGTCTCGATGATGACGACGTCGCCGCTATCGACCTCGATCCGCACCGTACCCGGCAATTCCTCGATGCGCCCGTCGGCCCGCTGGACGGCGTTGCGGCCCGGCCGCCCGGATTCGCCGCCGGCCAGGCCGAAGGGCGCGAGGCGCCGCCGGTTGGCCAGGATGGTCACGGTCATCGGACGGCGGAAACGCAAGCGGCGCACCACCCCGTCGCCGCCCCGATGCGCCCCGCCGCCGCCCGAGCCGCGGCGGATCGAGAAGCCGTCGACCAGCACCGGGAAGCGCCATTCGAGAACCTCCGGGTCGGTCAACCGGCTGTTGGTCATATGGGTGTGCACCGCCGAGGCGCCGTCGAACCCCGGACCGGCCCCGGCGCCGCCGCACAGGGTCTCGTAGTATTGGTGACGGGCGTCGCCGAAGGTCAGGTTGTTCATCGTCCCCTGGGCCGCCGCCATCACCCCCAGCGCCGCCATCAGGCAATCGACCACGGCCTGCGAGGTTTCCACATTGCCCGCCACCACCGCCGCCGGATAGCGCGGGTTGAGCATCGAGCCCTGGGGAAAGACCAGGTCGAGGGGCTTGAGGCAGCCTTCGTTGAGGGGGATCGGCTCATCGACCAGGGTGCGGAAGACGTAAAGCACCGCCGCCTTGCCCACCGCCAGCGGGGCGTTGGTATTGCCCGGCCGCTGGGCCGAACTGCCGGTGAAATCGACGCGGGCCCGCCGCGCCCCGCGGTCGATCGAAATGGCCACCCGGATCACCCCGCCATCATCCATTTCGACTTCGAAACGTCCCTCGGAAAGTCCGGCGATGACCCGTCTGACGCACTCCTCGGCATGGTCCTGGACATGCCCCATATAGGCGGTCACCGTGCCGGCTCCGTAATGGTCCAACAACCTACGCAGTTCTTCCGCCCCTTTGGCGTTGGCGGCCAGCTGGGCCTGCAGATCGGCCAGGTTCTGCCGCAGGTTGCGCACCGGCCAGGGGCCAGCGGTCAGCACCGCGGTGATCTCCGCCTCGCGGAAGCGGCCGCCATCGACCAGCAGCAGATTGTCGAGCAGGACCCCTTCTTCCTCGACCCGGTGGCTGTCGGCCGGCATCGAACCGGGCGAGATGCCGCCGACATCGGCGTGGTGGCCGCGCGAACCGACGAAGAACAGCAAGCGCCCGCCGTCGAACACCGGACTGACCACGGTGATGTCGGGCAGATGGGTGCCGCCGTTGTAAGGGGCGTTGAGGACGAAGGAATCCCCCGGCTTCATGGCCGCCCCATGGGCCCGCAGCACGGCCCGCACGCTGTCCCCCATGCTGCCCAGATGCACCGGAATATGCGGCGCATTGGCGATCAGCGCGCCGCCCGCATCGAACAGCGCGCAGGAGAAGTCGAAGCGCTCCTTGATGTTGACCGAATGGGCGGTATTGGCCAGCACCGCCCCCATCTGCTCGGCGATCGACATGAACAGGTTGTTGAAGACCTCGAGCATCACCGGATCGACCGTGGTGCCGATCGCCAGGTGCTGCGGGCGCGGCAGGACGCGCCGCAGGATGAGATGCCCCTTGCCGTTGAGCTCGGCCCGCCAGCCCGGCTCGACGACGGTGGTGGCGGTCGGCTCGACGATGATCGCCGGGCCGTCCACGGTCTCGCCGGGATTCAAGGCCTCGCGGTCGAAGACCAGGGCGGCGTGGGACTGGTCCTGGGTGAACATGTCGACCCGGTCGAGCGGCAGCAGCGGCCCGTCGCGCCGTCGCCCGATGGGCGCATCCTCGGTGGCCGGCCCGGCGCCGATCACTTCGACCGAAACCGCCTCGACCACCAGCGGGCGGCCTTCCATGACGAAGCCGAAGCGCTGCCGATGGGCGGCGGCGAATTCCGCCTCGACCGCGCCGCGGGCGGCCAGACCGACGCTCAAGGCGGTATCGGAGCCTTCGTAGCGCAGTTGCAGTTCGGCCCGGGCGGTGCACTGGGTCACCCCCTGTGTCGTCAGCTCGGCCCGCCCCTCCGCCTCGAGCGACGCGGCCAGGCTGGCCAAGCCGGCCATCAGGGGGTCGTCCAGCGCCGCTTCGACCGCCCGCTGGCGCAGCACCCGCTGGTCGGCCAGGCCCATGCCATAGGCCGACAGCACCCCGGCCAGGGGATGCAGGAACACCGTGCTCATGCCCAGCGCGTCGGCCACCAGGCAGGCATGCTGCCCGCCGGCGCCGCCGAAACAGCACAGGACGTAGTCGGTCACGTCATAGCCGCGCTGCACCGAGACCTGCTTGATGGCGTTGGCCATGTTGAGCACGGCGATGGTCAGAAATCCTTCCGCCACCTGACGCGGCGAGCGGCCGTCGCCGAGGCGCGCCGCCAGCGCGGCGAAACCGGCCGCCACCGCGGCGGCGTCCAGCGGCTGATCGGCGCCGGGCCCGAAGCTCCGGGGAAAGAAGCGCGGCTGGATCTTGCCCAGCATGACGTTGCAATCGGTGACGGCCAGCGGGCCGGCCCGCCGGTAGCAGGTCGGCCCGGGATTGGCCCCGGCCGAATCGGGACCGACCCGGAAGCGCTGGCCGTCGAAATGGAGGATCGAGCCGCCGCCCGCCGCCACCGTATGGATGCGCATCATCGGGGCGCGCACCCGGACTCCCGCCACCGTTGTCTCGAAGCTGCGCTCGTAGCTGCCGTCGTAGTGGCAGACATCGGTCGAGGTGCCGCCCATATCGAAGCCGATAATGCGGTGGAAACCGGCCATCGCCGCGGTGCGGACGGCCCCGACCACGCCGCCGGCCGGACCGGACAGCAGGGAGTCCTTGCCGTGGAACGAAGCGGCCTCGGCCAGGCCGCCATTCGACTGCATGAACATCAGCCGGCTGCCCCCCAGCTTGGCGGCAACGCCGTCGACGTAGCGGCGGAGAATCGGCGACACATAGGCATCCACCACCGTGGTGTCGCCGCGCGGCACCACTTTCATCAGGGGACTGACCGCATGGCTGGCCGAAATCTGAGTGAAGCCGATCCGCCGGGCCAGTTCGGCCACCGATCGTTCATGCTCCGGATAGCGCCAGCCATGCAGGAAGACGATCGCCGCGGCGCGCCATCCCGCCGCGTGGGCGTCCCGCAGCACCACTTCGGCCGCCGCCAGATCGAGCCTCTGCAGGATCTCGCCCTCGACGCTCACCCGTTCGGCGATCTCGACGACCCGGCCATACAGCATCTCGGGCAGACGGATGGCCCGAGCGAACAGATCGGGACGGTTCTGCGTGCCGATCCGCAGCAGGTCGGCAAAGCCCGCGGTGATGACCAGCAGGGTCGGCTCGCCGGCCCGCTCCAAGAGGGCGTTGGTGGCCACCGTGGTGCCCATCTTCACCGCCTCGATGGCCTCGGGCGGGATCGGCCGGTCCGCCGCCACGCCAAGGAACCGGCGAATCCCTTCGACCGCCGCGTCGGCATAGTGTTCGGGATCCTCGGACAGCAGTTTGGCCGCCGCCAGCGAACCATCGGGGCGCCGCGCTACGATGTCGGTGAAGGTCCCGCCGCGATCGATCCAGAATTGCCAACCGGTCATGCCAGGCCTGAGCGCAAGGATAAGGAACGATGGTCGGACGCAGCGCCGTTTCCGTCAAGCGGACGGATGGCCGGGACACTGGTGGCAACCAGCTACCGGATGCCGTGGTAGCCTGATTCCCGTTTGGGCTTCCGTGGCGCCCTCGTGTATCATTTCGTCATGTCGCGGATTACCTTCGATCCGAACCAATGTGGCGGGCGCCCCTGCATCCGGGGAATGCGGATCAGGGTGAAGGATGTGCTCGACCTTCTGGCCGCGGGAGAGGCGGAGGAAACGATCCTCGCCGACTTTCCCTATTTGGAGCCGGAGGATATTCGCGCCTGCCTGGCCTTTGCGGCCGCCGAGGTTGACCACCCGGTGCTGCGGACGGCTTCTTGAACTTCCTGATCGATGCGCAACTGCCGCCGGCCTTGGCGCGGGCATGGTCGGACTTGGGCCATGATGCGGTCCATGTCGCAGATATCGGCCTGAATAGCGCCGCCGACGTGACGATCTGGAAGGAGGCTGTGCGGCGCAATGCAGCCATCATCACCAAGGATGAGGATTTTGTCGGGGGTGGCCGCGATCGCTTCGGCGAACCGATGCCCCCGGTGATTTGGATCAGGCTCGGCAACGTATCGCGCCGGGCTTTGCTGAATCGATTCCTTCCACTGCTTCCAGAAGTATTGGGCCTCATCGGAGCAGGGGAAAGGCTCATCGAAGTCCGCGATGCCTGATGACCGCGCCGGCAGAAAACGCGGTGTCTTAGACCTCCCCACCCCACATCGCGCCAGCACGGCCTTGCCAGGGCTGCCGCGGCGTTGTAGGCAAGCGCATGTACTGGGGCAAAGTGATCGGCGCCATGCTCGGCTTCGTGCTGGGCCACGGGCTATTCGGCATGGTGATCGGCCTGGTCGTCGGTCATTGGGTCGATACGCGTTTCTTCGCCAAGCAGCGCCGCCGTGAGGCGCCGGCCCTCGGTTCGCGGCTGGCCGAGCGGCAGCGCATCTTCTCGACCTCGGTGGTCAACCTGGCCGCCAAGCTGGCCAAGGTCGACGGGGTGGTGACGCGGGAAGAGGTCGACGCCTTTAAGCAGCAATTCAGCATTCCCGCCTCGCAAATGGCGGCCATCGGCGCCCTTTACGACGAAGCCAAGCGCGACGCCTCCGGCTATGAGATCCACGCCCAGCGACTGGCCGAGGCGTTCGCCGGCGAGACCATCCTGCTGGCCGAGGTGCTGGATGCCCTGCACCGCATTGCCCTGGCCGATGGCCGGCTGCAGCCGGCGGAACTGCACTTCCTGCGCACCGTCGCCGGTATCTTCGGCTTTGGCGAACGGCCGTTCGCCGAGCAGTCCTCCGGCTTGCGCGACGACGACCCCTACTCCGTGTTAGGGGTGGCGCGGGCCGCGCCGATGGACGAGATCAAGGCGGCATGGCGCCGCCTGACCCGCGAACATCACCCCGACACCCTGATGGCCAAAGGCCTGCCCCAGGAGTACATCGAACTGGCGACCAAGAAGATGGCGGCGATCAACGACGCCTATGACCGGATCCGGGCCCAGCGAGGGGAAGCCTGATGGCGCCCCCGCCCCTGCTGGCGCTGCGCGACGGCTTCATCACCTTTGGCGGCCAGCCGCTGTTCACCGGCGTCACCCTGCAAGTCGGGCGCGGTGACAAATGCTGTCTGGTGGGCCGCAACGGCAGCGGCAAGTCGACCTTGCTGCGGGTCCTGGCCGGCGAAATCGCTCTCGATTCGGGCGAGCATTTCGTGCAGCCGGCGATCCGCCTGGCCTATCTCGCCCAAGCCCCGGTGATCGACGCCCCCACGCTCGGCGACTGGGTGGCCGGCGGCCTTCCCGAGGCCGACCGCGACCAGCGCTACCGGGTCGACAGCATGCTCGACGCCCTGAAGGTGGACGGCAGCCGCAGCCCGCAGCACCTGTCGGGTGGCGAGGGCCGGCGGGCGGCGCTGGCCCGCGCCCTGGTCAGCGCGCCCGATGCCCTGCTGCTCGACGAGCCGACCAACCATCTCGACCTGCCGACCATCCTGTGGCTCGAGGAACAGCTGGCCGCCTTCAAGGGGGCGCTGGTGGTGATCAGCCATGACCGCAGCTTCCTGACCCGCATCTCGCGGCAGACCCTGTGGCTCGATCGCGGCATCGTGCGCCGCAACGAAGAGGGCTTCGGCCGCTTCGAGGCCTGGCAAGAGGAAGTCTACGCCGGCCTCGAAGCCGAGCAATCCCGCATGGACAAGCGCCTGGAAGCCGAAACCCATTGGCTGCATCGCGGGGTGACGGCCCGGCGCAAACGCAATATGGGCCGGCTGCGCGCCCTGATCGCGCTCCGCAAGCAACGGGCCGAACAGATCAAGGTGCAGGGCTCGGTCAAGCTGGCGGTGGATGCCGGTGACGCCTCGGGCAAGCTGGTGATCGAAGCCAAGACCATCGGCAAGGCCTTCGACGGGCGGGAGGTGGTCAAGGATTTCAGCACCCGCATCACCCGCGGCGACCGGGTCGGCCTGATCGGTCCCAATGGCGCCGGCAAGACGACGCTGCTGCGCCTGCTCACCGGCGACCTGGCCCCGGACAGCGGCAGCGTCAGGTTGGGCACCAATCTGCTGCCGGCGGTGTTCGACCAGCACCGCACCCAGCTGGATCCCGAGGCGACCGTCTGGGAGACCCTGACCGACGGCTCCGGCGATACGGTCAATGTCCGTGGCGTGCCGCGCCATGTGATCGGCTATCTGCGCGACTTCCTGTTCGAGGACCGGCAAGCCCATTCGCCGGTCAAGGCCCTGTCGGGGGGCGAACGCAACCGGTTGTTGCTGGCCAAGCTGCTGGCCAAGCCGTCCAATCTGCTGATCCTCGACGAACCGACCAACGACCTCGACATGGACACCCTCGACCTGTTGGAGGAGATGCTGGCCGATTACGACGGCACCCTGTTGATGGTCAGCCACGACCGCGATTTCCTCGACCGCCTGGTCACCAGCGTCATCGCCGTCGAGGGCGACGGCCGCATCGACGAATATGTCGGGGGATGTTCCGACTATCTGCGCCAGCGACCGCCGCCGGCCGAGACCGCCGCCGCGGCGCGACCGGCTGCCGCCAAGCCGGACCGGCCACGGCCGGTGGTCAAGTTGTCCTACAAGGACCAGCGCGAATTGGACGAGCTGCCGGTCCGGCTGGACCAACTGCACCAGGACATCGCCCGGATCGAGGCGGCGCTGGCCGATCCCGCCCTCTATAGCCGGGATGCGGCCGGCTTCGCCGGACTGTCCCAGCAGCTGGAGGACAACCGGAGCGCCCTGGCCGCCGCCGAGGAGCGCTGGCTGGAGCTGGAAATGAAGCGGGAAGCGATGGCGGGCCGGGAATGACCCCCCGCGACACCCTGGCCGCCACCATCGTGGTGGTGGCCTGGGGCGTCAATTTCGTCGCCGTCAAGGTTGGCGTCACCCAATTGCCGCCGCTGCTGTTCAGCGCGCTGCGCTTCGCCATCGTGGCCCTGGCCGTGGTCCCCTTTGTGAAGCCGCCGCGCGATCGCTTGGGGCTGATCCTGCTGCTCGCCCTGGTCCTCGGGGTCGGCCATTTCGGCGTGCTGTTCATCGGCATGCGCGGGCTGGACGCCGCCACCGCCGCCATTTCCCTGCAGCTTTGCGTGCCCTTCGCGGCGGTGGTCGCCGCCGTGGTCTATGGCGAGCGGCTTGGCGGGCTGGGCATCGCCGGCATGGTTGTCGCCTTCCTGGGGGTGGCCCTGCTAGCGGGCGAGCCGCACCGGCCCGACCTCGCCTCGCTCGGCCTGGTGCTGTTCTCGGCCATCGCCTGGGCTTGGTCGTTGGTGGTGATCAAACGAATTGGACCGATCGATCCGCTGCTGCTCAACGGCTGGATGGCGCTGTTCGCCGTGCCGGCCTTTCTGCTGCTGTCCCTCGCCTTTGAGACCGGCCAGCTGGATGCCCTGCGCCACGCCGACCGCCTGGCCTGGGAGGCGGTGGCCTTCTCGGCGGTGATCACCTCGCTGATCGCCCATACCCTATGGTATCGTCTGGTCGCCCGCCTGCCGCTTAATCAGGTGGTTCCGTTCACCCTGCTGAGCCCGGTGATCGGCGTCGCCTCCGGAGTCGTCCTGCTGGGCGAACCGCTGGGTTGGCACAAATTGCTGGGCGGCGTGCTGACCGTGCTGGGCGTCGCCATCGTGCAGTTCCGCCCGCGGAACCGCCCGACCGAGGTTGAAGATGCTGCGCCGCCCGTCGCCGAATCATAACGCCCGCCCGCCCGAGCTGCCGATCGATATGCTGGTGTTGCATTACACCGGCATGCAAACGGCCGAACAGGCCGTGGCCCGCCTCACCGACCCGGTCGCAGAGGTCTCGGCCCACTACCTGGTCGACGAGGACGGCAGCATCGTCGCCCTGGCCGACGAAGACCGCCGCGCCTGGCATGCCGGCCAAGCCTTCTGGCGTGGCCACCGCGACATCAACGCCCGCTCGATCGGCATCGAACTGGTCAATCCGGGCCACGAGTTCGGCTACCGCCCCTTTCCCGCGGCGCAGATGGAGGCCCTGGCCGGCCTGGCGGAGGCGATTCTGGCGCGCCACCCGATCCCACCGCGCAATGTGGTGGGGCATTCCGACGTGGCGCCGCAGCGCAAGCAAGACCCCGGCGAGTTGTTCGACTGGGCCGGCTTGGCCAGCCGCGGCATCGGGCTGTGGCCGGCCCCCAGGCCCAGCGACCGGCCTTTCCCGCTGGCTGCGGCGGCCGAACTGCTGGCCCTATGGGGTTATGACGTCGCCGACCGCCAGGCCGAGCGGGCGGCACTGATCGCCTTCCAACGGCATTTCCGGCCATCTTGCTGCGACGGCCTGGCCGACCCGGACTGCCTGGCCCGCCTGGCCTCGCTGCTCCGTATGGTGGACGAAGACATCTGAGAGTCAGCCCTCCAGAAGGTCGAGACTGCGGCAACGACCCAAGCAACACGGACGAACGCAGACTCCGCTTCGCGGCGCACGGACCAGATGCACAAGGACCTTGGAATACCATTCGTCCGGATCCGTCCGTGGATGTCGGGGTCCGTCCGTGTTGCTGCGAACCCATCCGGAGGCAGACGCTCTCCGCAGGTCGCTATTGCATCCGAAAGCGAAAGACCTCATCCGGCGCAGCCGTTTGACAAATCGAAGTGAATTCGCACGCTGTGATGGTCATCACAGCAGTGTGCAGCAAGTATTCGTCCAGATTTTTCACCTTTCGCCTCGGGCGAAACTTTTTGCAGCGACGGGCTTGCACCGGGCGCCGCAACTGCCTAGCTTGCAACTGCGCCAGATGGCCGGATGGCCGCTCCCCGAGGTTTCTCGGGGGGAGGAAAGTCCGGGCTCCACGGAAATACGGTGCCGGATAACGTCCGGCGGGGGCGACCCTAGGGAAAGTGCCACAGAAAGCAAACCGCCTGCCTTAGCGGGGAAACCCGCCGGCCGGTAAGGGTGAAAGGGTGCGGTAAGAGCGCACCGCGCGACCGGCAACGGGAGCGGCATGGCAAACCCCACCGGGAGCAAGACCAAGTAGGGACGGCGCGCCGGCTTTACCGCCGGCGAGGCGCATTTCCGCGCCGCCGTCCGGGTCGGTCGCGCGAGGCGTTCGGCAACGAACGTCCCAGATGAATGGCCATCCAACTGCCCGCGAGGGCGGTGGACAGAACCCGGCTTACAGGCCATCTGGCGCAAATTCCTTCGTGTTCGGCGGGCCCCACGCCCACCCATGGGCCACCCGTTTCGCTGATTGCTGAACAAACAGCGAACAGAGTTCCTCAGAAGGATGTGGTTTACCCCATAATATGATGACATTGCACATTTTTATGGCGGAAAAGTGATTTCAGGTAAAACCCTTTCCAACACTGCAAGAACTATCGTTTGCCCATTGTTTTACTATGAGAATCCATTGACGCCCATGTTTTCCCATGTTATCCCATAATGACCCAAATCTCCCCATCGCCCTGGCCCGGCGACGGGTGGGTCGGGAGTGGCGAAACAGGGGGTAAGGCGAGCAAGCGATGGCGCTGTTCGTATCCACGTTCATCAACAAGGTCGACCGCAAGGGACGGGTCTCCGTCCCCGCGTCGTTTCGTGCGACCTTGTCCCCGCAATCCGCCGCCATCGTCGTCTATCCCTCCTTCACCTCGGCAGCCATCGAGGGCTGCGGCCCGGATTTCCTGGAAGAGCTGGCCACCAGCGCTTCCACCACCTTCGATTTGTTCTCGACCGAACAGGACGATCTCAACACCCTGATCTTCGCCTCGTCCTGTCAGTTGGCCTGGGACCCCGAAGGCCGCGTGCTGCTGCCCGCCGAAATCCTCGCCCATGCCGCCATCGGTGAATTGGCCGCCTTCGTCGGCAAGGGCCGCACCTTCCAGATTTGGGAACCCGAGGCGTTGAAGGCCCATCAGGCCGAGGCCCGGGCCCGGGCCCTGAAGAATCGACCGCAGCTCACCTTGCGCCGGCCGGAGGGGCGATGACCCAATCGCCGCACATCCCGGTCCTGCTGCACCAGGTGGTCGACGCCCTGGCGCCGTTTGACGGGGCCGTCCTGGTGGACGGCACCTTCGGCGCCGGCGGCTATGCGCGGGCCCTGCTGGCCAACGCCGCCTGTCGGGTCTTCGGCATCGACCGCGATCCCACCGCAATCGAGGGCGGCCGCGCCCTGGCCGGCGCCTATGACGGCCGCTTGACGATGCTGTCCGGCTGCTTCGGCGACATGGATCGGTTGCTGGCCGAACACGGCATCGACGCGGTCGACGGCGTGGCCCTCGATCTCGGCGTCTCGTCGATGCAAATCGATGATCCGGCGCGCGGCTTCTCGTTCCGCGCCGACGGTCCCCTCGACATGCGCATGGAGTGCCAAGGGCCGAGCGCCGCCGACCTGGTCAACCGCATGGCCGAGGCCGAGCTGGCCGACATCTTGTATCGCTACGGCGAAGAGCGGCATTCGCGCCGGCTCGCCCGGGCCATCGTCGCCGACCGCAAGCTGCAGCCGTTCACCACCACCGGCCAACTGGCCGATCTGGTCCGCCGGGTGGTGCCGCGCGGCAAGGACGGCATCGATCCGGCCACCCGGACGTTCCAGGGCCTGCGCATCGCGGTGAACGACGAGTTGGGCGAGGTCGAGCGCGGCTTGCCGGCCGCCGAGCGGCTGCTGAAGCCGGGCGGGCGCCTGGCGGTGGTGGCTTTCCATTCCCTCGAAGACCGCCTGGTGAAGGATTTCCTCCGGCAACGCAGCGGCGGCGGCGCCCAGCCCAGCCGCCACCTGCCGACCGCCGGCCGGGCTCGGCCGCCAAGTTTCCGCCTGCTGTCGAAGAAGCCGATCACCCCCGACGCCGACGAACTGGCGGCCAATCCGCGGGCCCGCTCGTCGCGCCTGCGCGTCGCCGAACGCACCGACGCCCCGGCCTGGTCCGGCGAGGCAGGTCGGACATGATGCGCGGCGCCACCATCCTGTGGGCAATCCTGGCGGTCATCGCCGGCACCGCGCTGTTCCTGTTGAAATACGAGGTGCAGGCCCAGGAAGAACGGTTGCGCGATCTGCGCAAGGACATCGTCGAGACCGAAGAGGGGATCCACGTCCTCAAGGCCGAGTGGAGCTATCTGAACGAGCCGATGCGGCTGCGCGAACAGGCCGAACGCCATCTCGGCCTCAAGCCGATGCAGCCGAAGCAGATCGTCAGCATCGCCAGCCTGCCGATGGCCACCCCGCAGGTGGCACCGCCGCCGCCGATGGCCGCCGCCCCCCCGACCAACACGATGCCCAACACGGCGCCGGTGGCGGCACCGGGGCCGCTGCCCACCGCCGCACCGCCGCCGAAGCCGCTGAACAATACCGCCCCGAGCACCAAGCCGGTCCGCCCCATGACCGCCGAGAAGACCGTACCGACCAAGCCGGTGGCCAAGCCCGATCGGCAGGCGCCGGCAACCGTCGCGGCGCTAAGCGCCCCCGCCAAACCGGCAATCGACCAGCCGCTGGCCACCGCCGCCGCGCCGGCGGCGCTGTCGGCCAAGGTCATGGTGATCACCTCGCCGGCGTTGATGGAACCCGAGATGGCCAGCACGAGGACAAGGCCATGATGCGCCTGTTCAGCCGCCGCCCCCCGGTCTATCCGGGCGAAGATGTCGCCGATGCCGATACCCTGCATCTCGACGGCCAGCGCAAGCGGGCCATCGAAACCGGCCGGACCCGCCTGATCGTCACCGGCGCCATGTTCACCTTGGCCTTCGCGGTGATCGCCGGGCGCATGGTCGACGTGACCATGGTCAAGGGGGCCAACGTCCAGCATGCCCGCGGCCCGAAGGCCCTCGAACTGGCCATCGAGCGGGCCGACCTGGTGGACCGCAACGGCGTGCTGCTGGCCACCAGCCTGCCGTCGGTATCGCTCTATGCCCATCCGCACGAGATCGTCGACCGGGCCGAGGCGAGCCAGAAGATCGCCAAGGTCCTGCCCGATCTCAATCTTGCCGACTTGCAAGCCAAGCTGCAGGGCGACCGGGCTTTCGTCTACCTGCGCCGCAACCTGACGCCGCGCCAGGAATATGAGGTCAATGCGCTGGGTATTCCCGGCCTCTATTTCGAGAAGGGCGAGAAGCGGATCTATCCGCAGAGCGAGCTGATGGCCCATGTGGTCGGCCTGACCGATCTCGACAACAAGGGCATCGCCGGGGTCGAAAAGACCTTCGAGAAGGAATTGAAGGCGCGCCGCGAGCCCCTGCGCCTGTCGCTCGACGTCCGCGTGCAGACCATCCTGCACACCGAGCTGGCCAGGACCATGGCCGACTTCCACGCGCTGGGCGCCACCGGCATGATCATGGACGTGCGGACCGGCGAATTGATCGCCATGGTCTCGCTGCCCGATTTCAATCCGAACAACCTGGCCTCGGCCACCCCCGAAGCGATGTTCAATCGGGCGACCCTCGGGGTCTACGAGATGGGCAGCACCTTCAAGCTGTTCAACACCGCCGCCGCCCTTGATTCCGGCGTCGCCACGGTGAACAGCGTCTACGACGTGACCCATCCGATCCACGTCGCCCGCTTCGAGATCACCGACTACCACCCCGAGAACCATCCGATGACCGTCGCCGAGATCCTGAAGGAATCGTCGAACATCGGCTCAGCCAAGATGGCGCTCGATCTCGGCATCGACCGCCAGAAGGCGTTCCTGACCCGCATGGGGCTGTTGCGGCCGGCCGCGGTGGAACTGCCCGAGGTGGGTTCGCCGCTGGTGCCCAATCCGTGGCGCGAAATCAACAGCATGACCATCGCCTATGGTCACGGCATGGCGGTGACCCCGCTGCATATGATGACCGGCGTCTCGGCCCTGGTGAACGGCGGCGATTTCCATCCGGCGACGATACTGAAACGCGACGATGCCGAGCCGGTGCCAAGCCAGCGGGTGATCAAGGCGGAAACCTCGAAGACCATGCGGCAGTTGATGCGCCTGGTGGTCAGCGAAGGGACCGGCGAGAAGGCCGACGTGCCGGGCTACGAAGTGGGCGGCAAGACCGGCACCGCCGAGAAGAACGGGGCCGGCGGCTACCGGCACAAATCCCTGCTCTCATCCTTTATCGCGACCTTCCCGGTTTCCGATCCGAGGTATGTCATCCTGGCTATGATCGACGAGCCGCAGGGGAACAAGCAGAGCTTCGGCTTCGCCACCGCGGGCTGGACCGCCGCTCCGGCGGTCGGCCGGGTGATCGCGCAGATCGGCCCGTTGCTGGGGATCAGCCCGCTCTCTTCGCCCGAACCGGTGAACAAGGCCAAGCAACGGATGGCCCAGAACGCATCCCTCAAGACCACTCAGCACAAGGGGATCGCGCTTGCCGAGACTGAGTGACCTGTTGGACCCCATGCCGGTCCCGGCGCCGCCGGGCGATCCGCAGATCGCCGGTCTGACCGCCGATTCGCGCGCGGTACGGCCGGGCGACCTGTTCGCCGCCTTGCCGGGCAGCAAGGCCGATGGCCGCCAATTCATCGCCGACGCAGTGGCCAAAGGCGCCGCCGCCGTGCTCGCCCCCATCGGCACCCGGCTGGCCGCCGACAAGACCGCCGCCGTGCTGGTCACCGACGCCAATCCGCGCCGCCGTTTCGCCCAGATGGCGGCCCGCTTCTATGGGCGTCAGCCGCGGTTCCTGGCCGCGGTAACCGGCACCAACGGCAAGACCTCGGTGACCAATTTCGCCCGCCAGATCTGGACCCGCCTCGGCCATCCCGCGGCCAGCCTGGGAACCATCGGCCTGGTGGCACCGCATCGGGTCGACAAGGGGTCGCTGACCACCCCCGACCCGGTCAGCCTGCACCGCATCCTGGCCGAACTGGCCGAGGCCGGCGTCACCCATGCCGCCTTCGAAGCCTCCAGCCATGGCCTCGAGCAGTATCGGCTCGACGGCGTGGCCATCAGCGCCGCCGCCTTCACCAATCTCAGCCGCGACCATCTCGACTACCACGGCAGCATGGAGGCCTATTGGCGGGCCAAGCAGCGCCTGTTCGCCGAGGTCTTGCCGACCTCGGGCGCCGCCGTGATCAACGCCGACACTGCCGAAGGCGACGGCTTGGCCGAGTTGTGCCGCCGTCGCGGGCAACGGGTGCTGAGCTTCGGCAGCCGCGGCCAGGATATCCGCATCAAGGCGACCCGGCCGACGGCGCATGGACAGGATCTCGAACTGGTCGTCGCCGGCCGCGCGTATCAACTACATCTGCCGCTAGCCGGCGCCTTCCAGGCCTCCAACGCGGCCTGCGCGCTCGGCTTGGCGCTGGCCGCCGGCGGCCCGCCCGACGCGGCGGTGGATGCCCTGCAGCATCTCGAAGGGGTCCCCGGGCGATTGCAGCAGGTGGCGGACAAACCGGGCGGCGGCGCCATCTTCGTCGACTACGCCCATACCCCGGATGCTCTCGACACCGTGCTGCGGGCGTTGCGACCGCATGCCACGGGGCGGCTGATCGTGGTGTTCGGCTGCGGCGGCGACCGCGATCCGGGGAAACGGCCGCTGATGGGCCACATCGCCATCGGCCTGGCCGATGCGGTGATCGTCACCGACGACAATCCGCGCAGCGAGGATCCGGCCGCCATCCGGGCACAGATCCTGGCCGCCTGCCCCGGCGCCCGCGAGATCGGCGACCGCCGTCAGGCGATCCGCACGGCAATCGACGAACTGGCCTCCGGCGACCTTCTGCTGCTGGCCGGCAAGGGGCACGAAACCGGGCAGATCGTCCACGACCGGATCCTTCCTTTCGATGATGGCGAAGAGGCACGCCGCGCCATCGGAGTCGCCCCATGAGCCGCCCGGCCGCGCCCCGCCTCGCCCCGTTGTGGAGCAGCACCGAAGCCGCCGCCGCCACCGGCGGCCGCAGCCAGGGGCCCGCTTGGCAAGCATTCGGCGTCTCCATCGACAGCCGGGCGATCACCGCCGGCGACCTGTTCGTCGCGCTGGCCGGCCCCAACCACGACGGCCACGACTATGTGGCGGCCGCCCTCGCCGGTGGCGCCGCTGCCGCCTTGGTGCACCGGACGCCGGCCGGCCTGCCGGCCGATGCCCCCTTGCTGCTGGTCGGCGATACCCTGGATGGCCTAAGCGCGCTCGGCGCCGCGGCCCGGACCCGATCGGCCGCCCGCATCATCGCGGTGACCGGCAGCGTCGGCAAGACCAGCACCAAGGAAATGCTCAAGCTGGCCCTCGAGGCGGCCGGTCCGACCCATGCCAGCGCCGGCAGCTTCAACAACCACTGGGGCGTTCCCCTGTCGCTGGCGCGGATGCCGGCGGCAAGCCGCTTCGGCGTGTTCGAACTGGGGATGAACCATCCGGGCGAGATCACGCCCTTGACCCGGCTGGTCCGCCCGCATGTCGCCGTCATCACCGCGGTGGAA
Source organism: uncultured Telmatospirillum sp. (assembly GCA_903858635.1). GTDB lineage: Bacteria > Pseudomonadota > Alphaproteobacteria > Rhodospirillales > Magnetospirillaceae > DUZF01. The sequence goes on along the minus strand of CAIOJO010000239.1, from coordinate 11,778 downwards.
ACGGTGCATATGGAATTCTTCGCCTCGACCGCCGCCATCGCCGAAGCCAAGGCCGAGATCTTTCTGGGCGTCGAACCCGGCGGCGCCGCGATCCTGCCGCGCGACAACCCCCATTATGCGCTGCTGCTGGCCGCGGCGCAGACAGCCGGGGTTGTCAATAGCAAGAGCTTCGGCGCCGCGGTCGAAGCCGATGGGCGCCTGCTGGATTTCGCCGTCGAGAACGACGCCACCCTGGTCTTCGCCCTGTTCGGCGATCAGACGCTGAACTACCGGGTCGGTGTTGCCGGCCGCCAATGGGCGAGCAATAGCTTGGCCGTGCTGCTGGCGGCCGCTGCCGTCGGCGTGCCGCTCCAAGATGCCGCCCCACCGCTGGCCCGGATGATCGCTCCGAAAGGCCGCGGCGCCCGCAAGACCCTCCCTTGGGGCGATGGGCAAATCGTCGTCGTCGACGAATCCTACAACGCCAGCCCGGCCTCGATGCGGGCCGCCCTGGCCGGCCTGGCCGCCGCGGTGCCGGCGCCGGGCGGACGCCGCCTGGCGGTGCTGGGCGACATGCTGGAACTGGGAGCCGACGCCGGCGCCCTGCATGCCGGCTTGGCCGAAGCGGCGATGGAGGCGGGCGTCGACCTGGTGTTCACCGCCGGTTCCCTGATGCGCCACATGCACGATGTCCTGCCCAACGACCGGCGTGCCCCGCACGCCGCCGATGCCGACCAGGCCGCCGCACTGGTGGCCAAGGCGGTGCAGGCCGGCGATGTGGTGATGGTGAAGGGCTCGGCCGGCAGCCGCATGGGACGGGTGGTCAAAGCGCTGGAGGACATGGCCGCGCCGTCGGCCCTGCCGACAACAGAACAACATGGCGCGCCAAGCGCGCCGTCGGCCCTGCCGACAACAGAACAACATGGCGCGCCAAGCGCGCCGTCGGCCACGCCGACAACAGAACAACATGGCGCGCCAAGCGCGCCGTCGGCCACGCCGACAGCGAAGAACCACGGCGCGCCGGGCGCGCCGGGCACCAACGGTAGCTAGCGAGGTCGCCGAGGCAGATGCTCTATAACCTGCTCTATCCCCTGGTCGACCAGGTGCCAGTTCTCAACCTGTTTCGCTATCTCACCTTCCGCACCGGCTGCGCGGTGATGACCGCGCTGTTCATCTCGTTCGTCGCCGGACCGTCGGTGATCCGCTGGCTGCGCCACAAGCAGGGCCATGGTCAGCCGATCCGCAGCGACGGGCCGGAAAGCCACCTGCTGACCAAGAAGGGAACGCTCACCATGGGCGGCTTCCTGATCTTGCTGGCCCTGACCATGTCGACCCTGCTGTGGGCCGATCTGGCCAATCCCTATGTGTGGATCGTCATGCTGGTGACCCTGGGCTATGGCGTGATCGGCTTCGCCGACGACTTCCTCAAGGTCAGCAAGCGCAACAGCAAGGGCCTGCCGGGCAAGGCCAAGTTGCTGGCGCAGATCGTCATCGCGGTGGCCGCCTCGCTGCTGATCACCCGCCTCAGCCCGGAACCGCTGTCCTACGCGCTGGCCCTGCCCTTCTTCAAGAACGTCCTGGTGCAGCTCGGCTGGAGTTATGTGGTCTTCACCACCTTCATCATGGTCGGCGCCTCCAACGCGGTGAACCTGACCGATGGCCTCGACGGTCTGGCCACCGTCCCGGTGATGATCGCGGCCGGCGTCTTCGCCCTGATCTGCTATCTGGTCGGGCACGCCGTCTTCGCCAATTACCTGCAGATTCACCATGTTCCCGGCGCCGGCGAACTCGCCGTCTTCTGCGGCGCCCTGGTCGGCGCCGGACTGGGCTTCCTGTGGTTCAACGCGCCGCCGGCCATGGTGTTCATGGGCGATACCGGGTCGCTGGCCCTGGGCGGAGCGCTCGGCGCCATGAGCGTGGTCACCAAGCACGAGATCGTCCTGGGTATCGTCGGCGGCCTGTTCGTCCTCGAGACCGTTTCGGTGATCGTCCAGGTGGCTTCGTTCAAGCTCACCGGCAAGCGCGTCTTCCGCATGGCGCCGCTGCACCACCACTTCGAGAAGAAAGGCTGGGCGGAACCCACCGTGGTCATCCGCTTCTGGATCATCGCCGGCATCCTGGCCCTGGCCGGCCTCTCGACGCTGAAACTGCGGTGAGGGCCGGATGCCTCGCGTTCCGTTCCTCAGCGGCAAGACGGTTGCGGTGATGGGCCTCGGCAAGTCCGGCGCGTCGACGGCACGCAGCCTCAAGGACAGCGGTGCCGTCGTCTGGGCATGGGACGACAAGGCTGCAGCGCGCGAGGCCGCCCGGACCGAGGGTATCGATCTGGTCGATCTCGGCGCCGTCGATCTGGCCCCGCTGACCCTCATGGTGTGGAGCCCCGGCATCCCCCATACCCATCCCCAACCCCATCCGGTGGCGCGGCGCGCCCGCGAGCAGGGAATCCGCCTGGTCTGCGACGTCGATCTGCTGGCGATGGCTTGTCCGGCCGCCCATTTCGTCGCCGTCACCGGAACCAACGGCAAATCGACCACCACCACGCTGATCGCTCACATCCTGAAAACCGGCGGCCGTCAGGTGGCGGCGGGGGGCAATCTGGGGACTCCGGCCCTCGATCTGCCGGCGCTGGGCAGCGACGACAGCTATGTGCTCGAACTGTCGTCCTACCAGCTCGAACTGCTCGACCAAGCGGCCTTCGATATCGGCGTGCTGCTCAACGTCACCCCCGACCATCTGGGAAGACACGGCGGCATGGACGGTTACGTGGCGGCCAAGGCCGGCCTATTCGACCGCCTGCGCCCCGGCGGGGTCGCGGTGGTCGGGGTCGACGACAAGCCGTCGCGTTCGGTCTACGAGCATTTGCGCCACGCCACCGGCGAATACGCGGTTCCCATCTCGGTCGAGCGGCCGGTAACCGGCGGCGTTTACGCCCCGCAAGGCATCCTGGTGGACGACTGCGACGGGCAGGCGGCGGCGATCATCGACTTGAATGGCATTGCCACCCTGCCTGGCCGGCACAATTGGCAGAACGCCTGCGCGGCCTATGCCGCGGCACGCGCCTCGGGCATCGATATCGAAGCCATCGGCAAGGGGCTCAAGAGCTATCCCGGCCTGGCCCATCGGCAGGAACTGATCGCCGAAATCGACGGCATCCGCTACGTCAACGACAGCAAGGCGACCAATGCCGATGCCGTAGCCAATGCCCTGGTCTGCTACGACAACGTCTATTGGATCCTCGGCGGCCAGGCCAAGGAAGGCGGCATCGCCAGCCTTGAATACCTGTTCCCGCGCATCCGCCGGGCGTTCCTGATCGGCGAGGCCAGCGACGCTTTCGCCCACACCCTGACCGGCCAGGTGGCGTTCGAACGCTCCGGCACGCTGGAGGCGGCGGTGGCCGAGGCCCGCAAGGCGGCGATCATCGACAAGCGCCCCGGAGCGGTGGTGCTGCTATCGCCGGCCTGCGCCTCGTGGGACCAATTCAGCAGCTTCGAGGAGCGCGGTGACAGGTTCCGTCGTCTGGTGGCGGCTCTGCCTGGGGCGAGGTCGTCATGATGTCGTTGGGCCGCACCGACACCTCCGTCATCGGCCGCTGGTGGTGGACGGTCGACCGTTGGACGATGGCCGCCGTCGGCATGCTGGTGGCCATCGGCGCCCTGCTGATCATGGCGGCCAGCCCGGCAGTGGCCGAGCGCATCGGCGCCGATCACTTCCATTTCGTGCGCCGCCAATTCGTCTTCCTGCCGCCCGCCCTGCTGATCATCTTCGCCGTCTCCCTGTTGACCCCGAAGAACATCCGCCGGCTGGCCTGCCTGGGGTTCCTCGGCGCCATCCTGCTGATGGCGGCCACCCTGGTGCTGGGCCAGGAGATCAAGGGCGCCACCCGCTGGATCAGCCTGGCCGGGCTGACCATCCAGCCGTCCGAATTCGTCAAGCCGACCTTCGCCGTGGTCGCCGCCTGGATGTTCACCGAACAGCGCCTGAGCGAGAACTTCCCCGGCAACGCGGTATCGCTCTGCCTGTACCTGCTGGTCGCCGGCCTGTTGCTGCTGCAACCCGATGTCGGCATGACGCTGGTGGTCTCGGCGGTATGGTTCGTCGAGTTCTTCCTGGCCGGCCTGCCGCTGTTCTGGGTGCTGCTGGGCATGGTGGTCGGCCTCGGCGGCCTGGTCGCCGCCTATTTCACCTTCGGCCATGTGGCCAGCCGCATCGACCGCTTCCTCGATCCTTCGGCCGGCGACAGCTACCAGGTGACCACCGCGCTGCAGGCCTTCCATTTCGGCGGCCTGTTCGGTCGCGGTCCCGGCGAAGGCCGGGTCAAAGCGGTTCTGCCGGACGCCCACACCGACTTCATCATGGCGGTGGCCGGCGAGGAGTTCGGTCTGATCCTCTGTCTGGTAGTGGTCGGGGTCTTCGCCTTCATCGTGCTGCGCGGGTTCAGCCGCATGCTGGTCGAAGAGAATTTGTTCGTCCTGCTGGCCACCTCGGGGCTGCTGGTGCAGTTCGGATTGCAGGCGATCATCAACATGGCCTCGACCCTGCACCTGATGCCGACCAAGGGGATGACGCTGCCTTTCATCTCCTACGGCGGCTCGTCGATGTTGGCCCTGGCCCTCGGCATGGGGATGATCCTGGCGCTGACCCGCAAGCGCTACGGGCAGGAGGGCTGGCAGTGAACCGCGCCGCCCCGGCCACCTCGCCGCTCATCCTGCTGACCGCCGGCGGCACCGGCGGGCACGTCTTCCCGGCCGAAGCGCTGGCGGCGGAACTGTTGGCCCAGGGTCACCGGCTGGCCCTGGTGACCGATCGCCGCGGCCAGGCCTATGGCGGCACCCTGGGCAGCCTGGCAACCCATCGCATCCGCGCCGGCGGCCTGGCCGGCCGCGGCCTCGGCGCCCGTCTCGGCGCCCTTGGCGAACTCGGCATCGGCTTCCTGCAGGCGCGCCGCCTGCTGCGCCGCCTGCGGCCGGCCGCCGTCGTCGGTTTCGGCGGCTACGCGTCGGTGCCGGCCATGCTGGCCGCCGCCACCGTCGGCACACCCACCCTGCTGCATGAGCAGAACGCCGTGCTGGGCCGAGCCAACCGACTGCTGGCGCCGCGGGTCAGCCGCATCGCCACCTCCTATCCCGAAGTGGCCCATCTGTCGGCTTCCTGGCACGGCAAGGTGACGCAGACCGGGATGCCGGTGCGCGGCGCCGCCCTCGCCTGGCGGGGCCACCCCTATCCCTCGCTGGTGGCCGACGGCCCGCTGCGGCTGCTGGTTCTCGGCGGCTCGCAGGGCGCCCGCATCCTGTCCGAGGTGGTGCCGGCAGCCCTCGCCCGCCTGCCCGAGGTCTTGCGTCGGCGGATCGAACTCAGCCAGCAATGCCGGCCCGAGGATCTCGAAGCGGTGCGCCGGTCCTATGGCGAAACCGGCATCCGGGCAACCCTCGAAAGCTTCTTCCACGACGCCCCGGAGCGCATGGCCGAGTCCCATCTGGTGATCGCCCGGGCCGGCGCCTCGACCGTCGCCGAACTCACCGCGCTCGGCCGCCCGTCCATCCTGGTGCCCTATCCGCATGCCATCGACGACCACCAGACGGCCAACGCCCATGCCATCGACGAAGCCGGCGGCGGCTGGCTGATTCCGCAGGCGGCCTTTACCGCCGACAGTCTGGCGGCCCGCCTCGAATCCTTGTTCGCCCTGCCCGGCAGCCTGACCAAAGCCGCCGCCTGCGCCCACGCCGCCGGGGCGCCCGACGCGGCGGAGCGCCTGGCCGCGTTGGTGACGTCCCTGATCAAAGACAGCGCGAAGGTTCGGCCATGAGATCGCTGCCGCTCACCATCGGCACCATCCATTTCGTCGGCATCGGCGGCATCGGCATGAGCGGCATTGCTGAAGTGATGCACAACCTCGGCTACCAGGTGCAGGGCTCGGACATCGCCGCCAACGCCAATGTGAAACGCCTGCGCAAGCAGGGTATCACCATCCATATCGGCCATAGCGCCGAGAACCTGGGCGAGGCCCGGGTGGTGGTCATTTCGTCGGCGGTCAAGGCCGACAACCCGGAGGTGGCGGCAGCCCGCGCCCGACTCATTCCGGTGGTGCGCCGGGCCGAGATGCTGGCCGAATTGATGCGGCTCAAATGGGCCATCGCCATCGGCGGCACCCATGGCAAGACCACCACGACCAGCCTGGTGGCGGCGGTGCTGGAAGCGGCCCACCTCGACCCGACGGTGATCAACGGCGGCATCATCAACGCCTACGGCACCAATACGCGGCTCGGCTCCGGCGACTGGATGGTGGTGGAGGCCGACGAGAGCGACGGCAGCTTCCTGCGCCTGCCCGCGGTGATCGCGGTGGTGACCAACATGGACCCCGAGCACCTCGACCACTGGGGCACGGCGGAGGCGATGCTGGCCGGCTTCGAGCATTTCGTCGCCAACATCCCGTTCTATGGCTTCGCCGTGCTGTGCGTGGACCACCCGGCGGTGCAGCAGATGATCCCGCGCCTGTCGGACCGGCGCATCATCACCTATGGGTTCTCCCAGCAGGCCGACGTGCGCGCCGACAAGCTGGTGTCGGACCGGATGGGCGCGACGTTCGAGGTGACGGTGACCAACCGCGCGCGCAACCGGGCGCGCAAGATGGGACCGTTCCGGCTGCCGATGCTGGGCAGCCACAACGTGCAGAACGCACTCGCGGCGGTCGCCATCGCCGCCGAAATGGAAATCGACGACGCCACCCTGCGCAGCGCCTTCGCCGCGTTCCGCGGCGTCAAGCGACGCTTCACCCGGATCGGCGAGGCCGGCGGCATCACCGTGGTCGACGACTACGGCCACCACCCCGTGGAGATCGCGGCGGTGCTGAAGGCGGCGCGCCAGGCCGGGGCGCGCGACGTGGTGGCGGTGGTGCAGCCGCACCGCTTCACCCGCCTGCAATCGCTGTTCGAGGGGTTCTGCACCTGCATGAACGACGCCGGCACGGTGATCGTGGCCAATGTCTACCCGGCGGGCGAGCAGCCCATTCCGGGGGTGGACCGCGACGCGCTGGTGGAGGGGCTGCGCGCGCGCGGGCATCGCAGCGTGGTGCCGCTGCCCGGCCCCGAGCACCTGGCCGAAATGGTCCACGCCATCGCGCGCTCCGGCGACTTCGTGGTGTGCCTGGGCGCCGGCAACATCACCCAATGGGCCGCCGCCCTGCCCGGCCAGCTGGCCGCGCTGCAGGCCGGCCACAAGAAAACGGGATCGACATGATGACCGCCCGCCCCCTGGCCGAGACGCTGCCGCCGCTGCGCGGGCGGCTGCAGGCCGATGCGCCGCTGGGGCCGCAGACCTGGTTCCGCGTCGGCGGGCCGGCGGAAGCGCTGGTGCGCCCGGCCGACGTCGAGGACCTGTGCGCCTTCCTGCGCGCGCTGGCGCCCGAGCTGCCGGTGATCCCCATCGGCGCCGCGTCCAACCTGATCGTGCGCGACGGCGGGGTGCCCGGCGTGGTGGTGAAGCTGGCGCGCGACTTCGGCGACATCGTGGTGCAGGCCGACGGGATCGTCGCCGGCGCCGCCGCGCTGGACACCACGGTGGCCGAACAGGCCGCCGCCGCCGGGCTGACCGGGCTGGAGTGGCTGTGGGGCATTCCCGGCTCGCTGGGCGGCGCGGTGGCAATGAACGCCGGCGCCTATGCCGGCGATATCTCGCAGGTGCTGGACTGGGCGGAGATCGTCACCCGGTCCGGCGAGCTGGTGCGCTGCGAGGCGCCCGCGCTGGGCTTCGCCTATCGCCACGCCGCGCTGCCGCCGGGCGGCATGGTGGTACGGGCCCGCCTGCGCGCGCAGCCCGGCGACCCGGTCGCCATCGCCGCGCGCATCGCGGAAATCCGCGCCGCCCGCGGCACGACGCAGCCGGTGCACGCCCGCACCGGCGGATCGACCTTCCGCAACCCGCCCGACATGAAGGCGTGGGAACTGATCGAGGCCGCCGGCTGCCGCGGGCTCATGCGCGGGGCGGCGCAGGTGTCGGAACTGCACTGCAACTTCCTGATCAACACCGGCGGCGCGACGGCGGCCGATATCGAGGGGCTGGGCGAGGAGGTGCGCCGGCGCGTGCGCGCGGCGAGCGGGGTGGAACTGGAGTGGGAGATCCGGCGGATCGGGGTGCCGGGGTCCGTGCTCCCTCAAGGGGAGGGGGAGACGTGAAGCGGGTTGCGGTTCTGTATGGGGGGATTTCGGTCGAGCGCGCGGTGTCGCTGGTGTCCGGCACGCAGGTGATCGCGGCGCTGCGCCAGGCCGGCTACGACGTCGTGCCGGTCGAGGTGGGCAGCGACCTGCGCGCGGTGCTCGCCGCGCTGGAACCGCGGCCGGATGCCGTGTTCAACGCCCTGCACGGCCACTTCGGCGAGGACGGCACCATCCAGGGCGTGCTGGACTGGCTCGGCATTCCGTACACCCATTCCGGCGTGCGCGCCTCCGCGCTGGCGATGGACAAGGTGGCGGCGAAGGCGGTGTTCGCGGCGGCCGGGCTGGCGGTGGCGCGCGGCGGCACCGAGGTCGTGGCCGACCTCGCGCTGGCCGACCCGATGCCGGCGCCCTACGTCATCAAGCCGGTGAACGAAGGCTCCTCGGTCGGCGTGGAGATCATGCGCGTCGGCGGCAACCGTCGCGCCGCGGTGGTGGCGGCCTGGCGGTTCGGCCGGCAGGCCATGGTGGAGGAATTCATCCCGGGCCGCGAACTCACCGTGGGCGTGATGGGCGACCGCGCGCTCGCCGTGACCGAAATCGTCGCCAAGGCGGGCAGCTTCTACGACTACGAATCGAAATACGGCGATGGCGGCTCGCTGCACGTGGTGCCGGCGGCGGTGCCGCCGGAGATCACCGCCCAGGCGCTGGAAATGGCGCTGGCGGCGCATCGCGCGCTCGGCTGCCGCGGCGCCTCGCGCGCCGATTTCCGCTACGACGACACCGCCGGCGAGCCCGGCCGGCTGGTGCTGTTGGAAGTGAACACGCAGCCCGGGCTGACCCCCACTTCGCTGCTGCCCGAACAGGCCGCGCTGTTGGGCATGAGCTTCGCCGAGCTGTGCGCCTGGATGGTGGAGCACGCCGCATGTCGCGTGTGAGGCCGCCCCCGCGCGCGATGCCGCTGCCGAGCATTCCGGGCCGGCCCGGCCTCTTGCGGCTGTTGCGCAAACGGCTGCGTCACCTGGTGAAGCCGGGCCTCGCGCTGGCAGGGCTGATTGGGGTGGGGCTCGTCGGCTATGCCGGCGTGCAGGTGATCGGCCGTGGCGAAAGCTTCCGCGAGCGGCTGCTGCATGCCACGGCACAGTTTGGCCTGCGCGTGCAGGAGGTGGTGCTGGAGGGGCGGCAGAAGACGCCGGAACCGCTGCTGCGCGCGGCGCTGGGCGTGCGCACCGGCGATCCGATCCTCGGCTTTTCGCTGAGCGCGGCGCGCGCGCGCATCGAAACCATCAACTGGGTGCAGAGCGCCACCGTCGAGCGGCGCCTGCCCGGCACCATCGTGGTGCAGTTGCAGGAGCGCCGGCCGTTCGCGGTGTGGCAACTGCAGGGCCGCTTCGTGCTGATCGACCGCACCGGCGACACGGTGACCGATGCCGACGTCGCCGCCTTCGCCAACCAGGTGCCGCTGGTGGTGGGCCCGGGCGCGCCGGCGGCGGCGGCGGCGCTGATCGATGCGCTGGCGGCCTATCCGGTGATCATGAGCCGCCTGCAGGCGGCGGTGCGGGTGGGCGAGCGGCGCTGGAACCTGCGCATGAACAACGGCGCCGACGTGCTGCTGCCGGAAGGCGCGGAAGCGCCGGCGCTGGCCAAGCTGATGGAGCTGCAATCGACCCACGCCTTGCTCGACCGGCCGCTGCAGGTGGTCGACCTGCGGCTGCTCGACCGCCTCGTGGTGCGGCCGCAGCCCGACAAGGCCGAATCGAATTGCGCTATCGCCACGCAAGAGCGTGGCTGTCGCGGGGATACCAAAGCCGGGCGGAAACCGACGTGAAGGGGCGGAGATGAACGACATGGCGCGTCGCCTGCTGCCGCCCAGCGTCGAGCCGATGGACCCGCCGGCGCGCAACCGCCCGCGTCCGTCCGGCGCCATCGGCGTGCTCGACATCGGCACCACCAAGATCGTCTGCATCATCGGCCGGGTGGAATCGGATTTCACCCTGCGCGCGCTCGGCTTCGGCTGGCAAAAGGGCCGCGGGGTGCGCGGCGGCGGCATCACCGACATCGAGGACGCGGAACGCGCCATCCGCGCCGCGGTGGGCCAGGCCGAGGAAATGGCGGGCACGCGGCTGCGCGAGGTGACGGTGAACCTGTCCTGCGGCCAGCCCGAGAGCCGGCTGTTCAACGTGCAGTGGCCGGTCGGCGGTCGCGCGGTGAACGAACAGGACATCCGCCGCGTGCTGCAGGAAGGCCGCGCCCGCGCCGCCAGCGAGGGCCGCGAGATCATCCACGCGCTGCCGCTGTCGTTCACCGCCGACGACATGCAGGGCGTGACCGATCCGCGCGGGCTGCATTGCGAAACCCTCACCGGGCGGATGCACGTGGTCGACGCGCTCAGCACCGCGCTGCGCACGCTCGGCGCGGCGATGGCGCGCTGCGACCTCGACATCGCCGAGCTGGTCTCCTCGCCGATGGCGGCGGGGCTGGCGACGCTGGTGGAGGACGAGAAGCAGCTTGGCGCCATGGTGCTGGACATGGGCGGCGGCACCACCGGCATGGCGGTGTTCGCCGAGGGCCAGTTGCTGCACACCGCGCAACTGCCGATCGGCGGATCGCAGGTCACCAACGACATCGCGCGCCTGTTGTCCACGCCGGTGGCGCACGCCGAACGGCTGAAGACGCTGTTCGGCAGCGCGCATGCGAGCCCGGACGACGAGCGGGAAATGCTGCCGGTGCCGCGGGTGGGCGAGGAAGAGCACCAGATCGCCAAGGTGCCGCGCAGCATGGTGGTGAACATAATCAAGCCGCGCCTGGAAGAAACCTTCGAAATGGTGAAGGAGCGGCTGGACGGCTCGGGGCTGGCGCGCATCGCCGGCACCAGCACGGTGCTGACCGGGGGCGCCAGCCAGCTCTCGGGCGCCCGCGAAATGGCGGCCCGCATCCTTGGCCGCACGGTGCGGCCGGGCAAGCCGATGCCGCTGCGCGACCTGCCGGATTCGGCCTGCGGACCGGCCTTCGCGACCGCGGTGGGCCTGCTGACCTGGGCGGCCGGGGAAGGCCGCACCCTCTCCGATATCGACCCGGACGCCGAGCGTCCCGCGGGGTGGGTGCGTCGCCTCGTGAATTTCCTGCGTGATCGCGTGTGATGCAGACGCGAATCGGAAACCTCTCTTACAAGCGATTCCTCCCGGGGGGAGACAAGCCATGACCCTGAACCTGACGATCCCGCAAAGCATGCACACCGACTTCAGCCCGCGCATCGCCGTCATCGGCGTCGGCGGCGGCGGCACCAACGCGGTCGACAACATGATCGCGATGGACCTGCAGGGCGTCGAGTTCATCGTGGCGAACACGGATGCGCAGCAATTGCTGCACTCCAAGGCGACCCGCCGCATCCAGCTCGGGCCGCACATCACCCAGGGACTGGGCGCCGGGGCCAAGCCGGAAATCGGCCGCGCCGCGGCCGAGGAGGCGGCGGACGAGCTATACCGCCACCTCGAAGGCACCCACATGGTGTTCATCACCGCCGGCATGGGCGGCGGCACCGGCACCGGGGCGGCGCCGGTGATCGCGCGCATGGCCCGCGAAAAGAACATCCTCACCGTCGGCGTGGTGACCAAGCCGTTCACCTTCGAAGGCCAGCGCCGCGCCCGGGCGG
>CAIOJO010000238.1 GCA_903858635.1 uncultured Telmatospirillum sp. | reverse complement strand
TGTTGTTCGCCGACATGGGGGCCGAGGTGCTGCGCATCGATCGCAAGGGCCAGGGCGACCTGTTCAGCCAGCCCCATGACGTGCTGGCGCGCGGCCGCCGCTCGGCCGGTCTCGATCTGAAGCGGCCCGAGGGATTGGCCGCTGCGCTGCGCCTGGTGGCGGCGGCCGATGTGCTGATCGAGGGATTCCGCCCGGGCGTGATGGAGCGCCTTGGCCTCGGCCCCGATGTCTGCTTGGCGCGCCGTCCGCGGCTGGTCTACGGGCGGATGACCGGCTGGGGCCAATTCGGTCCGCTGGCCAAGGCGGCCGGCCACGACATCAACTACATTGCCCTGTCCGGCGCCCTGCACAGCGTCGGCACGCCCGATTCGGGGCCGCTGCCGCCGATCAACCTGGCCGGCGATTTCGGTGGCGGCGGCATGGTGCTGGCCTTCGGCATCGTCTGCGCCCTGATCGAGGCCGGCCGCTCCGGCCAGGGGCAGGTGGTCGACGCGGCGATGACCGACGGCTCGGCCCTGCTGATGGCGATGACCTACAGCCTGAAAGGCAACGGCTTGTGGAGCGGCGGGCGCGGCGAGAACCTGTTGGACGGTGGCGCACCGTTCTATCGGACCTATCGCTGCGCCGACGGCAAATGGGTGGCCCTGGGTCCGTTGGAGCCGCAGTTCTACGCCTTGTTCCGCGAGAAATGCGGCCTGGTCGACGATCCCGATTTTGCCGACCAGGCCGACCGCTCGCGCTGGCCGGCCATGCGGCGCCGTCTGGAAGAGCTCTTCCGGTGCCGGCCGCGCGACGAATGGTGCGGCTTGCTCGAAGGCAGCGATGCCTGCTTCGCCCCGGTCCTCGATCTCGACGAAGCGCCGTTGCATCCGCATAACCAGGCCCGCGGCACCTTCGTCACCCGCGACGGCGTGGTCCAACCGGCTCCGGCGCCGCGCCTCAGCCGTACTCCGGGGGAAGTCGGCGGCCCGCCGCCGGCACCCGGCCAGCATACCGAAGAAGCCCTGGCCGACTGGGGCTTCAGCCTGCAGGACATCACCGATTTGAAGGCGGCCGAGGCCATCTAGCCAAATGTCGATCTCGCCGGTCTACGTAGTTTCCGACGCTCCACCGGCGGCGCCCCTTTTGTCATTATCCAAAGTGTCGCGCGAGTCCGACCCAAATTGCGCAACGAAGGATTTCCGACATGAGGCAGATGGACAGCGCGATCGCGGCGGATGACGCCGCAATCGAAGAGCCAGACGGGACCGAGATTCCGGAAAAAATCCGGCGATTCGCCCTGCTCGCGTTGTTCTGTGCCAGTGCCAAGGGCTTTTGGGGCAAGAAGGGCGACCGGCTGGCATGGACGCTGTCGGTTGGCCTGCTCGTCATAACCTTGCTCAACTTGGTCGTCATGTATGCGATCAATGTGTGGAACCGGGACATCTTCGATGCGTTGGAGAATCGTGAGGCCGCGGCCGTATTCTCCCTCTCGCTCGTCTTCGTCCCGCTTGCCGTAGGAAGCGTGGTGCTGGGCGCTACCGCGGTCTATGCACGGATGACGATGCAGCGGCGCTGGCGCGGCTGGCTCAACGACGCCGTGGTTGGCCGGTGGCTGGCCAATGGGCGCTATTATCAGCTCAATCTGATGCAGGGCGACCATCAGAATCCCGAATATCGGATCGCCGAGGACTTGCGCATTGCCACCGATGCCCCGGTGGACTTCTCGATCGGCGTAATTGCCGCCATGCTGTCGGCGGCAACCTTCATCGTCGTTCTGTGGACGATCGGCGGAGAGCTTCGCCTGCCGGTCGCCGGCATGACCATCACCATCCCCGGCTTTCTGGTGATCGCGGCGGTGCTCTACGCGGGCGTCGCCAGCGGTTCGATGGCCTTGATCGGTCGCCGCTTCATCAAGGTCTCGGAGGACAAAAACCAGGCCGAGGCCGAGTACCGTTTCACCCTGACCCGCGTGCGCGAAAACGGCGAAAGCATAGCCCTTCTGGGCGGCGAGCCGGAAGAGCGCGCCGGGCTCGACCGCAACCTGGCGATGGTTCTCTACCGATGGCGGCAATTGTGCGGGCAGTACATGCGGACCTCCATCGTGTCACAGGGCAGCCACCTGCTGGCGCCGGTGATCGCCATCATCCTGGCGGCCCCGAAGTTTCTCGACCATTCGATGTCGCTGGGCCAGGTCATGCAAGCGGCTTCGGCCTTCACCATCGTGCAGGCGGCCTTTGGTTGGCTGGTCGACAACTATCCCCGAGTCTCCGAATGGAGCGCATCGGCCCGCCGCGTCGCCTCGCTGATGTTGTCCCTCGATGCGCTCGAACTGGCCGAACAAGGGGGCGAAGCGGTCACCCGCATCGAACACGGGACCATCGACGACGCCGCCCTGCGCCTTTGCCGTCTCAACATCACCCTCGACGATGGGACCGCGGTGTTGGGCGACACCGAAGTGCGGATCAAGTCCGGCGAGCGGGTGCTGATCGTCGGCGAGTCCGGCACCGGCAAGAGCATCTTGGTGCGGGCCATCGCCGGCCTGTGGCCTTGGGGCGGCGGCGTCATCGAGATCAATAGCGCGGCGAAGCTGTTCCTGCTGCCGCAGCGGCCCTATGTCCCGAACGGCACGCTGTGGCGCGCCGCGGTCTATCCGGCATCGGTGGCCGATCGGAGCGAGGTGGAAGTGGCGCGGGTGTTCGATTTGGTGGGGTTGGGCCATTTGATCGGCCGGATGACGGAAGACGCGCCATGGGATCAAACGCTGTCCGGCGGTGAAAAGCAGCGGCTGGCCTTTGCCCGCCTTCTGTTGCACCGCCCCGACATCATCGTCCTCGACGAAGCCACGTCGGCCCTCGACCCGAAAAGCCAGGACGCGATGATGAAGCTGCTCGCCAGCGAACTCGAATACGCGACCGTGGTCAGCGTCGGCCACCGACCCGAGTTGGAAGCCTTTCATAGCCGCAAGATCACGATCGAGCGCCGGTCGGGCGGCGCCCGGCTGGTCTCCGATACGAGTCTGGTGATCTGGGGCAAGCACCGCAGCTTGGTGTCCACTTGGCGCGCCAAGATGTCCGCGGCATGGAGCTGAGCCTGGATGGGCGCGTGCCGCTGCTACATCCCGGTCGCTAGACTTGAATTGTCACCAGGAGAGGTAAACGATCTCGATAACTTCTAAATTATCTATCCCAGACGGGGTATTTACCTTTACCATGTCACCGACACTTGCCTTCATCAAAGCGATTGCCACCGGGGCCTGCCAACTAACATAAGATTTATCGTGTAGAACTTCATCGACCTCCACAATCGTGATGGTCCGTTCGCCGCTACGTTCAGAATCGTATGTTACCGTCGCACCAAAAAATATTTTGTCACGATTCGTCTGTGCGGATGGGTCAATGACCAGCGCGGATTCTATGCTTTTCATCAATCCGTGCACTCGGAAATCAATTTCTGCCAATCGTTGCTTTCCGTAAATGTAATCGCCATTCTCGGAAAGATCGCCATTACCGGCCGCCCAATTGACATCGGCAGCAACTTTGGGACGTTCGACATTTCTAAGCTGGTTCAACTCTTCTTTCAATGCACCCAACCCAGCGGGGGTGATAAGATTTCTGACTCCCAATTGTTTTTTCCTTCTATTTGCTAAGCAGGTTTGTTTCCAGAGTCATGGCATCGGCTCACTCGAGCCTGAACCGCGGCTCGTCCCGTTCAGGCCAAAACTTCGTTCCCGCCAGTTATGAACCAGACTGCCGACCAACCGCCAGAACTCCGTTGGTTTCGATTTCCGTTCCGGCGGCAGACGAAATGTCACCGACACTTAATCCTGTCAACGCACCAGTGTGATGCTATGCCGTTCAGCATGGTGACGGGGTTGACCGAGGACATCGGCTGGAGTCGATTATGGCCGAAAAATTTTCTATCGAGAGCAAACTCAATTTCCGGGAACTGAGCCTGCTGATCGTCGATCCGAATGAATTCTCCCGGTCGCTCACCCGCGATATCTGTCGCAGCTTCCGGTTTGGCAACATAACCGTTGTGGGGAATTCGCTCGACGCGATCGATCTGCTGGCGACGAATCTGTTCGATGTGGTGATTTGCGACTGGGCGCTTCATCCCCACAGCGGCGCCGGATTTGTTCGCCACTCCCGCACGGCAGCCAAGATGCGGAATGTTTGCGTGCCGATCATCGTGCTGACGGCGGTCAGCGATCTCGAGACCATCACGGTGGCCCGCGATATCGGCATTCACGACTTTCTCACCAGACCGCTGGTGCTGGGGCGGTTGGCCAGCTGCCTCAGCAGGACTCTCGGCGCACCCCAGACGTTCATCCGGTGTGAATCCTATGTTGGACCGAATCGGCGCCGCAAGCAGCGGCCCTTCGATGGCCCCGAGCGGCGGGCAGGGAAGTTCGGCGGGACCTCCTTCCGGCCGGATGAGATCCTCGCCACGGCCGGGAAACTGAGCAAGCCCGGTGGTTTGACCATTGGCGAAATGGTGGCGGCGGGGGAAGCGGTCATCTTGGAAAGCGAACAGCATTATCGTTCGGTCCGCAGCCAAGATCTGGATCACCTTTTTACCTTGACCCGGGAACTCAAGGAAACGCATCGGCCAGACGATGACCTGATAAAAAAACTATATCTGAAATCGAATGACCTGAAGGGAATGGGGCAGACGTTTGGCTATCCGTTGTTGACGGATGCGGGGGAATTGTCCCGCGCCGTGTTGAAATTCGCTCGGCAGGCGTTGCCGTTTGATCAAGTTACGCGGCCTTGGTTTGCAGTTCAAGGTCGGGGGTGATGGAATACTTGACCTGATGGGCA
>CAIOJO010000237.1 GCA_903858635.1 uncultured Telmatospirillum sp. | reverse complement strand
CTAGAGATCAGGCCCCCTTGCTTCTTCCATGCGGATGACCGAACGGTATCGGAGGCCCCGGTTTCCGGAGAGCCTGGATGCACAAGCTTGGTGTATCGCATGGATTGACGATAAGCCGAGGGAGGTTTCAACATGCAAGGACATCTCGGGATCGACATCGCCAAATCGAAATTCGACGTTGTATTCTTGGTTGGCGATGTCAAGCGGCACAGAGTCTTCGGCAATGATGAAGGTGGCTTTGAGGCGTTGCTGGGCTGGCTGGGTGAACACGCCGATAGTGTCCAGGCATGCATGGAGGCGACGGGTGGTTACGGAGACGACCTGGCCCTGTTCCTGCATGAGCACGCGATTCCGGTCAGTGTGATCAATCCTTTGCGAATCAAAGCGTTTGGCCAGAGCGAATTGGTGCGGACCAAGACAGACAAGGTCGATGCCGGCGTTATTGCCCGCTTTTGTCGCACACAACAACCGCCCCCGTGGGTTCCCCCCAGTCCGCGCGTCCGTGAACTCCGGGCGTTGGTCCGCCGGTGTGCCGCGCTGAAGGAGATGCGCGTTAAGGAACTCCAGCGCCGTGCTCAGGGCAGTGCCTCGGAGACAGTGACAGCATCGGTCAACCGCACAATTGCTTGGCTCAACACGGAAATTGACCTGATTGCCCAAGTCGTCATTCAGGTGATCGAGACTGACGAATATCTGCGGCGAGGATACGCCCTGCTCATGTCGATCCCGGGACTCGGTGCCCAATCGGCAGCCGTGCTCTTGGCCGAAGTACCCGATTTTCGCGTCTTCGGTCACAATAAGCAGATCACGGCCTTCGCTGGTCTGGCCCCCCAAGACAGAGTCTCCGGCAGCTCCGTGCGAGGTCGGTCCCACATCAGCAAAATCGGAAGCTCTAGATTACGGGCTATCCTGTATATGTGCGCGCTCTCAGCCCGACGCTACAATCCAGTCCTTAAGACATTCGCAGATCGTCTGTCAGAAGCCGGGAAGCCTCCCAAGGTAATATTGGTCGCTCTCGCTCGAAAGCTTTTAGTACTGGCTTACGGCGTGATGAAGACAGGTCGCCCCTTCCAATCGCCCGCCCCAAACACAGCGTGCTGTGGGTAACCGGCCCGCCGTAGCGACCGCCACGAGTCTGGCGGAGGCGGGCCGGTTATCCACAGCGAGGCGTGGCACGAATCTGCTGGACGACGAACACGGTATCTCTAGAGTTATGCACTGGAATCAAACGGCTGAAGCGGTTTCCGATCCAACGTGAGCGGATACCGCCTTAAGGAGCGTGGCGGTGGGGGCGACGGCGGTCGCTCCCAAGGGCCATCAGGCGGCCACTGAAATCCGGGTGTCCCGCAAGGCCGCGGGCGCCAGAGTCGGACGGTGAATGCCGCACTCGGTCTTTTCCTGGCCGGCCCAGCGTCCGGCGCGGAGGTCGGCGCCTTGGGCCACGCGGGCCGAGCACGGCATGCACCCGACCGAAAGGAAGCCGTCGGCCTCCAGGGGGTGGGAGGGCAGGCCGCGCCGCTGGAACTCCTCCTCGATGCGCTCCCTTGGCCAGGCGGCCAGGGGATTGAGCTTGATCCAGGTGCGATCGACCTCGATCACCGGAATTTCACTGCGGATGGCGCCGTGATAGCGCTTGCGCCCGCTGATCCAGGCATCGAATCCCGAAAGCGCCCGGTCGAGGGGTTGCACCTTGCGCAAATGGCAGCAGGCATCGGCATTGCGGTGGAACAGCATGCCGTCGGCATCGTTGCTCGCGACCTCGGCCGCCAAAGGCTTCAGGGTCCGGACGTCGGTCAGGCCCAGGCGCGATATCAGCGCATCGCGGTAACGCAGGGTTTCACCGAATAATTTGCCGGTATCCAGGAAAAGG
>CAIOJO010000236.1 GCA_903858635.1 uncultured Telmatospirillum sp. | reverse complement strand
AGGCCGGGCACGCCCTGCGGCAACTGAACATCCTCTCCGACCATTGCCGACAGCGCGCCACCGAACTGGGCCGATTCTCCCTCCCCCGTGGCCCAGCGGGCGATCACCGCATACAACTCGTCGGGATCGAAAGGCTTGGCCACATGATCGTTCATGCCGGCGTCGAGACAGAGCTGGCGGTCGCTTGCCATGGCGTTGGCGGTCATGGCGATGATCGGCAACTCGGCGAAGCGTCGGTCGGCGCGAATGTGGCGGGTGGCCTCCAGGCCATCCATCACCGGCATCTGCATGTCCATCAGAACGGCGTCGTAGGCGGCTTCAGCCACCATGGCCACGGCCTCGGCCCCATTGCCGGCGATATCGACAATCAGGCCGGCATGCTCCAGCAATCCCTTGGCCACCTGCTGATTGAGGTCATTGTCCTCGACCAGCAGGATGCGGGCGCCGGCCATGAGGGCGTTATCGGCATTGGCGGCTTTGATCGGCGGAGGTTCGGTCGACAAAGCCGAATCGAGCCTCAACGCCCGCGCGGTCGCTTCGAAGAGCGACGACCTGCTGATCGGCTTCAGGATGATCTCATTGATGGTCCGGGCGTCGACCGTGCGCAGGATGTCGTCACGGCCATAGCCGGTCATCAGAATCAGGGCGGGGCAGATTTCCGGCATCTCGCGAATTTTGACCGCCGTCTGGAGACCATCGAGACCAGGCAACTGCCAGTCGAGGAAGACGGCGTCATAGGGCGCCCGTGCCGCTTTGACCATCTCGACCGCCACCTCACCGGATTCGGCCCCATCGACCTCAAGCCCCATGGCATCCAACATGTTGGACAGAACGCCGCGGGCGGTTTGGTTGTCCTCGACCACCAAGACCCTGCGACCCGCGAAATCCAAGGCAGCCGGAGTAGGCTGGGAGACCGTTGCCGGCTTGCCCAGCCGGGCGGTGAACCAGAAGGTGCTGCCCTTGCCGGTCTTGCTGCGGACCCCCACCGTCCCGCCCATCAATTCGGCAAGCTGCTTCGAGATCGCCAATCCCAAGCCACTGCCGCCGAACCGGCGGGTGGTGGAGGCATCGGCCTGTTGAAAGGATTGGAACAAACCGGCGATTTGCTCCTCGGTCATGCCGATGCCGGTATCGGAGACCGAGAATTCGAGCAGGACATCGGCCTCGCCGTCCTCGATCACCTTGCCACGAACGACGATTTCTCCACGCTCGGTGAACTTCACCGCGTTGCTGACGTAATTGGTGAGAATCTGCCCCAAGCGCAAGGAATCACCGAGGAGATGGCGCGGAACCGCGACCTCGATGTCCAAGGTGAATTCCAGTTTCTTGCTGGCCGTTTTTCCGACGACCAGATCGGCGACATGATTCAGAATCTGGTCCAGTTCAAATTCACGCCGCTCGATCGCCACCCTGCCGGCCTCGATCTTGGAGAAGTCGAGAACGTCGTTGATGATGCCGAGCAGATGCTGGGCGGAGCTTTGGATCTTGCCGATATAGTCGCGAAGATGCGGAGGAACCCCCACCTTAAGGGCCAAATGGGCAAGACCGATGATGGCATTCATCGGCGTACGGATTTCGTGGCTCATATT
>CAIOJO010000235.1 GCA_903858635.1 uncultured Telmatospirillum sp. | reverse complement strand
GGCTTCCAGCCGGCGTGCCGGCGCAGCCGGCATAAGGCTTTCCGCCGCTCCGCGGCGGACGCCGGCTGGAAGCCGGCGCCACTAAACTAATAAGTCACAGGCTCAGACGCCCGCTGGTCAAACCCCGCTCGCCTCGCTGGCGGCGACGGTGCCGCCGTCGTCGAGGCGGAAGATGCGCCGAACCTTGCCCTGCATGCGGGGCGGCACCAGCGGCATCAGCGAGTCGGCCGCATCGGCCATGAAGCCTCGCGCCCCCAAATAGAGCAGGGCGGCGTAGCTGAGCCCATAGGCGGCCATTTGCACCGCCATCAGCAGCGGCAAGGGCAGCGACCCCTTAAGCCAGGTTTGCAACCCGAGCACCGGCAGGGCGGCGAGGAGGGCGGCGACGAAAGGAGGGGCCATTTCGGCGAAGGTGCCGACCCGGACCCCGCAGGCCCGCTTCAGCAAGACCAGCGCCACCGGCAGCAGGACCCAGCCGCGCAGGGTGAGGGCGATGGCCACGGCGACGATCCCGAAGCGGACGCTCAGCACCGTCACCACCACCCCCAGCCCCAAATTGAACACCGCGAACAGGGCCAGCCCGCCGGCCTGGCCGACCGCGACCAGGACCGGGGCCATGAAAAACTGCACGGTGATCGGCACCACGGCGAAGCACAGGGCCTGCAGGATCGGCACGCTCGCGACCCATTGCTGGCCGAACATCCAGGGCACCAGCTCGGGACCGACCGCCGCCAAGCCGATGAAGCAGGGAAAGGCGACCAGACCGGCCAGCCGCAGCGCCTGCCGATAACCGCGCTGCAGATTGGCCCGTTCCTCCTGCAGGCGCGAAAACGCCACCATGGTCGCCTGATTGGCGGGCAGGAACACCAGCTGCTGGATGAGGTCGGTGAGCCGGCTGGCGATGCGCAGGGAACCGACCGCGGCGACCGGCAGATAGAGGCCGACCACCGACTCCTGCACCCGCATATTGATGCCGATGATCAGGTTGGCGAGGGTCATCCGGGCGCTGAAGCCGCTCATCCCCTTCAGCTCGGCGAAGGAAAAGCGCAGACGCGGAATCCACCGCAAGGCGTACCACACCGCCGCCGACTGTACGATCTCGGCCGCCAGGCGTTGCGCCACCAAGGCCCACAGCCCGCCGCCGCTCAGCATCACGGCCAGAGCGGCGAAGCCGCCGGCGATGTTGGCGGCCAGGGAGCGCATGGCCAGCGCCCGATGGCCGAAGTCGCGGGCCAGGCGGCCGGTATGGGCGTTGCCCAGGCTGGAGGCGATGACGATCAACGACATCACCGGGACCACCTGGGCCAGGAGCGGCTGCCCGAACAACAGGGCGACCGGCTTGCCCAACAGCACGACGCCGCCGGCCAACACCGCGCCCAGCGCGACGCTGGTCCAAAAGGCGGTGTCGGCGGCCAGTTCGTCGAGGACGGGAAGGCGGATCATCGCCTCGTACAGCCCGACCAAACTGAACAGCCGAACCACCTCCACCACGCCCGCGGCGAGCGCCACCACGCCAAAATCGGCGGGAGTCAGCAGGCGCCCGAGAAACAGGAAGATGACGAACGAAAAGCCCTGTTCGATGCCGGTGCGCAGGACGCACCAGATAAAGGCGAGGGCGGTCTTCTGTTTGAGGCTCTTCATTGGCATGGGCGCTCGCAAACCTGTCTCGCCAATGGCGGTCGGTCCGAACGGTCGGGACGGGCAGGATCGCGCTCCGGCGACCGGATGCCGGCCAGCGGCACGGCCGGCTGCTTGCGAGACGCCGTCAGGTGAGGAGTCATCGGCCTCATCGAACCTCGACCAGGATGAAAGCCAGGCCGTTCCCACGGCCAGGCTACGGACGCGCACTCCCAACAGCCGATGGCCAGGGGGTCGTCGCCTTGGCCCGGAGTTTAGCAGCGAGAGAAGCACCGGCTTCGGCAGGAAAACGGGGTAGGACTCAGCTCATAAGGAGCCGGCCAAGCAAAAAGCAGCCCCCCACTAACCCCGCCGGTGGCGGGCTGCCTAAACTGGCGATGACGGGAAGAGGCCGAAAGGCCTCTTCTTTTTTGCGACGCACCGCTGCCCGCCTGTGACAAAAATAGAATAAATCCGCACGAAAAAGGTTAGCTGCCCCCGAAACCTATCGTTCTAACCAAATTGTTTACCTCCATAGGGCAGGTTCGACGTGTCTTCTCCCCCCCCCAATGGGGCAGAGCTACCTAGAACGGCATATGGAGAGTGTTGGATGGCTACCTTAAACCTTAGCCAGGATAAGCTAGTATTTGACGACGAGTTCAATAGTCTCAGCCTGCGTTCGACCAGCAATCCGAACGGCATCTATGATACGCAGTACATATTCGGAGGACGAACCCTCTCGAGCAACAATGAGGCCGAGTTCTATATCGACCCCAGCTACAACAATCTGGGGATCGACCCGTTCTCGGTGAACAACGGCGTGATGACCATCACCGCCTCGAAGACCCCGAGCAATATCCTGTCGCAGGTGCAGAACCTGCCCTATCTGTCGGGCTTGATCGAGACCGACAAGAGCTTCGCCCAGACCTACGGCGTTTTCGAGATGCGTGCTCAGCTGCCAGCGGGCCAAGGCTTATGGCCGGCCTTCTGGCTGCTCCCCTCAGACGGCAGCTGGCCTCCCGAAATCGACGTGATGGAAGTCCTTGGCAATGCGATGACCAAGCTCTACACGACCATCCACAGCAGCACCGCCGGAACCAGCGGGGCCAGCCCGACGGTGGCCAATATGTCGACCGGCTACCACACCTACGCCGTCGATTGGGAACCTAACACCATTACCTTCTATTTCGACGGGCAGGAGGTCTACCAGGTGGCGACCCCGTCCGACATGCACAAGCCGATGTATATGATCGCCAATCTGGGGGTGGGCGGCGCCGGCAGCTGGCCGGGCGCGACCAATTCCAGCACGCCGATCCCGGCCAACATGAACATCGACTATATCCGCGCTTACGCCTCGGCCAACACCATCGCCGGTGTCGATACGGCGCCGGCCCCGAACACCACGTCCGACAGCACGCCCGGGCCGGACGCCGGTACGACCCCGCCGGTGGTGACTCCGCCCGTGGTGACTCCGCCGGTGGTGACTCCGCCGGTGGTAACGCCGCCGGTGGTAACGCCGCCGGTGGTAACGCCGCCGGTGGTAACACCGCCGGTGGTGACTCCGCCCGTGGTAACGCCGCCGGTGGTAACGCCGCCGGTGGTGACCCCGCAGGCCGACCCACCGATGAGTGCGGCTCCAGTCACCCAGCTCACCGGCGGTTCCACCCCCGGTACGCTGACGGCGGGCAGCCAGCCCACCAAGTTCTACAGCCTGAACGGCCACGACACCTTCGTCGCCGGCAGTGGCGACGACACCTTCCTGATCACCCATGCCGAGAAAATCGGGTTGCCGACCGTCCACGGCGTCGAGACGGTGCAGTGGTGGGGCAGCGGCTCCTATACCCTGCAGGCCGGCATCACCGATCTGGTGATGATGCACGGTGGGACCGGCATCGGTAACG
>CAIOJO010000234.1 GCA_903858635.1 uncultured Telmatospirillum sp. | reverse complement strand
TCCGCGAACTCGGCCTCAAGAGTCAGGAAATGGGTTTCATTCCGGGAGTGGCCGATATCGCCAAGCAGTGGTGGCACAACCGATTCAGATGCATTCCGCGCAACACCAACATGCTGATCAACGCCAAGGGGGCCTATACCTACTGCTTCAATGACATTCGCCACAGCCACGCTATCGGCGACGTCGCCATGATAACCCTGGGCGAGGCCCTTGCCATCCGTCAGGCCAAGGCGGCGGACCCTGCCCTGTGTGACGTCTGCACGCTGCGTGGCCGCTATCGCCCGCGCGAGCTGGCGCGGGTAGCGCTGGGATATGCCCGCCTGAAACTGGCCGGCTGAACCGTCGCGCCGCAGGTTCTCCCCGGTGTCAGGGCGACGACGGTTTGGCGGGGCAGGGACGGTTGACCTCGGCGGGACCGAGGACGCCGTCATGGTCGATGTCCATGCGATCGAATATGCCGGCGGCTTGGTTGAGGAACTCTTCGCGGCTGACCTTGAAGTCGAGATTGGTATCCGCCGACATGACCGGATCCGCTCCCGAGCCGACCGGCGACGATGGCGCCCGTGAACCGGGTGCGCCCGAATTTCCGCCATCGTGGTGGGAATGGTGGCGGGAGGGCTCGGCATTGGCGACGCCGGCAGGGTTCGGCTGAGGCGGCGCCTCGTTACCGCCGCCGCCGAATTGGGCCCGAAAGGTGCTGAGTTCGTCGGGAGTGATGAATCCGTCGTGATCGAGATCCATCCGTTCGAACTGCACCTTTGCGTCGGCCATGAATTCCTGACGGTCCAGCTTGCCGTCGTGGTTGCCATCGACGCGGGTGAACCATTGGCTCATCACGTCAATGCACGCCCGTGCTCCCATCGGCCCACCGGTCAGCGGCTCGCCATTGGGGCTGAACAGCATGGCCGTCGAGGAACTCTGTCTGCGGTCGGCTTGGCCGGAGCGCCGCCCATGGTCGTGCTGGGCGCAGGCCGTAACCATCAGCACGCATGCTGTCAGCAATACCGAACGCATGTTCATGGCGTCGCGAATGCTCCAAGATCTGCGGTCACTCGGATCGCCGTTGCTGTGAGGATGTGATCGGTTGAATCCCTGTTGGACGGAGCGCCCCCATCACCACGACATCTACGACGCGGCCGTCCACATAGCCGGCGTCCCGCATGCGTCCTTCCTCGGCAAAGCCGACCTTGCCGTAAACGTGGACGGCGCAGGGGTTGTCGCCGTGCACATAAAGGGTGACCCGGTTGAGGTTGAGGTCATTCCAACAATGGCACAGAGCCAGTTGCAGCGCTTCCGTGCCGAAGCCCTGGCCATGGTCGGTGGTGTCGCCGATCAGGATGCCCATTTCGCAGGTCCGGCAGACAGGATGAATATTGGCGATCTGGACATAGCCGAGCAGCCGGAGATCCCCTTGATTGCGGATGGCGAACATGACCCTGGAACGATCGTCTCCGAATGAGGAAAACCACCGGTCGAAGCTCATCTGATCGTTCGGCCGGTATGAACCGTTCAAGTGGGCCAAGGTCAACGTATTCAGCCAATTGAACATGGCGGTTGAATCGCCGCTCAGGAAAGGCCCGAGACAGATTTTCTGACCGATGAGCATGGACGCGAGGGCTATCGAGCCGTGCTGGCATGGGTGGCGGTGCAAATCACCAGATAGCCGGCGGCTACGGCCATGAAGAATACTCCAAACGGAATCTCCGTCCGGGCTCGAATAGCGGCATCAATCGCAGTGCTCCCACCCGATGGAATGTCTTGGCCATGCTTGCCGTCCATGATGTTCAATCCTATCCGCCGACGGATAAACCGGATCGGTAACGTGGCGATGGCGGTATTGGTAACACTGTGTAACGTGGAGCCCCCATCCGGCGACCAAGGGTACGCCGCCACCCACCCAGCTGGCTTCCGAATTTGCCGACCGCCGAGATGGAGGAGGGCTGTGCCGCAACGCCGAATTCCCCGACGCCCGGCGCGCACTCTCCTCCAGCAGTCCCAACGTCAACGGCTTGAGATTCAGCCAAACGTAAGTTCACCCCCGCCGCCCGGGCCTTCGCTTTGCCCTAGTTACCAAGCGTTACCATATCTAAGTGTTATTGCAAAATATGATGGGGTATGAAGCGTGGCGTTCCATCAGTCCAAAAGCACGGATCAACCGGAAGGCGTCGTTCAGACCGGATTTGACGTGGGCGGGGGCTACGATCTTAACGGTAACGATCGTCTGTTGTTTTCGGCGGGCCATGGCCTAGAAAATGCCCGCTACACCAATATGGTTTCATACTATATGGCCTATCAGCGGACATGGTAGGGCGTTCATCGGATTGGGATCGAACCATGCCCGTCACGGGACATTACTTCAAACGCACCCTGGTCAAACGGTTGGTCTTCGGTAGTCTTGTCGTCACCTTGCTGTTGGGCGGCTTCGTGTTGTGGGATGATCTGGAACGGGTGGATGACGCCATCATCGGCGTGACCCAGGTCGAGGCCGAGCAAGTTTCCCCCCGTCTGCCGGTTGAGTTCGGCGCCATTGATGATCAGGTTCGCAATTCGGTCCGCTCAATGCTGGCGTCGTTCCTGACCGAGCGGGCGCAACAGGCCGATGGGCACTTCATCATCGCCGAGATTTATGACCTCGACCAGCATTCCATCGCCGATTCGGTCATGCCCGGAGCCGAGAGCATCGACAAGGCCATCGACGCCGCCGGTCACCGTTTCAGTCATCGCCGGGTTTGGTACGCCAAGCACCTGATCGACGGGCAATTGGTCATTCACGTGACTGTTCCGCTCTTTACCAAGGCGGGCACGGCGCAAGGCTGGTTCGAGGGCGCCTTTATTCAGTCGTGGCCGGCCTTGGCCCGCATCGCGCTGTCGGGGCTGCGCAGCTCGGCATTGGTTCTCATCGCAATTTTCGCCACCACTGCGCTGTTGTATCCGGTGATGGCCTCTCTCAGCGCTGGCTTGATCCAACGGTCGCAGGCATTGTTGGATGCCAATCTCGGGACGCTGGAAGCGCTAGGCGGCGCAGTAGCCAAGCGGGACAGCGATACCAGCAGCCATAATTATCGGGTGACCCTGACCGCCATGCGGATCGCCAAGGCGATCGGATTGTCCGATCAAAGTTTCCGGGCGCTGATCAAGGGAGCCTTTCTCCATGACGTCGGTAAGGTGGCGATTCCCGACGCCATTTTGCTCAAACCCGGCCGTTTAACCCCGGATGAGTTCACGGTGATGAAGACACATGTCAGCCATGGCCTTGACGTCATCAGCCATCAGGACTGGCTCGCCGACGCGGCGCCTGTGGTCGGGGGTCACCACGAAAAGTTCGACGGCAGCGGCTATCCCCGAGGGGCTAAGGGCGAGGACATCCCGCTGATCGCCCGTATCTTCGCCATCGCCGATGTGTTCGACGCCTTGACGTCGCAGCGCCCCTACAAATCCGCGCTGCCGTTGGAGGAGGCCCTCGCCATTATGATCGATGGGCGCGGGAGCCATTTCGACCCCGTTTTGCTCGATGTTTTTCTCGGCCTCGCCCCCCAGCTTCACGTTGAAAGCGCCAACCGGGAAGAGGTTGCCTTGGTCGATGATCTGCGCATGGCTACCAAAGCCGCCTTCGTTGAGACAGTCTGACACGCAAGATCAATGGTCAATATGCTGCCTTAAAGCTTTTGCCTGATTTGCCCGCGCCCTTACGCTATGCCAATGTCACGGACACTACCAATAAGAATGCTATGAATTAACGGCAGCGAGCGCCATTTGGTCCACCGGTATCGCTGCCACGGAACTGCGGCAATACCCAACCGCGGCCTCCTAAAAGACCAGCATTCACCATAGACAGCCGCTGTTCATTCTATTTCAGGTATATATTATTTCCCTGATGGTCTGTGCTTTTCCCATCGCGCCGGCCATGCCCAATCCCCGCCCTACCTCACAACCGAGGCAGGGCGTTTTTTGTTGGAGGAGATGATGACCGCCACGGAGATTCTGTCCTCGCCGGAAATCGCCGAACTGGCGAAGGCGATGGTGAAGGTGCAACAGGCCATGACCCCGGCCTGCAAAGACGCAGAAAACCCCTTCGTCAAAAACCGCTATGCCTCGCTGAATTCGGTAATCGAGGCCTGCCGGGATGCCTTGACCGCCCAATCCATCTGGGTGGCCCAATACCCGGTGGCGGCGGACGCTGGCCACCTGGGGCTGGTCACCAAGCTGGTCCATGGTGACTCTGGCCAGTGGCAATCATCGTTGATGGTCATGCCGCTGCCCAAGAACGACCCTCAAGGCTATGGCTCGGCCCTCACCTATGCCCGCCGATATGGCTTGGCCACCCTGGTGGGGATGGTCAGTGAGGCCGACGACGATGCCGAGGCGGCAACGCCGCAGCGGGGCAAGCCGGCCAAGGCGAGCGAACGACGCAATTCCTCACCGCCTATCCCGCCACAATCCAATTCGCCGGACCAGCCGGTCGATGTCCTGGCGGGGCTGCCGAAAATCGACGGCATCACCTACCAGACGGTAACCGCCGGCAACGGCAAACTCTGCATCACCGCCTCGGGCAATGTCCGCGACAAGCGGGCCTTCCTTCAGGAAGCCGGCTTCCGTTGGGACGGCAATCGCAAACTGTGGTGGCGCTATGCCCCAGACCGCGCCGCCGCCTGAAATCCGAAACCACAACCCAAACCGACACCCAGAGGCCTGATCGCAAGATCAGGCCTCTGTCGATTCAGCCGAGTGCAATCGGAAAAGTGTTCGGCAGG
>CAIOJO010000233.1 GCA_903858635.1 uncultured Telmatospirillum sp. | reverse complement strand
CGTGCTGTCCCAAGGTGGGTATGCCCTGATTGGCCACCTTGTGCAGGGCGGCGCGCAGGTCAAGCGGCAGGCCATCGCGCGCCATGTCCACAACATTGAGCGTGGGCTGGCCGGGCGCAGGGCGCAGGTATTTGCCGGTTTCGCCGTGCACGAAAAGAATATTTCCCTTGATATCGGCCACCACAGAGGCCGGCGCGTAGGACTGAAGCAGCGCGCGCCGGGTCATCTCGCCAATATTGATCTTTTTATCTTCTCGGTCCGTGGCGTCCGCTGCTTTTCCTCCGCTCTCCGTCGCCCAGGAAAGACTACCAAACATCACATCGCGGACGGAAGCCGCCGAGGGAACAGCCCGGTAGAGCTTCCATTTGCGATTCACCGAGGCGAACAGGTGGGGATGATTGCCGATCCCCTCCGAAGCCGACAGGAACAGGACGCCATTCGGTTTCAGCGCGTAGTGGAACGCGGGAATCAGTCGGCCTTGCAGTTCCGGCTCCATGTAGATCATCACGTTGCGGCAACTGACGAGGTCCAGCTCTCATGAATCCCCTCATTTTTATCTGTAACTAACGCCGCAGCGTCCATATAATAACCGCCCGTATCATTGGGCGGATGGCTGCCGTGCGTCAAAATACACATAAGAATGTTGTGAAGATCGGAGATATCACAAAATACATCGACAGGGTGCTTGATAGCGACATGCATGCTAAGCGCATCGCATCACTTGCCAATGCGACGATGGGCATCATGACCGGCACTTCCCTTGCTGTGTCCATGATTGGTCAGGCCTTGGCTCAAAGGCTTATCGGGATGTCCCAGGAACGCCTTGAGGGGGCAGCCTGACCGAGGTATCTTGGCCCATCATGGGCAAGCAACTCTCCCTTCTTGAATTCCAAGCGTGGTTTCCCGACGAGGAAAGCTGCGCCCGCCTGCTGCTGGAACGACGCTGGCCGGACGGGTTCATCTGCCCGAAGTGTGGCGACCGGAACGCCGTCCTGCTGGCGAACCGCGCATACACCTATGAGTGTAGAGGGTGCGGGCGGCAGACGTCGGTGACGGCCGGAACGATGATGCACCGGACGAAGCTGCCGCTGACGGTGTGGTTCTGGGCCGCCCACCTGATGGCCACGCATTCCAACGGCATGTCGGCGCGACAGCTGAAAGGCCAACTGGGCATCGCCTATGATTCGGCGTGGCTGCTGGCGCAGAAACTGCGCCGCTCCATGGTCGATCCCAACCGCGATCCGCTTGAAGGCGTCGTCGAAATCGACCAGGCCGAGATGCCATTCCGGGCCAACGACGACTTGGCCAGTCCGCTCAAGACCGGCAAGATCCTCGTTGTCGGCGCTGTCGAGGTGATCGATCACTCGACCGGTGAACCCCACAAACCCAAGGGGTACGGGGCTCGATACCTTGACACCCTGTCCGGGCGCATCCGCCTCGCTGCCATTCCGAGCAACGAGGCTGTCCATCTTCACGCCTTCATCAAAGCCAACATTGCGCCCGGCGCTACGCTGCTCAGCGACGGCCATGCCTCCTACCAGGGGCTCGAGGGCTACCGTCATGATCCTCGCGTCGTGGGCAACATGGCCGCCCATATCCCCCTCAAGTGGATCCACCGGGTGTTCTCCCTCCTCAAGCGCTGGAGCCTCGGCACCTACCATGGTCTGCGGCCCCAGCACATCGACGCCTACCTCAACGAGTTCGTCTTTCGCTACAACCGACGCTTTTATCGCCATGTTTCCTTTGAGACGGTCTTGGGGTTGGCGACGCGGCATGCACCGGCCTCCTACTGGGACATCACCGGCCAGGAAAATCCGCGAAAGGGAACCAAGATGTCACGCCGCACCGTTCGCCGCAGGAAGACCGCCGACGGTATGCGGCAGGATGGCGGCGGCATCTGAGAGCTGCCGCCGCGCTACGCTGGGACATCCCGATAAGCCTTGTGCCAAGTGCGCGCGCCGCCGTGGCGTCGTCTTCGAACCAGCGCCTTGGACCGTCATCGGCCGCCGCCGGATTCGCGATGACGCGCTTCGTCCACGTCATGAACTCTCCGATTGTTCCCGTCTTATAGGTCATTGGG
>CAIOJO010000232.1 GCA_903858635.1 uncultured Telmatospirillum sp. | reverse complement strand
TCCATTACGGCTCCGAATTTCTGGCGTCGGCGTGGACCCCCGCCTTCGCGGGGGTGACGAAGGTGATTCTGTCATAAAGCACAATGCTCTAGCTTCGCGACTGGCCCGTTGAGGGCCCCGGAGCTTTTGCGGAGGAGCCAAGCCCGCGGATGCGGGCGCCCGGCGCCTGAGGGACAATGAAAAGAAGACGCCGGCCTTCGGGCCGGCGTTTTCTTTTTGCCGAATCTCAAGCCAAGTCGGCGGCGTTCAAGCTCGTCGCCGGCACGCCAATCAGCGTGGCGACCAGGGTGATCTCGGTCGAATCGACCACCTGGTTGCCATTGAGATCGGCGCCATTGACCGGCACCTGCACGGCATGGCCGCTCACCGTGACGGTAGAGAGCGGCGCCTGGAAGGCCCAGATTTCGGCGTCGCCGCCGTTGTTGGTGCCGATGAACACCACATGCTCGCCCAGCCTCCCGGTCGCTGCGTCGCCGTTGACGTCGGCCACCACATAGGCCGCCTTGGCGGCGTTGGCCACGGCGGCGGCGGTTCCGTCGCCGATGCTGCCGACATTGACGATGATCGCCGTCGCGCCGCTGGCGGTGCCGAAATCAAGGCTGCTGCCCTGCACCGCCGTGCTCGTGCCATCGAGCAGCGTCACCGCCGTCTCGTTGACCGTGCCGGCTGACCGCCAGGACCGAGCCATGCCCCGGCGCGAAGCCGGCGATGGCGGTATTGCCGCCAAGTGCGAGACCGAGATGATCGGTGCTGGCGCTACCCAGGAACAGGGTGTTGTTGGCGCCGGTCACGGTGATGCTGTCGGTGCCCAGCCCGTCGTGAACGCTATATCCCGAACCGGTAAGAGTGGCTTGGGCGAAGGAGGACGCCAGGGTGATCATCGTGCCCGTCTTGGCCGCCCCCGCCAGGAGAACGGCGCCCGGAGTGACGGTGATGCCGCTGGCGGAAACGCCGCCGACGTTCACCGAGGTCGGGTCGATCAGGCTGAGATTATAGAAATTGCTCGCGGCGGCCTGGGCGAGCACGGTCGCTGCCGCCATCTGGGCACCCGGATCGGCATAGCCGCCGGTGACCGCGGGATCGATCAGCCAACCGGTGCCCCCGCCCGCCGTGGCCCCCGAAAGGGCATTGCTGGTTGCCGTCGTGGCTGCCGCATTGGTGAAGCTGATCAGCGTCGTCGCACCGGTGAGGACGCCGCTGTCCATGTCGTTGGTCCAATAGAGGACGCCAGCCTCGCTGGCCCCCAAGGTCATCCCCAGGATATGGCTGTAGAGCAGTTGCACATAGGCCAGGTGCTGGGCATGGGTGGTGCCCGGATCGCCGAAGGTTTGCTGGAAATAGGGCGTGTTGATGAAGCTCTGGGCGATGGCGGTGAGCGACATGCCGGCATTCAGCCGGTTCACCCAATACTCAAGGCCGGACAGCGCCGGCTGCGGCTCCCAGGGCAGCAGCGAGGAATAGAACTGGGCCAACTGTGCATCGGCTTGGTTCAGGACGAAATAGATGTCGTTGGGGTAATTCAACACCGGCGTCGTGCTGCCGGGAGGCGTGGTCAGGGCCGCGGCCGAATTGGGCGCAGCCAGGCCGAGATTGGCTCCATTGAACAGGATGTAACTCTCGCCGCTGATCGAGACGGTCTGGCCGAAGGTGGCGTCGCCGACCCCGATGTCCTTGATGGTGGTGACGCCGGCGGAATCGATCTGTATGGCGTAGCTGCTGCGCGGCCCATCGACGACGACGGCGTTAAATCCAGCCGAGAATGACGCCGACTGGAAGCCGATGACGCTGTTGCCGCCGGACGGAGCGGTGCCGGGGTAGTCGAGGGCGATGGCGTTGGCACCCCGGCCGGAAGCGTCCTGCTGCGCGACAAAGGTCGCGACGGCAGCCGCCACCCCGGGAACGCTCAGCGTGTAATTCCCGGAAATGGCGTTGAGCGCCAGAGCATCCTGAACGATCTGGGTCGAACTCACGGCGAGAGTCGGAATGCCGCTGTCGGTCAGCGTGATGCCGGTCAGTTTGCCGGCCGCCGCAAAGACCTCGATATTATTGAGTTGCAGCGCGACATCGGCGGCGCTGTCGGTCACGCCGACGGAGGTCACATGCGGCAGAACTGCACCGGTCAGGGCTCCGGCCGTGGTCGCTCCGGTGATGGCAAGGCCGAAGCTGCCGGCAATATCGCCGAGCGCCGTCGCATCACTGGCCAATTGCGCGCCGGTAATGCTCAGGGTTGGCGTGACGCTGTCGGTCAGGGTAATGGACGAGAGCAGGCCGGCCGCCGCAATGGATTGGAGGGCGTCGAGATTGCCGGCGATGGCCGCCGCGGCGTCGGCAACCGGGGTCGAGCTTGCCAAGCTGCCGACCTGATAGGAAAAGACGATCTCCGCCGCGGTATAGGGGGCGGTCTGGGCCGGCCCCAGCTCATTGATGACCAGGCTCGGCGGTGAGGTAGAGAATTGCTGCGAACCAGCAGACAGAGAAAAACTGGACGTACTGTAATTCCCTGAAAAGTGCAGGTTTATAGCATTGCTACCTTGCTCTATTTCTAATGTTCCGCCCGAAGAGGTCCCGACATATTGAAATCCAGAAATAGAAGAGAGAGAAATACCCGGCAGAACAATTGAGTCTCCCGACGTAATTGTTCTCCCTCCTGCAGTAGTAATTGTGTACCCTGCCGTGTCGAACAGAATCGAGCCGGAGAAGCTTTGCGGCGCGTCGAGCACAAGCGTTCCGGTGCTATCGGCAAAGCCAACATTTTCGGCGACGGCCCCCGCCAACTCCAGGGTAACGCCGATATAGACTGTTGTTTTCGGTGAAATTATGGGTGGCGTATACGGCACGCCGGTCCCGACGAGGATCGAACCGGTTCCGGTGATTGACGATTGGAGGAGCGCATAGCCGCCCGGAGGCGCAGTTACCGAACCTCCTCCGGAACCGTTAGCGACGATTTCACCATTGTTCGTGATCGCCCCGCCGCTGAGCGTGGCCAGGTTTGCGTTCGTTCCGGTTAATGAGACGACGCCACCAGGCGCAATATTTAGATTGGGCGTGGATAACTGGGAAGATGCCGCTGCGTACGCGCCAAGCGTGATCCTGCCGTGGACGGTCAGCGTATTGTTGGTGGCATAGGTATCCCCAATGATCGACAGGACACCGGACGGCGCTATGGTGAGCAGAGTTGACTCGATCGGGACATAAGTGCCGGTTGCGGCATTGAAGGACGCAATTGCATTGCTTCCATGCGCCAAATCATTGACCAGCTGGATGGTGGCGGCGTCGGTGACGATCGCCCCCCCGATATTGAGATCAAGCGTGCCGCCATAAGACGCTGAATAGGTGCCACCGGCTAACGTCGATCCAACGAGATTGGTGAATCCCCCCGGTTGCGTGGTGATGACCGTCAATGACCCGGAAGAGCCTGCTATGGTACCTGTATTCTGAAAACTATTGCTTGAGATTGTTAATCCTTGGCCAATAACGACACTCTGATTAATGAACGCTCCGGAGCAGGTAATGCTGCCGTTTCCCTGAATATCAATGCCGTTATTCTGCATCGATCCGGCAGATAAGAGGCCACCTCCCATATCGATTTCACGGAAATGTCCCGGTCGATGTTGAAATTGTAGAGCAGGCGTTGCTCACCTTGAGCCTGTAGGCTCGGGGTGTCGAATCCACGAAAGGAAAGCAACGCCATGAAGAAATCTACCACATCAGCCACCGTCGTTCC
>CAIOJO010000231.1 GCA_903858635.1 uncultured Telmatospirillum sp. | reverse complement strand
GTTGTGGCCGCCTTCCTGTGGCCTTTGTACCAATCGCAACGAGGAATGACCGTCATGAGCCTCCTCCTCCGCATCGTCATCATTCTCTTGATCTTTGCCGTAGCGTCGCCGGCCAAGGCGGCAGAGCGAATTGGCGAGGTGATCGCACTGGTCGGTGAATGTTCCGTCGAAAGCGGCGGTGGCCATCACGCCCTGACCACCGGCGCCGCCATCGCCCTGGGCGACACCATTGCCGTGGCCAAGGAGGGACGGCTGAAGCTGCGCATGATGGACGGCACCGTACTGTCGCTGGCCGAGAACACCCGCATGACGGTGGAAACCTACGCCGCCAAGGGCAGCGACAGCCGCGACGCCCGTATAAATCTGTCCGATGGACTGGTCCGCGCCGTGGTCAGCCGCATGGCGCAGCCCTCGCGCTTCGAGGTCGGCACCGCGACCGCCGTGGCGGCGGTACGCTCGACCGACTGGTTCATCGAGGCCAAGCCGACCATGACCCGGGTCGGAGTGCTGGAGGGCCGGGTCGGCTTTACCAGCATCGCCACCCACAAGACGGTGGAGATTCCCGACCGCTTCGGCAGCCGGGTCGAACCGGGCAAGGACCCCATCGAGCCGCGATTGTGGTCGCAACCCGAGTTCGACGACTACATCAACGCCACCACGCTGCCCTGACGGACAACCGCCATGCTGCGCCGCCGCAAACTGGCCGAGCCCGGCTTGGCCCTGCTGGTGACCATGGCGGTGATGGCGCTGTTCTGGCAAGGCCGGGACTGGCCGCCGGTGCGGGAGCTGGAGACATGGTCACTCGACCTGCGCCTGCGGCTCCGCGCATCGCCCCATCCGCCCGGCGACGAGGTCGCGCTGGTACTGGTGGATGACCGTTCCCTGGCCAAGCTGGGACGCTGGCCGTTCAGTCGGCGGCTGATCGGCAAGGCCACCGGAGTGATCGACGGCATGGGCGCCAAGGCCATCGTCTTCGACCTGCTGTTCTCCGAGCCGGAAAAGCCGATCCCCGACGAGATGCGGCAGGCGGCGCGGCAAGCCGGCCACCGCCTCGCCCGTGCCAGCCCCAACTTGGCCCAGGTCCTGGACCGGCTGGCGGACGACGATCCCGACACCAGACTCGCCGCGGACTTCGCCCGCTCCGGCAAGGTTCTGGTTCCCATCGCCTTCACCTTCGATCCTGCCTCGGACGAGAGCGCCGCCACGAACCCGGCGCTGGAAACGGCCGCCTATGCCGCGTTCGGCTCCAGTCCGCGCCTGCCGTTCTTTCCGCTGCGGCCCACCGCTGTGCTGATGCCGGTGCCCGAGATCGCGGCGGCGGCGGCGGGCCTCGGCCATGTCAACGTCGCTTTCGACGCCGACAGCGCGCCGCGCTACGAATATGTCGCCCTGCCCTATGGCGCCGACTTCCTGCCGTCGCTGTCCATGCGGGCGGTGGCGCTGTACCGGGGGCTGGCCTGGGAGCAGGTGTCGCTGGCGCTGGGCGGCGGTATCGATTTCGGACCGTTGCATGTGCCCACCGATTCCGCCATGCGGCTGCTGGTGGATTATCGCGGCCCGCGCGGCACCTTTCCCACCTACTCCTTCGTCGATGTGGTGGAAGGTCGCGTGCCCAAGGAGTCCTTCCGCGGCCGCATCGTGCTGGTGGGAGCGGCGGCAGTGGGCATCAACGACACCTTCCGCACCCCGTTCGGCTCGGCGCCGCTGCCGG
>CAIOJO010000230.1 GCA_903858635.1 uncultured Telmatospirillum sp. | reverse complement strand
TCCATCCCGACGCCTTCGCCGAGGCGCTTGAAGAAGCCGATCAGGCGGTAGGCGCCGGCATTGGTGGTGATCATGTCCGTCCGGGCGATCTCCTCGAACAGATCGTGGCGGATCCTCCTCTGGTCCTCTTCGGTCCGCGGCGAGACCACCAGGCCCGCCCCGTCATGCACGACGAGCAGCCCCTCTGTGGAAATCGGCACCCGCTCGACCGGCTCGCCCAGCTTCCCAGCGATGTGGCTCCGCACCGCCAGCAGGGAGTGATGCGGCAGGCTGAGAACGCAGTGGAACGACATCCGCCCCAGCGGTGCGAACATCGCGTAGAGGCGCCGCAGCGCCGCCAACTTGACCGGATCGTCGAGCGGGTCAGGCCCCCGCAGCGGCTGCCCGGGGCCGTCATGCGACAGGTTGATCGAGAAGCCGATATCGTGGAGCCACTGGATCTTGTCATCGTCCAGCAGGCTGCCGTTGGTGGTCATCCAGAAGACGGCCGTCGGATAGCGCGCCCGCAGCCCCTCGGCCAGGGGCTTCAGCGTCTTCCAGTAGACCAGCGGCTCGCCACCCCAGAACTCGATCTTGAGATCTGCACCGGGGACGGGGTGGAACCATTCGGGCAGCCGGGCCAGGAAGACACCAACATCATCCCCCCGCAGATCGGGGCGATCGGCCTGGCGGTCGGCCGCCTGCGAGCAGTATGAGCAGGCGTAATTGCAGGCGAGGCCAAGCTGGATCTTGAGGCGGGTGATGTGGTGCGATTTGGGCGTCGGATTGTCTTCCGACACCTTAACCACGTCGCCGGGCGCCGTTGTATCGAGGTGGCCGAAGCCCACAGGCGACAGGTCGACACGGTGTCCGGCCTGGTCGGTCAGCAGCGATTTGTGCGGGTCGTAACGGAGGATCAAGGGCGAGCCGTCCCGCCGCTCCAAGGTCAGCTTGAACATCACACCACCGTGAAGTTGATCTCGGACAGGCCCGAGTAGAGGCGGAACCCCGCCTTGACCTTGAAGGTCTCGCCGGCATCAAGGCCGATGGCGCCCACCTTGAACGTGCCGACACCGTTAACCAGGGGAAGCCGGCGCCGCGTCAGGTAGCCGCCGGTTTCCTCCAGATAGAGGGTGGTGTTCCTGGCCAGCGGCGCCCCGACGGCGTCCCGAAGCTGGGCGGTGACCGAGGCATAGCCGCCGGCCGGAACGGTGGCGTCCCCCGACAGGGCGAGTGTGGGCATCGCCTGCCGCAGGGCGTCCGGTCGGGCCATCTCGGTCACGGTGCCGGAATAAAGCAGCGGGCAGTCCGGGTGGGTGATGACGTGGAGCGCCCAGGTGGTGGGATC
The DNA here is from genome assembly GCA_903858635.1 of uncultured Telmatospirillum sp. GTDB lineage: Bacteria > Pseudomonadota > Alphaproteobacteria > Rhodospirillales > Magnetospirillaceae > DUZF01. Next base: position 465 of record CAIOJO010000230.1, on the reverse strand, counting down.
GTCCACGAACGGCACGAACAGATGCAGCGCCGCGTGCTCCTGGTAGCGTCGTGTCGCGTCGGTGTCGCGCTTGGTCGAAACCGTCTCGGCATAGCGGTTATGCGGGTAGGCGATCTGCGGCAGCGGGTCCTTGGTGAAGGGGAACACCACGCAGGAATAATCCTGGATTTCCCACCGTTCGGCCAGGTTGGCGAAGACCACCGGCAAGGTCGGCCCGACCAGAATGTGCTTGCCTGCCAGGGCCGTGTCGAAATCCTCGCCGGGCGTGGCGGTCGCCCGCGCCGTCTCGAAGTCGGCGGGGATGCGGTAAGGAGTGACCGACAGGCCGGCGGTGGTGACCTCCAGGCGCATGCCGTAGGGCAGTTTCATGCCGTCGCTGCGGGTTACGATCATGGGCTCACCTCATCCATTGCAGTTGCAGTCCCAGGACGCCGACCATGCCTCGAAGCACAGGGTTTTCCCGTC
>CAIOJO010000229.1 GCA_903858635.1 uncultured Telmatospirillum sp. | reverse complement strand
CGGGTAGCAGCCGGGATTGGCCACCAGCCGGGCCGCCCGCACCTGGTCGCGGGCCAGCTCGGTCAGGCCATAGACCGCCTCGGCCTGCAGGGCCGGGGCGCGGTGTTCGTGGCCGTACCACTGGGCGTAGCTGGCCAGGTCGTACAGCCGGAAATCGGCCGACAGGTCGACCACCTTCAGGCCGGCCGGCAAGGCCGCGATCACTTCCTGCGTGGTGCCGTGCGGCAGGGCGCAGAACACCGCGTCGACCGTGCTCCAGTCGACCTGCTCGATGGTGACCATGTCGGGCAGGGCCAGCCCGCCGAACTGGGGAAACACCGCGGCCAGCGGCTGCCCGGCCTTGCGGTCGGCGGTCAGCACGGTTGGCTTGATGCGGGGATGACCGGCCAGCAGGCGCACCAGTTCGGCCCCGGTGTAGCCGCTGGCCCCGAGAATGGCGACCTTGATGATGTCGGACATGGCGAAATCCCCTCCTGCGCAGCCCCAAGGCGGTCCGGAGGTTTAGCGCAATCGCGTGGCCGGGGGCAACCCCGTTGCGGAAATCGCCCCGCCGCCGGCGCGCCGGGTTCAGCTAATTTTTGGGTGCGATGGTCGACCGGGCCAGGATATCGGCCGCGACCCGCAGCCCGGTGGCATAGCCTTCATTGAACCTCTTGTCCCCAATGGTCTGGGGCCCGAGGGGGGGCTCCAATCCCTGTTCCGCCAATCGATCCAGATGGTCGACGATTTCGGTCAGAGAGTTGAAGGTGAAGGTTTCCATGAACTGGCCCCATTGTCGCTTGGGGTGAGAAATGGCTTGGGATTTCTCCCAAGCCATCCACTCTGAACAATCTTTCTAGCGCTTCGAGAACTGGAAGCTGCGGCGGGCCTTGGCGCGGCCGTACTTCTTGCGCTCGACCACGCGCGAGTCGCGGGTCGGGAAGCCGCCGGCCTTGAGGGGCGAGCGCAGCTCGGGCTCGTAATAGGTCAGCGCCTTGCTGATGCCGTGGCGGACCGCGCCGGCCTGGCCCGACAGGCCGCCGCCGATGACGGTGCAGACCACGTCGAACTGGCCGACCCGGTTGGCCACCGCGAACGGCTGGTTGATCAGCATGCGCAGCACCGGCCGGGCGAAATAGACCTCGACGGCGCGGCCGTTGACGATGATGCGGCCGGAGCCGGGCTTCACCCAAACGCGGGCCACCGCATTCTTGCGCTTGCCGGTGGCGTAGGACCGACCCTGCGCATCGATCTTCGGTTCGCGAACCGGAGCCGCCTGCGGCATCGGAGCCTTGAGCTCAGCCAATGCGCTGAAATCTTCGGCCATGGCTTACGCGCTCCTCTTGTTCTTCGGGTTCATCGATGCGACATCGACCACCTCGGGCTGTTGCCCCTCGTGGGGATGCTCGGCACCGGCGTAGACGCGCAAATTCTTCATCTGCGCCCGGCCCAGCGGACCGCGGGTGATCATGCGCTCGACCGCCTTGACGATGACTCGCTCGGGATGCGGCCCGCCAAGGATCTGGCCGATGCTGCGCCCCTTGATGCCGCCCGGATGGCCGGTATGCCAGAAGAATATCTTGT